>CAZZZH010000087.1:0-16057 GCA_964658445.1 Ilyomonas sp.
GAAAATAATAAGCCTGACATTTCTACGTCAGGCTTATTATTTTCAAAAATTATGAAGAATGTCTTACTTATTAAACCAAGTAGCCAAACAACTTATCATCTTTATTCAACTCTGTGAAATCAATATTGTACTGGTTCATTTTTTCTAGCAAATGAACATAATCGTCTCGCTGCTGAAGCTCAATACCAACAAGTGCCGGACCCGTTTCCTTATTAGTCTTTTGCATGTATTCGAAGCGTGTGATATCGTCGGTCGGTCCCAAAACAAAATTTAAGAAATCTCGCAGAGCACCGGGGCGTTGGGCAAAGCGAATAAGAAAGTAATGTTTTAATCCTTCGTACTGTAAAGAACGCTCTTTTATTTCGGGCATACGGTCTATATCGTTGTTGCTTCCACTAATGATACAGACGACATTTTTATTCTTTATCTCGTCTTTATACCAATCGAGAGCCGCTACCGATAAAGCACCGGCTGGCTCAACTACAATCGCATCGGTATTGTACATCTGTAAGATGACAGAGCATATTTTTCCTTCCGGAACGGTAACCATTTCATCCAGCACTTCTTTACAGATACTGAAGGTGAGATCGCCAACGCGTTTTACGGCTGCGCCATCTACAAACTTATCGATGCTTGTCAGCGTCACCGGATGTCCCGCTTCCAGCGCGCGTTTCATACTGGGTGCGCCTTCTGGCTCGGTACCGATGATTTTTGTTTGGGGAGAGACGGTTTTAAAATAACTACCGACACCCGATGCCAGACCGCCGCCGCCAACCGGTAAAAAAAGATAATCAACAGGCTGAAGATCTTCCCATATTTCCATGCCTACCGTCCCTTGTCCTTCCATTATTTTATAATCTTCAAACGGCGGAATAAAGGTCAGATTGTGCTCGGTCGTGTATTGCATGGCTGCCGTTGCGCAGTCATCATACGTGTCGCCGATGAGCCTTATCTCAACGTTGTCTTCACCCCACATCCTCGTTTGATTTACTTTTTGTTTGGGCGTTATGCCAGGCATAAAAACAACGCCTTTAATGCCCAATTTCTTACAGCTATAAGCGAAACCCTGTGCATGATTGCCTGCGCTGGCGCAAACCACGCCCTTTGCCAATTGTTCCTGCGGCAATGAACTGATCATGTTGTAAGCGCCACGTAGCTTGTAGCTTCTCACAATCTGCAGGTCTTCACGCTTAAGGTAAATATTCGCGTTGTATTTCCGCGAAAGATTGTGGTTGAGCATCAAAGGTGTTCTGACAATTATATTTTTTAATCGTTCAGCGGCAGCGTTGAAGTCGAGAGATTGATTCTTATCAGGTATGCAGGTAGGCATGTTTAATATTTGCTTAATTTATCGATAGCTTGTTGATACAATTCTAACAATCCCGGCGCTCTGTCCACATCCCAGCCATGATAATTGTCGCGCGTTAATATGAGCGCTGTTCTTATGTTCTGCGGCTGGCGCGATTCCCACGATAAAAGCACTTGTGCAATTTTGTCTTCGGAGGTTGTTATGCGTTGTTGATTATTGTAGATGTTATTTAATAAGCTGTAAGTGCCAATGTCAATTTTCGAAACAATATCATTTTGCTTCGCAATCTGCCAGGCTACATCATTCAAATCGTGAAGCATCACACCTTGAGGAGCTATAATTTGTAAATTGATTCCACCATTACTGATCAACTGGTTGGCCATTACCGGATTTTGCAAAGCGCTGTCTATATTTTTTACCACTTTCAGGTGGTAATGATATTGTTCTTCTTCCATTTTTTTATTATCGATCAACTCATCTTTAACTGGTGTAGTATTTCGTTGGTCTTCTTTTCTTCATTCAGACTATTGATAAACTCAGTTAAAATCAAAGCGAGAATTACACTAAAAATTATAAGCAAACATTCGCCAAGATATTCTTTCCAATCCCTTTCTATAGTTACAATCTGGTGATGTTCTTTTACTTTTTTAGGCGGCTGCATGAAACAATTATTTTAGAAAACAAATAAAAGAAAATTTTGTTGCTCATTGAATAAACCTATTGTTGATGAAGTATTGAATTAATAAAAGCAACAACTATAAAAATTAATTCATTGTATAATAAAACAGCCGCAAACAAGCGGCTGTTTTATTATTTATTGCTGATTCTCCGGTCGTAAGCTTCTTACCGTTTTGCCTGCCTGCCACATCTCACTTTCGCGCAATTCTTTCAGCTCTTCATTCAGCTTTTCACGATAATCTTTTTGGGAATTACTGTCTATAGAACGCTGGCTTTCTTTGCCTGCAGCAACGCTTTCATAAAGCTCATTAAACACCGGTTGTGTCGCATCTTTAAACCTTTTCCACCAGTCTAATGCACCGCGTTGTGCTGTAGTTGAGCAGTTGGCATACATCCAATCCATACCATTTTCGGCAACCAGTGGCATCAGGCTTTGTGTAAGCTCTTCCACCGTTTCATTAAACGCTTCAGAAGGCGTGTGGCCTTTGCTACGGAGCACTTCATATTGTGCAGCAAAAATGCCTTGTATAGCGCCCATTAAAGTTCCACGCTCGCCGGTTAAATCGCTAAATACTTCTTTTCTGAAATCAGTTTCAAACAAGTAGCCGCTACCCACCGCAATGCCCAATGCAATTACGCGGTCTTTGGCTTTGCCCGTTGCATCCTGGTAAATGGCATAAGAGCTATTCAAGCCACGACCTTGCAAAAACATCCTGCGCAATGAAGTGCCCGAACCCTTTGGCGCTACCAGAAAAACATCTACATCTTTCGGCGGGATAATGCCGGTTTGTTCGTTAAACGTTATACCGAAGCCATGAGAAAAATACAAGGCTTTGCCTGCGGTTAAATGTTTTTTTACCGTTGGCCATAACTCTATTTGTGCCGCATCGCTAAGCAAGTAACAGATGATGGTTCCGCGTTCTAATGCTTCTTCTATTTCGAACAAAGTTTCGCCGGGAACAAAGCCATCGCTTACAGCCTTGTCCCAGGTCTTGCTTTCCTTTCTCTGACCTACAATTACTTTGATGCCGTTATCTCTTTGGTTCAAAGCCTGACCGGGACCTTGCACGCCGTAACCAATAACGGCTACCGTTTCGCCGCTTAATATTTCTTGTGCTTTACTTAACGGGAATTCGTCGCGTGTTACTACGTTTTCTTCCACGCCGCCGAAGTTTAATGTTGCCATGTTTTTAGTTATGAATGATGAATGAAAAATGAGAATTGCTCTTGATTGTTTGCAGCACTACGCTTCACTTTTAACTATTTTTTCGTTGAACGAGATCTTGTTGTTGAATGGATCGTTGACGACAAATGCGAGTGCTCCGTAAAATGTTTTGTCTAAACCCGGCCGGTTGTATTTATACTTTTTAGTAATCAGTTCCTCGTGATATTCTTTTACACCTTCACACCAGATGAACACATGTGAGCCTGGCGTTCCGTCGCCATGATGTTCGCTCAAATGCAGTGTCAGCGTGCCTTTCGTTATTTCCAGATAGGCAGGTGTGTTGGGCTCAAAGTGATGTTCCCAAACGATGGCGAAGCCAAGCCAGCCAATGTAAAATTCAATGGCTTTGGCATAATCGAAGATGCGAAGAACAGGAATGGTTTGTAAAACGTTCATTTGTTTATTTTAAAAATTACATAGTAAACACATCACCTCGCTCATTCAAAAATTCATTTTCGGCTACCTCTTCACCAGGCTGCTGTTCTTCAAACTCACGCAATTTTTCATGAAAGCCATTGCTGTTTTTAATAATAGCAACACGTGCACTGCGAACAAATTCTATCAAACCATACGGCTCTAACGCTTTGATCAATCCTTCCGTTTCTTCGCGGTGACCCGAGGTTTCGAACACCGTATAATCTTTGCGAATCACTACAGCGCGAGCACCATATTTCCGTAGCAGTCTTTCAACCGTTACTTTCTCTGCAATGATGTCGGTAGGCACTTTATACAAAGCCAATTCCTGCCAGATAATTTCATCGCCTGTATTGTAATAAGCTTTTAAAACTTCAACCTGTTTTTCTATTTGCCGGCAAAGCTTGGAAACCACTTCTTCGGTTTCCGTTACCACAATAGTAAACCTATAAACACTGTCCACTTCGGAAGGTGAGGAATTAATGCTGTCAATATTAATTTTTCGTCTTGAAAAAATAATAGCAATCCTATTCAGCAAACCAATTTGGTTTTCTGTATAAATGGTAATGGTGAATTCTTGTTTCATATAGCTCCTAACCCCCAATTAGAGTTTTAATGGCGATTAAATATTATAAGTAATAAATAAAGTGGGTGCTTCATAAAATAAGGTCGCTCTCTAATTTCTCTTTTACAGTCCGGGCTTACTTCAATCTTATCTCGCTCACACTGCAGCCTTGTGGTACCATTGGAAATACATTATTTTCTTTGCCCACCATCACTTCTAAAAGATAAGCACCCTCGTGTTCTAACATGGTTTGTAAAGCAGACTTCAAATCTTTTCTGTGTTCTACTTTTTGACCTTCAATGCCATAACCTTTTGCCACCATTATATAATCGGGACTGGCAATGTCAACAAACGAATATCTTTTATCGTGAAACAACTGCTGCCACTGGCGTACCATGCCGAGGAACTGGTTGTTAAGAATTAAAATCTTTACATCCACTTTGCTTTGCATAATAGTACCCAATTCCTGTATTGTCATTTGTATGCCGCCATCGCCAGCAATAGCAACCACTGTCTTATCTGGTGCGCCAAACTTAGCGCCGATAGCCGCCGGCAATGCAAAGCCCATCGTACCTAAACCACCGGATGTAATGTTGCTTCTTGTATTGTTGAATTTCGCATAACGGCAAGCCACCATCTGATGCTGACCCACATCTGTAACAATCACCGCATCGCCGCCTGTCAATTCATTTAATATCTTGATCACCTCACCCATCGTTAGTGTTTCGGTAGATGGATTTTGCTCTTCAAAGATCACAGCCTCAACTTCTTTTTCTTCCAACTCCTTAAAGCGCTGTAACCATTGCGGATGCACTTTTTGGTCAACTAACTCGGTAAGCAATGGTAAAGTTTCTTTGCAATCGCCCCATACCGGAACGTTTGCTTTTACGTTCTTGTCTATCTCTGCCGGGTCTATGTCAAGATGAATTACCTGGGCTTGTTTGGCATATTTATCAAGCCTGCCGGTTACACGATCATCGAAGCGCATGCCGATAGCAATCAGTACATCGCAATCGTTGGTCAGTACATTTGGCCCGTAATTACCATGCATGCCCAACATGCCGACATTTAGCGGATGATCAGTTGGTATGGCACCTACGCCCAATATGGTCCAGGCTGCCGGAATGCCTGTTTTTTCAATGAAAGCCGCAAACTCTTTTTCGGCATTTCCCAATATCACACCTTGTCCCCAAATCACGAATGGCTTCTTCGCTTCATTGATGAGCTTAGCTGCTTGCTCAATATATTTTTTTCGCACTATCGGCTTTGGGCGATAGCTACGGAAATGATTCATTTTAGTATAGCCAGTATAGTCAAATTTTTGTAGCTGCGCGTTCTTAGTAATATCAATCAGAACGGGTCCGGGTCTCCCGGTTTTGGCGATGTGAAATGCTTTTGCCATCACCGCAGGAATTTCATTAGCATCCGTAACCTGATAGTTCCATTTGGTAACCGGAGTGGTAATGTTGATAACGTCCGTTTCCTGGAAAGCATCGGTGCCAAGCAGGTGCGCAAACACTTGTCCCGTAATGCATACCAGCGGCGTACTGTCTATTTGCGCATCAGCTAAACCTGTTACTAAATTGGTTGCACCGGGTCCGCTTGTTGCAAACACAACGCCCGCTTTACCCGATGTTCGCGCATATCCCTGCGCCGCATGAATACCGCCCTGCTCATGTCGTACAAGGATGTGTTTCAGCCTGTCGTTGTAATCGTACAACGCATCGTAGATGGGCATGATAGCGCCGCCGGGATAACCGAAAATGGTTTCTGTTTCTTCGGCTATCAGTGCTTCCAATACGGCTTGAGAGCCGGTGATGGTAGTTGTAGTCTTGGCGCTTTCAGTGGTTTCTTTTTTTGATAGTGTGAGAGTTTCCATACACTCAGGTTTTATTCATTTATGGTTGTTGCAATTTGCGACAATCAATCAGTTAATCTTCATCCGTAACGCAGCCTTCTGCGGCAGTCTTTACATACTTTGCATACTTATACAAAATACCTTTCGTAGCTTTTAACGGCGGCTGCTTCCACGCGGCTTTGCGCTGCGCGATCATGTCTTCACTGACTTTTAAAGTCAATGTATTTTTTACCGCATCTATTTCAATAATATCGTCATCTTCTACTAGGGCAATCAAGCCGCCTTCAAATGCTTCTGGCGTGATATGACCGACTACAAAACCATGCGTACCGCCACTAAATCTTCCATCGGTTATCAGGGCAACGCTTTTGCCTAAACCTGCGCCAATGATGGCTCCTGTAGGCTTTAGCATTTCGGGCATACCAGGCGCTCCTTTAGGACCGATGTTGCGGATAACAACTACATCGCCGGCATGTATTTTACCACTTTGTAAGCCTTGCATCAAATGATGCTCGCCATCAAACACGCGGGCGGTACCTTCAAAACGTTCCCCCTCTTTACCACTGATCTTGGCCACACTGCCACCCGTGGCAAGATTGCCATATAAAATTTGCAAATGACCCGTTGCTTTCAATGGTGTTTCCAGCGGTTGAATAATGTCTTGTTTGGTGAAGTCTAAATCGGGTGCATCGGCTAAGTTTTCTGCAATGGTTTTGCCTGTCACTGTTAGACAGTCGCCATGCAGCAAACCCTTGCCCAACAAGTATTTCATTACGGCAGGAATACCGCCCCATCTGTGTAAATCTTCCATTAAATATTTGCCGCTTGGCTTAAAGTCTGCAAGTACAGGAATTTTATTGCTGATGGTTTGAAAATCATCTTGTGTTAGCGCTACATCTACGCTCTTGGCTATCGCGATGAGATGCAATACCGCATTGGTACTTCCGCCCAACACCATGATTACGGTGATTGCATTTTCAAACGCTTGGCGCGTCATGATGTCTCTAGGTTTGATGTCCCGTTCAAGCAATAATTTAATGGCTTTGCCAACAGCTTCACACTCTTTTTGTTTTTCGTCACTTAGAGCCGGGTTAGAAGATGAATTAGGCATGCTCATGCCCAACGCTTCTATGGCACTTGCCATCGTGTTGGCGGTGTACATGCCCCCACAGGCGCCTGCACCAGGGCACGCATTACGGATGATGCCTTTAAAATCACCTTCCTCCAAGTTGCCCATTATTTTTTGTCCCAACGCTTCGAAGGTGGAAACGATGTTAAGGTCTTGCCCTTTATAATGCCCAGGTGCAATGGTACCACCATACAACATGATGGAAGGACGATTCAAGCGGCCCATAGCCATGATGGAGCCAGGCATGTTTTTATCGCAACCAGGAATGGTGATGAGCGCATCGTAATACTGAGCGCCGGCATTGGTTTCTATACTATCGGCAATTATATCTCTACTTACCAAACTGTAGCGCATGCCATCGGTTCCCATACTAATGCCGTCGCTGACGCCAATGGTGTAGAAACGCAGGCCCAGCAAGCCTTCCACATTGTTTACGCTGTCGCGAACCTGTGTGGCTAAATCATTTAAGTGCATGTTGCAGGGATTGCCGTCCCAGCCCATGCTGGCAATACCAACCTGCGCTTTGCTAAAGTCGTCTTCGGTAAAACCGATGGCGTAATACATGGCTTGCGCAGCGGGCTGTGTTTCGTCTTGCGTAAGTATCTGTGAGTATTTGTTTAATTTGTTTCCGGCATTGGCAATGGTTGCTTGTTCGTCAACGCTTGGCGCGTTGTTTATTTCTTCTTCTATGGTTTGATTCTGATTCATGTTTTGTTGTTTGTTTAGCCATGAAAACACACCGTTTCTGGAACGTATTGGTTTATGTTTTTACTGTCTTTTCTATTCAAATTTGTACCCGCATAAATGCTCAATATTTTCTGAACGTACAAGTGAGTGACACAACAGGCGATGCCATGAAAAACTACAGCTCGTCTCAAAACGGCTGTTCTGTAGCTTGTATTTGTATTTCATCTTTTCATCTTTTTCATCTCCCCAAATCTCGGTTTAGATAATAGTGCTCTTGCTTAGCGCCATGTTATGCCGGTTCACATCGTCAGGCAATTTGTTTTCGATAAAATCTTTAATCAAATCGCCAATGGTTGATGTTGAATAATTGTTGACGGCATCTATATCTTTTGTTACAAAGCCGCTCTTCAACGTCCAGGCAACGGCGTTGCGAACCTGTTCTGCTTCTTTATACATCGCAAAATAATCGAGCATCATGGCTGCTGAAAGTATTGACCCGATTGGGTTTGCGATGTCTTTGCCGGCTGCTTGCGGATAACTGCCGTGAATAGGCTCGAACAGCGCGGTGCCACTGCCAACGGAAGCAGATGGTGCAAGACCTAACGAGCCACTGAGCACACTAGCTTCGTCGCTGATGATATCGCCGAACATGTTTTCGGTGAGGATCACATCAAACTGTTTAGGATTTAAAATAATCTGCATGGCAGCGTTGTCGACAAACATATAATCAACAGTTACATCGCTGTATTGCAAAGCCATTTGCTGAACTACTTTTCGCCAGAGACGAGAGGTTTCGAGCACGTTGGCTTTATCAACAAGAGTTAATTTCTTTCTGCGCTGCTGCGCGCTTTGAAATGCTAAGTGTGCAATGCGCTCGATCTCTTCTTTCGAATAAATGCAATCGTCGGAAGCCTGCGTGCCTTCTTCGTTGAGATACTTTTTTCCGAAGTAAATGCCGCCGGTTAGCTCGCGGTAAATAACAAAATCGACATCTTCGAGGCTTTTGCTTTTCAGCGGAGAAAGATGATACAACGATGGATAGATGGTGATGGGTCGGATGTTTGCAAAAAGATTCAATGTCTTGCGGATTTTCAGCAATCCTTGCTCTGGACGAACCTTCGCCGTCGGGTCGTTATCATATTTTGGATGACCGATAGCACCAAACAATACCGCATCTGTTTTTAAGCAAGATTCGATCGTTTCGTCCGGTAGCGGATTACCGGTTTTATCAATAGCATCAGCGCCCATGAGATGATACTCATAATGAAACTCGTGGCCGTGCTGTGCTGCAATGGCGTTGAGCACTTTGATGGATTGCTGTGTTACTTCCGGCCCGATGCCATCACCTAAAATAGCCGTTATATTTTTTGTCATAAAACTCTCTGTTTTTAAGGGATAATTTTAGAATGATTTATATAAATTCTGTTTCTTTTTTTACTGTATAAATTTCCTGCTTTCCGTTTGTCAACTCCATAACATAACTTATACAATCGGGAACTTCAGTATCGTAATGACTAACATAAATCAGTGTTTTGTTGAACTGCTCGCAAATGTTATTCACCAGATTTATAAAAACATCTTTTTGCTCGTCGTCTAAACCCTGGCAAGGTTCATCAAGGATGAATAGCGGCGGATTTTTTACCAAAGCTCTGGCTAATAAAATCAACCGTTGTGTTCCAAATGACAAGCTTGCCAGTGGTTTATTTTTTATGGCTGACAAATCTAGAAAATCAATCCATTTTTTTATTGCCTCATGCTGCTGTTCCGTTATCTTTTTGAATAAGCCAATTGTATCAAAGAACCCCGATGCGATTGTATTGTAGCAACTTGTTGTCTTGTCGTAAAAAGCATGAAGCTCAGGCGATACAAAGCCGATTTTTTGTTTGATGTCCCAAATGCTCTCGCCACTTCCGCGACGTTTATCAAACAGATAAATTTCGTTTTTATAAGCCTGTGGATTGTCGCCATTGATGAGACTTAGCAAGGTTGATTTTCCGGCGCCATTGTGTCCGCGCAACAGCCATTTGTCGCCGGGTCTTATCTGCCAATTGATGTCGTGTAAAATGATTTTGTTGCTATAGTAAACGTCAACATTTTTCATAGTGACGATACTGCGATACGGCTCTTCCTTTTCTTGTATAGGTAACGAATCAAGACTGGCATTTTGATAAGAGAAATGCACCGGAATGTTATAGCTGCTATATTTTTCTTTTGCTACAAATTTGCTTAGTTTCCCTTCTTCAAGCCGGGCAATGTGCGTAATGCAATCCGGCAACTGGTGAGCATCGGTAATCAGGATGATTTTGATATCCTTCGACAACTGGTTGATAATGTAAAAAAGGAAAGTTCTGGATGCATTGTCCAAACCAATAAAAGGCGAATCCAGTATCAATATTTGTGGCCGGGAAAGAGTGGCTTTTATCAGCTGAAATCGTTTGTTTTCGCCACTAGATAGTTGAATGAGTGGTGCATAACGGCGTTCGTATAAGCCGAACTGCCGGAGCAATGTTTCTATTTCTGAGTCCTGCACTTTACTTATGCTGCTAAGTTCATCAAGTACTGTTTGCGCATCGCTCGCATCAAAGCTATTAAAGCGTTGCTGATAATAGAAGTCGGTTGTATGCGATAGGTTTTTAAACTGGTTTCGCTGCTCAGTCAGCAATACTCTCTTTTGTAATGGAGACGACTCATCATATTGAATAACAACGCTTCCTTTTGCAAACAACTGACCAGCTAAAACCCTTGCCAGCGTTGTCTTTCCGCTTCCTGATGGACCAATGATGGCGAGATGTTCACCCGGCTGCAAACAGAACGAAATGTCCTTCAGCAGGTCATTACCCTGAAGCGTTACAGAAATATGGTTTAGTATGATGGACGTGTTGCTCATGCTTTTTATTCCTGAAAAACTATTAGCGATTTATTTCAAACTCTTCAATTTCTTTTTTCATGCTTAAGAGGTAATCGATATCGTCGTAGCCGTTTAACAAACACGTTTTTTTATAACTATTGATATCAAAACCTTCCTGTTCGCCCGTTGATAAAATTTTGACGAATTGCTCCGATAAATTCACTTCGATTTCTGTTGCAGGATTATCGTTGACAGCTTTAAATATTTTTTGCAAAAACTCATCACTAATGGTTACAGGCAACAAAAAGTTATTCAGTGCATTATTCTTAAAAATATCAGCGAAAAAAGAACTGATGACTACATCGAAACCATAGTCTTTAATTGCCCAGGCTGCATGTTCGCGGCTGCTGCCACAACCGAAATTCTTAGCGGCAACTAATATTTTTCCATTATACTTTGAGTTGTTTAATGGGAAGTCTTCTTTGGGGTCATTTTCGTTGTTGTTATTGTATCGCCAGTCGCGGAATAAATTTTTGCCAAAACCATCCCGGCTTGTAGCTTTTAAGAAGCGTGCAGGAATGATTTGATCCGTATCTATGTTCTCGATGTCAATCGGAACAATGGTTGAGGTGATTATGCTAATGCTTTTGCTCATGATTAAAACTTGTATTATTTGCTATGATTCTACTGCATGAATTATGGGTAAAGAGAGATGCATTAACTTTTTAAAATCTTTTTATTATAATTAATAAATACTCTTTATTCAGCCAGTACTAGCTTTTTCAACATTCTCGCGTAACCAAAGTGCCAGCCATCGTGGAAGGAAGCCGCTTGTATAGCTTCGTCAATATTTGTAAGAATGAAACCAATACTTGTTGTGTAATGATGATATTCTTTAAAGATGCCGTTTTTATAATCCTTTTCAAAAACATCAATGGCATTGGCAAACATCTTTATAATGTTATTGACTTCTATTTCAGTAACAAATCCTTCCGGTTTCGTTCCTTTTTTATATCGATTGATAAACTCATTTTCAATAGTGTTAGGCAGACCGGAAAGCCCATAAAAAAATGCCTGTTGTACCGCAAGTGAGTGTGCAAAATTCCAGATTACATTGTTATTAAAATTTACTGGAATTGTGTTGATCTGTTCAATAGATAGCTCATTCATCATACCAACAAAAGTTTGGTTTGTTTTGCGGATAACGTCAATGTTAATGGGCATATTTATCCTTTTACTGCTTTTATTCTTAGCCTTACATAATCGCCATACCAAATGCTTTCTCTATAATTGGTTGGTCTTAGTTTTTCGACCGCGCGATTGATTGCTTTATCTGCAGTCTCAGCAGGAATGCCGGCAAAAAAGAAAGTTCCAAATTGTATAATCCAGTTCTTCATTCCTTCTTCACCTACCAACGCTGTCGGTCGCTGAAAATAAGCGACATCCGATACAGTAAAACCGACCTTTTCCAATAGCAAATATTGCTCAGCTACAGAAGGGAAATAGTTGCTTGCCGAAGGAATTGCATCCTGATAACCGGCTTCTGCAACAGCCTGTTTTATTGCATTGTGAATACTTTCCACATTGTGTTTTCCACCCATTTCAAAAACAAATCTTCCTCCGTTTTTCAGGCTGTTATAAATACAATGCAATGCTTTTTCCTGTTCATGAATCCAATGCAGTGTAGCATTTGAAAACACTGCATCGAACGGCTCTTCAAAAGAAAAATTCGTAGCATCTTTTACAAAGAACTTGAGGTTTGAATAAGAAGAACTTGCTTTCTTAATCATGTCTTCCGAAGCATCAAGGCCTGTTACATCTGCACCTCTTTCACTTATTTTATTTGTCAACGTCCCGGTGCCGCAACCCACATCCAAAATACGCTCATCCTTCTGTGGTTGCAACCACTCCAGCACATCTTCACCATACTTCGCTACAAAGCCATGCTTTTCATCGTACAAACCCGCATTCCACTTTATTTCCGGCATTGTTTAATATTCATTTGTGATGGTTTATTAGTCAAGCATTTCTCTTACATCAGTTACAACACCTGTAACGGCTGCGGCCGCAGCAGTGAGCGGGCTTGCGAGCATGGTACGGGCGTTCGGTCCTTGTCTTCCTTCAAAATTTCTGTTGCTTGTGCTGATGCAATATTTGCCAGCCGGAATCTTATCTTCATTCATGCCTAAACATGCCGAACAACCGGGTTGACGGAGAACAAAACCGGCTTCTTCAAATATGGTATGAATGCCTTCTTCCATCGCTTGTTTTTCCACTTGTTTGCTGCCAGGAACTACCCAAACTTCTACGCTATCAGCTTTCTTTTTTCCTTTCATAAACGAAGCTACCATGCGCAAATCTTCAATGCGGGCATTGGTGCAACTACCAATAAAAACATAGTCTACTTTATGACCTTTAATTACTTCGCCTGGCTGCAAGCCCATGTAGTGAAGCGATTTTTCAAACGATACCTTTTCGGCAATCTCATTCAGTTCGGGAACATGCCCGCTGATGCCGATGCCCATACCCGGGTTCGTTCCATAGGTTATCATCGGCTCAATGTCTTCGGCTTTAATATTCAGTTCTCTATCGAATACAGCATCTTCATCAGAATACAGTGTTTTCCAGTATTCCAGCGCTTTGTCCCAATCGTCATCTGCAGGTGCGAACAAACGTCCTTTGATATAGTTGAAAGTCGTTTCATCAGGTGCAATCATGCCGCCGCGAGCACCCATTTCGATGCTCATATTGCAAATGGTCATACGCGCTTCCATGGATAAATTACGTATGGCAGAACCGGCATACTCAACAAAATAACCCGTAGCACCGCTCGCTGAAATTTGCGAAATGATGTAGAGAATAATGTCTTTGGAAACTACGCCTTTGTTTAATGCGCCGTCTACATTGATGCGCATTAGCTTAGGCTTGCTTTGCATAAGGCATTGCGTTGCCATCACCATTTCCACTTCGCTGGTGCCAATGCCAAATGCAACGGCACCAAATGCACCATGTGTTGAAGTGTGACTGTCGCCACAAACGATGGTCATGCCAGGCTGTGTAATGCCGAGTTCAGGACCAATGATGTGGACGATACCCTGGAACGGATGACCCAAACCGTACAATTCAATTCCAAACTTTTCGCAGTTGTCTTTCAGCGTTTGCACTTGTATGCGCGAAAGTTCTTCCTGAATGGGAAGGTGTTGATTTAAGGTAGGTACATTATGATCTGCTGTGGCAACTACCTGCTTCGGGCGAAACACAGGCAGTCCGCGGCTTTCCAAGCCTTTAAAAGCTTGTGGACTCGTTACTTCATGAATGAAATGTTTGTCAATATATAAAACTGCAGGTCCGCCTTCAATGTTTTTTACAACGTGTTTGTTCCAGATTTTATCGAATAATGTTTTGCTCATGAGTGATGTTGATTTGTGTTTTTAGAGTCAATTTCCGAATCGTCATTAAAGCGATAGGACAAGTTTGCCGAAAGATGCTTCTCTAGCCAAGTCATATGTGCTAGGCATGTTGCCCATCGTATTCATCTGCCAGCTCTTTCAGATCATCGTCTTCAACTTCCTTTTTGCTGTCTGCTACTTCTAAAAACTGTGTGTATAAAACATCAATATCGTTTCGCGAAAATTCATAGCCCAATTTATGAAACCGATGCGCTAAGGCACTTCTGCCGCTGCGCGCTGTCAGAACAATTTTACTACTATCGGCACCTACATCTTCCGGGTTGATAATTTCATACGTCGTAGTCTCTTTTAGAAATCCATCCTGGTGAATGCCGGAGGAGTGTGAGAATGCATTGGCACCCACAATGGCTTTGTTGCTTTGTACTGGCATGCGCATCGTTTCAGAAACAAGATGACTAATCGGGTTTAATTTTTTAGAATTAATATGTGTGTATAAACCCAACGATGAATGTTGCTGAATGATCATGACGACTTCTTCCAACGATGTGTTGCCCGCGCGCTCTCCAATGCCATTGATGGTGCATTCTATTTGCCTTGCACCACTCATAGCACCAGCAATAGAATTAGCGGTTGCTAAGCCTAAATCGTTATGACAATGGCAACTTAAAATGGCTTTGTCAACATTCGGAACACGGTTGATGAGGTACTTGATTTTATCACCATATTGTTGTGGCAAACAATAGCCGGTTGTATCCGGAATATTAACAACTGTGGCGCCTGCAGCAATAACTGTTTCTACAAGGCGAGCTAAAAAATCATCATCCGCACGACCCGCATCTTCGCAAAAAAATTCAACATCATCTACTAAGTTGCTGGCAAGTTTAGTAGCGTTTTTAGCGCGTTCCAAAATCTCTTCGCGCGATGTGTTGAACTTGTGACGAATGTGAATATCGGAGGAGCCAATACCGGTATGAATGCGTGGACGAACCGCATGTTTTAGTGCTGCAGCAGCGCATTCAATGTCTTTTTGAACCGAACGCGTTAAGCCACAAACGGTAGCATTCTTAATCACTTTGGCAATGGCTTCCACAGAAGTAAAATCGCCCGGCGAAGAGATGGGAAAACCGGCTTCAATTATGTCAACGCCAAGGTCTTCCAAAGCAAGGGCAAGTTTTACTTTTTCATCGGTGTTAAGTTTGCAACCGGGCACTTGTTCACCATCACGGAGCGTGGTGTCGAAAATGTAAATTCTATCGTTAGCCATAAAAAATAAAATAAATGCAGACCTTATCAAGTTAATGGATTGCCTGCCAAAATAATCTTACATCGGTCTGCATGGATAAAAATAAAATGAGTTGGCAAGCAAACAAAAATAAAATATACTCACTTTTACGCCGTGTAAACAAAGATAAAAATAATAAAACCTTTGCCCACATTGCATTTCATACAAGTTAAATTACGATGCCTAACCGAAATACCGATGAATTATTTCAATTAATAAAATCGCTTGATAAAGCTGATAAACGCAATTTCAAGCTGAGCATGAAGCGTGCGGATGGCAATGCCGATTTAAAAACCATCATCTTATTCGATGCTTTAGACAAGATGAATGAATACGATGAAGCCGTATTGCTAAAAAAAAATTCGAGTATTAGTAAACAGCAATTGTCTAATGTAAAAGCGGCTTTATACAAACAAATTTTAGACAGCCTTTACCAGTATAAAGATGAGACAAACATAGACATGCTGCTGAACGAACAAATGGTTTATGCACGCATCCTCTACAACAAAGGTTTGTATCACCAGAGCCTGAAGGTGTTGGATAGATGCAAGGCACTGGCAAGAAATTATCACCAGTTCACTTTTGTGATGCAGGCTGTTTTTTTTGAGAAAAAAATAGAAAGTCAAGTAGACATATGTTGTACATTAACTTA
>CAZZZH010000088.1:0-15802 GCA_964658445.1 Ilyomonas sp.
AAACGAAGAAATTTATTAGATAAACGAAGGAAAATCTTTGCTAAACGAAGAGAATCCTCACGAAAATGAGTGTAATTGTAGACGTAATGAACGGCTTTTTTGCGCTGGCGTTTTAAAAAAATAGGAACACAACTAAAGACTCATCCATGTAAACCAACCAACTCACCATGCAAGACCAAAACGAACAATCCATCTTAGAAGACTTGCCCATTCCCGTCAAAAGAAGAACTCTTTTACCCTGGTGGATCAGGGGCTTCTGCCTTTTATTTATGGTCTCAGGTGTCGTACAGGTTATAGCCTTTGTACTTTCCTTCTTCGTTGGCGATTTCACTGAATCTGTCTACGGTTTAGAAGGCGATAAAAACCTAAGTGTCATGAATCTCTTCCTGGGTTCAATTTTTATCTACAAAGGCGTCACCGCTTGGGCACTATGGTTCGAGAAAGACTATGCAATTACCTTGGGTTTAATAGACGCTCTCATCGGCATCGTCATCTGTCTCGTCGTTATGTTAGTATTACCCTTCATCACCACCGGTTACCCGTTCATGGTGCGCCTCGAACTTGTTCTTTTAATCCCCTATTTCATCAAACTAACCAAAATCAAAAAGCCCTGGGAAGGAAGTGTAAACCTTTATCACGACTAACAAGCCATTTTACCCTTTTTAAAGATAAATAGCAAAAAAAAGCCAGTACTTCTCATGACAATTGAATACTATCTCACCGAAAATGACTATCTCCAATATCTTTTATGCATAGCTTCCCATTCACAAGCCAAAAAAGACAAGAAAATTAAGCTCTGGGCTATCTATACTTATGCTTTTGTCTTTCTATCAGTCGCTTTTTTCAGCCTTAGAGATAAACCATTTGGGTTTTATTTCGCTCTTCTGGCACTTTGCGTGCAGATTTACTACGTTTTTTATTATAAAATAGCTGATAAGAAAAGGCTAAAGAAACTAACAATCTCATTTTTCAAAAAAAGGGTCGGTCTTCTCTCTACAATTACTTTTACCGACACTGATCGGCTAATGTTCGATGAAGAAAGCGAACGTAAAATGAAGCTGTCCGTTATAGAAAAGATCACAGAAATCAGTAACGAATTCTTTCTGGCCTTTTTCTCAGGCGAATGTTTAACAATTCCAAAAGAAAGATTAGAAAATTTACCCGAAGTGCACACGTATCTCCAAGCCTTAGCCACCGAAAGAAACATTCCCTTCTTTCAAGACCTGCAATGGAAGTGGTAAACCACTTTTTTTCTCGCACTAGTCAGCAATTTTCTCCTACATAGCATCTAATCACCAAACCATACAATTATGAAAAAGCTTCTTTTCGGAGCCATCAGCCTTTTTTTATTCGCCATCTCCATCGCCGTCGTCGAAATCAGCTGCCAGAAGACCGTTGCGCAGGCAAATACCACCACTCCTGGCAGTCATTTCATGCTCTACCACACAGGTCGCAACGATTCTATTATATATACCTTCCCAATCGACGATACATCAGCACACGATAAGAAGATGGTAGTCTATTATCCAAAAGCAACCTATTATATTTCCGATATTAACGGTGGAAATGAGAAGATAATACCTGTAAACATCCCGTCCGGCATGTCTTCGGGCGATTATGCAAAGCTTACCGACGATGGCACGGTGCTAGTATTCTCTTTATACTCGCAGGAAGCGCCCAAAACGTATAACGATTACCCTCCGCGCGTGTATTCAATCTACTCCTGCAACGTAGATGGCACCAATCTAAAGCAAATCAAAGAAGCTTTCTCCCTCGACGACGTTCATTAAGCCGGTTTTTTCATTTTTATAGTAAAAAAGCTCAATCCTATCACCGCTGTTATATAGCAATAGAACAAAAAACAAAGCCATTCACATAAAAATAAAAGAGCCGCAGTAAAATTTCATCTTACTGCGGCTCTTTTTGTTAATTAATTTCTCCCAATCACTTCCATTTCACCCCAAACGCCTCACCCTCTACCCCTCGTGCTTATACATCAGCTCATAATATTCGTTCGCCATACGGTTACTATCGAATTGAAACCTCACATCCCGCATCCCGTTCTTAATAATTTGCCGCCACGTGTCCTTATCGTTGTAATACATCGGCAAAATCTGGTTCTCCAGCATATCATACATCGTGTCCAGGTCATATTTATCCTGTTCTATGGTGTTCATCTTCTCATAATCGGCCTTCGGCACCACAAATCCGTTGTGTCCCTGGTCTATAAACTCCGGAATCCAGCCATCGTCCGTCGAAAAGTTCACCGCGCCGTTCATGGCAGCCGTCATTCCACTCGTTCCGCTCGCTTCCCTCGGCACACGCGGGTTATTTAGCCAAATGTCAGCCCCTTGTTTCAGGCGTTTACTCAGCGAAAGCTCATAACCAATCAGCACCGCAATATTTTTATATCCCTTACTCAACTGAACCAAACTATTAAAGGTAGAAATAGCCGAGTAATCCAGCGGGTAAGGCTTTCCCGCCCAGATAATCTGCACCGGGCGGTCTGTACTCGCCATCATTTTATCAAAACGCTCCTTGTTCTGCGCCAGAAAATCAGCTCTTTTATAGCCCGCAAACCGGCGCGCCCACACAATGGTGAGAATATTCGGGTCAAAAAGCTTTCCCGTCTGGTCGGCCACTACATCAAACGCACGCTTCTTCAGGTACATCTTCCGGTCGTCAAATCCCGCATCATCATGTTCCTCGCTAAAGCGATACAATTGCTTATCTGCCCAATAGCGGTAGTTCTGCGCATTGGTTATCGAGATAATCGGGCAAATGTTATCGTACTTACTCCACATTTCCCTCGCCACTTCGCCGTGCAGTTTAGAAACACCGTTGGCAAGCCGCGCAAAACGCAGCGCAACCAAAGAATGATTAAACTGATCGTCGTAGGTTCCCGTTACTTTCCGCACTTCATCTACAGAAAGCCCGCAGAAATAACTCATTTTATGGCAGAGATACAAGTCGTGCTTCTCATTGCCGGCCTCTTCCGGCGTATGCGTGGTAAACACCAGGTGCTGCTTCAGCGTTTCCAGGCTCTTGAATTTATTCAGTAAATAAAACGCGGCCGAAAGACCATGCGCTTCATTCAAATGATACACTTCCGGGTTAAAGCCCAGCTCGTCTACCAGCTTTGCACCGCCCACGCCCAGCAAAATAAATTGCGCCACCTTAGTAGCCACATTCGCGTCGTATAAGCGATGGCAAATGGTCTGCGAAACATAATCGTTTTCCGGCAAATCCGTGCTTAGAAAAAACATCGGTGCACTGTTAAATGTCTGCGGCGCCAAGTACCACGCCTTTATCCAAACCGGCGTATCATGAATCATGATCTGGTACTTGATTCCCGTATCTTCTAAGAAAGAATAGATCTTCTCCATCCAGGTTACCTGCAGCGTTTGGTCCTGGTTGCGAGCCTGGTCGTAATAACCATACTTCCAGAGAATGCCGATGCCAATTAAATTCTGGCGCAATTCGTTCGCGCTGCGCATGTGGCTGCCGGCAAGAAAGCCTAGCCCGCCGCTGTATATTTTTAAAGGTTGATGAATAGCAAATTCCATAGAGAAGTAAGCCACCTTTTTAGTATAACGTTCATCAATCGGGTAGGGAACTTCAAACTTTCTAAAATTCATACTCTTGTTTTTGGTATATAATCAGGGTGCGCAAGATAAGGAAATGTCTTTTCCACGCATTTAAATTTAGATTAATAAAAAAAGCTGGCAATTTGCAGCACAACCGGGTAGGGGCATGTCTTTTTTTAAAATAAGTTTCAAAATATTTTTTCTAATTGTGTAAATTGTACACATTTGTATAAAAATTAGAACGATTGCCATTTTTCTGATAACGATTGTGAAAAAACACCTGCTTGTTTACTGTTATTTAACCTGATTTTTTTAAAATTTTTAGAGGAAGAGATACTTGCTGATGCCATTATTTATTATTTGAAACAAACACTTCTTTTTTTTATCAAAACCATACACATCATGAATTTGAAATGGCTACTGGTTGCGCTTATTTTAGGGATAGCGTGTAGCACTGCAATGCCTGCATTGGCGCAAAGCAGAACGGTTACCGGCATTGTAACAGATACGGCAGATAGAGTATTGGCTAATGTATCTGTGTTGGTGAAAGGCACCACTATTGGTACACAAACAAAGCAGGATGGAAGTTATTCAGTGCGGGTTCCGGCAAATGCCACCACATTGGTATTCTCTTCTATTAATTATGGTTCTCTGGAAATGGCGATTAGTGGGGATGTAGTGAATGTTCATTTAACGCCGATTGTTTCTTCTTTGGCAGATGTGGTGGTTATCGGCTATGGAACTGCACAACGTAAAGATGTTACTGGTTCCATCGCAACGGTAAGTTCTAAAGATTTTCAGAAAGGAACAATTACTTCACCCGATCAATTAATAGCAGGCAAAGTGGCCGGTGTATCTGTCACATCGAACGGCGGAGCTCCAGGTTCAGGAAGTGTGATTCGTATTCGTGAAGGCGCTTCTTTAAATGCGAGCAATGATCCGTTGATTATTGTGGATGGTATTCCGTTAAGCCAGAATGGAATCTCCGGAGCTTCCAACCAATTGGCACTGATTAACCCAAATGATATTGAAACTTTCACAGTTTTAAAAGATGCGGCTTCCACTGCTATTTATGGTTCACGCGCCTCAAATGGCGTTATCATTATTACCACAAAACGAGGACGTAGAGGCAAACCGCAAATCAACGCAGTTAGCAATTTTTCTGTGGCAACAATTGCGAATAAGGTGGATGTATTAAGCGGAGATGCGATACGTAGTTTTGTAAATGACCCTGCCAATGGTGCTACAGCGGCTCAGAAAGCTTTGCTGGGAACAGCAAATACTGACTGGCAGAGCAAAATTTATCAGAATGCTATTACTTCGGATAATAATATCAGCATTTCTGGCGCTGTTAAAAATTTACCTTACCGGTTATCACTAGGTTATCTTACCCAGCAAGGCACTTTAAAAACCGACTTGCTGCAAAGAGGAACATTCAGTTTGAACATTACGCCAATGTTATTTGATAACCATTTAAAGATTGATGTCAATCTGAAAGGAACTTTGTCTCAGGATAATTTTGCTAATCAGTCTGCCATTGGAAGTGCAATCGCTTTCGATCCAACGCAATCTGTTTATACAGATAAGGGAACTTATTTTGAGTGGTTGCAAGGTGCTAATTATAATCCCAATGCTACATCAAACCCAGTTGCTTTGCTAGATCAATATCACAGCAAAGGATACGTAAGCCGCAGCTTTGGTAACGTTCAGTTTGACTATAAGTTTCATTTCTTACCCGACTTGCATGCCAACTTAAATTTGGGATATGATGTTTCCGAAGGTCATGGTAATGTTTTGATTGATAGTTCAAGGCAGGGCAATAACAGCTATTCATACCGTGGTTACACTACCAAGTACAAGCAAACGACGTTAAACACAGTAGGCGAGTTTTATTTAAATTATGTAAAGAATATTAAATCAATCAGGAGTAATATTAATGCAGTAGCTGGTTATGGCTATTATGATAACAAGCCAAAGTCTTTTAGTTACTATGCATACTTCCTGAACCATGATACAGTGCCTGGTTCCGCGCCAACGTATTATACTGATATCCAGCAAAACACATTAATATCTTACTACGGTCGTTTAATATATACGTATGCTGATAAGTACATCTTATCCGGCTCTATTCGTACAGATGGTTCATCACGTTTCGCAAAGGATGTAAGATGGGGGGTGTTTCCCTCAGCTGCTTTAACCTGGCGTATTAACCAAGAAGATTTTCTGAAAAACGTAACCGCTTTATCTGATTTAAAATTGAGGTTAAGCTATGGCGTAACCGGCCAACAGGAAGGAATAGGCAATTATTTATATCTGCCTGCATATTATGTTGCTTCTACTACTTCTCAGTATCAATTTGGCAATACTTTTTATACACCTTATTCGCCATCCGCTTATGTTACCGATATCAAATGGGAACAAACAGCAGCTTACAACTTGGGTTTAGATGTTGGTATTCTTAAAAACCGAGTATCTGCCACCGTTGATTTGTACTCGCGAAAAACGAAAGACCTGCTTAACAATTTAAATCTCGCAGCAGGTACCAATTTTACAAACGTATTTACAGATAATGTAGGCGACATGAGCAGTAAGGGAATAGAAGTAACATTAAATGCAACGCCAATACAAAGCAAAAATTTTAGTTGGAATTTCTCTTACAATTTTACCTACATCCATCGTGAGATTACAAAGCTTACCAAAGCAAAAGACTCTGGTTTTATAGGCAATCCCACCGGCCCCAGTGTTGATCCGCAGGGAACACAGGTACAAATCAATACAATTGGATACTCTCCTTTCGCTTTTTACGTATATAAACAAGTGTACGATGCAAATGGAAAACCGATTGAAGGTTTATATGCAGATTTGAACCGTGATGGAGTAATCAATAGCCAGGATTTATATCGTTATAAAAGTCCGTTTGCACCTATAAAAATGGGATTCTCTACTTCTGTTTCTTATAAAAGCTGGAGCTTAAGTACTGTTCTTCGTGCAAGCATTGGTAATTACTTGTACAATGAGGTGTACTCGGGTAATGGCAATACAAGTACTATCATCAGCCCGAATGGCTATATTCAAAATGTTCCGGCTGCTTCTTTGTCTGCAAATTTTGCAACCTATCAACGACAATCTGATTATTACATTTATAATGCATCATTCCTCAAGATGGATAATCTTGGATTGAATTATAATGTGGGGAATATTTTTAATAAAAAAGCAAGACTCGTAGTTGGTGCTTACTGCCAGAACGTGTTTATTGTTACTAAGTATCCAGGTATTGACCCTGAAGTGTATAGTGGTGTTGATAATGTAATTTATCCTCGTCCTAGAACTTTTACACTGAGTGCTAATGTGAACTTTTAATCTCTAACTATTACTTGTATGAATAACAAAATAACCTCGTTTTCCTTATGCTTTTTTGCCGGGATAATGTTACTTGCTTCCTGTACCAAAAAGCTAGACAGAACTCCTATTAACGGTATTTATTCCGACAGTGTCTACAATTCCGTTTCCGGGTATAAGCAGTCACTAGCAAAAGTATATAGTGCTTTTGCGCTTACCAGTTCTAGTGGGCCAGGTAGTACTGATTTAGGAGGGATAGATGCAGGTCTGTCTGATTTTATACGTATGTATTGGAATGTACAGGAGCTGGCTTCCGATGAAGCGATTTGTGCATGGGTTACCGATGCCAATGGAGCTATTCAGGAGTTAAACACAATGAACTGGTCTTCTAATGATGCGATTTTAAAAGGGCTTTATTACCGTTGCTTTTATCAGATAACAGTAGCCAACTCCTTTATTAGTCAATCCACTCCGCAGGCAATGGCTGCGAACGGTATTGCAAGTTCAGACACAGCCACTATCCGGCAATATACTGCTGAAGCCCGTTTCTTACGTGCTTATCAATATTGGGTTCTGATGGATTTATTTGCTAACCCTCCTTTCGTTACCGAAGAAAGTGGCATTGGCACTTACTTACCACCACAAATAAAGAGAGCTGATTTGTTTACTTACATTGAATCTGAATTGTTAGCTATCGAGCCAGACTTGGCTGACGCCCGTACAAATGAATATGGCAGAGCAGATAAAGCTGCCGACTGGGCATTGCTTTCCCGTTTATACCTTAACGCAGAGGTTTATACTGGAACAGCACGTTATGCCGATGCTGCGACTTACGCAAAAAAGGTAATTGATGCAGGATACTCATTAAAGCCAAATTATGGAGATTTATTTCGGGCAGACAATAATGTTAACAACCCGGAAGTGATTCTTTCTGTTAACTATGATGCATTAAATTCTCAAAACTATGGAGGTACTACTTTTATCGTCAACTCATCTATTAATGGCGATATGAATGTTGCTTCATTCGGTGTTCCTTCCGGTGGATGGGGCGGAAATAGAGCGAAGCCAACTTTACCTACCTTGTTTAGCGATTTGAGCGGTAGCACCGACAAAAGAGCTTTGTTTTACGGAGATGTAAAAGATATAACAGCCATTAACGAGTTTACAGATGGACTCCGCATTACGAAATTTCGCAATCTCAATGCTGATGGAAGCACACCGTCGGATGCTGGTGTTTTTTGCTCGATAGACTTTCCTCTATTCCGGTTGGGTGAAGTATACTTAACCTACGCGGAAGCCTTATTGCGTACAGGTGATGCTTCGGGTGCGGTTGCGGCTTATAATGTAGTTCGCCAAAGAGCGTATGGTAATACAAGTGGCAACGTAGCCAGTATTTCACTGGATGATGTACTAGCTGAAAGAGGAAGAGAACTTTATTGGGAAGGTTATCGCAGAACCGATTTAATACGCTTTGGTAAATATACAGGTTCTAATTATTTATGGCAGTGGAAAGGCGGCGTAAAAGATGGAACTGGTATTGACAATCATTATAGCGTATTTCCCATTCCTTCAACAGATATTGTTGCCAACACAAACCTTGTACAGAATACAGGCTATTAATACATCGTTGCTTTTAAATAAATATTCAACAATGAAGACATTATATAAATTTTCTCTTGCAGTTTTGCTACTATCCTTATTGTCAGCTTCCTGTAAGAAAGACGAAAACCAGGTTATTTACCAAGGTGGAACAGCACCGATTCTCAGTATTGCTGCAGGCGCTGAAGTAAAATATTCAGACACCGGCAAAATAGCTTTATCGTTTACATGGACCAATCCAAATTATACATTTAATACCGGTGCAAGTTCAGCGGACGTTACATACAATTTACAAATAGACAGCGTATCTGACTTCTCAAGTTCTAACAAAAAAGTAATTGCAATTAGCAAAGACTTGCGTTATGATATTCTTGTTGAAGACTTGAATGATATTATGCTGAACCAGTTGCTTCTAGACACAGGAAAAACATACACTCTTTATATAAGAGTTGTATCAAGCCTTACCAATAGTTCTGCACAGTTGGTCTCAAATACAGTACAGGTTATGAGCATGCCTTATGCTATTCCACCTAAGGTAGCGCCACCAACATCAAATTCACTATATATTGTAGGTAGTGCAACCAATGGAGGCTGGGACAATCCAATCTCAGTTGATCCTAAAACCCAACAGTTTACAACAATCAGTTCAACAGAATATCAGATAACTGTTCCGCTGATAGGCGGTGGTGAGTATAAATTTATAGCTGTTAATGGTTCGTGGAATGACCAGTGGAGTATTGCCAAAGCAGACGACGCTACTGAAGTAAACGGAGGTGATTTTGTTTTTAATGGTGCTAATATCCTGGCTCCGCCAACTTCTGGTATGTATAAAATAACTGTAAACTTTCAGACGGGTAAGTTCTCTGTAGTAGCACAATAATAATTTTTGAAAAACTAATAACATGAAACCATTTTCAAAACTCATACTTCTTCTTTGTACAGTTGCGCTGGTAATAACAGCCTGCAATAAAGAAGGTAATCTGCCTTTTTATAAATCAGGATCAGACATTGCTTTAACCAGTTCCACTACTACACTTACACCGTCACCCTCCGATTCGGCAAACACAGCTGTATCATTCTCTTGGTCAAGTCCGCAGTATGCTATTGACTCGTCTACTACAAAATATGTGTTGCAGATAGATACTAGCGGTGGCAATTTTGTAACGGCAATTAATAAACAAGTAACAGGCTCAGTCAGCACCAGTTTCACAGCGACAGAAATGAATAATATTCTGGTGAACAATTTTGGCTATGCCTTTAATACATCGCGCGGTGTTGATGTGCGTGTACTAGCTTCTTATCCTAACAATAATGATCAAAAAATTTCGAACACGGTTACTGTGCAGGCAACGCCTTATGCAATTCCATTTGCATTAACTGCTTCTACTACGGGTCCGGTTGTTATTTCACTGCAAAACAAAAGCGAAACAGTAGAAACATTTAATTGGCATGCACCTAATTACGGCGGTGCTACGCTTACATATACCTTGCAATATGATACAGCTGGTAATAATTTTGCTGCTGCAAAAACAATAAATACGGCAACAGATACCACAACTTCTATTACTGGTGACGACTTAAATAAATACGCAACGGCGAGTGGTATTCAAGCAGATAAAACAGGCACGTTAGAATTTCGTATTGCCTCCACCATAAATGGTAAGCAAATAGCATATTCGAATGTGCAGTCTATTGCTGTTACTCCTACTGTTCTCATTGCTTATTTATATGTGCCCGGAGATTATCAGGGATGGAATCCTTCTTCAGCACCTGCGCTAGCTTCTTCAGATGGCTCTGCGTTTGACGGATATGTAAATATAACTTCTCTCAATGGCTTTAAATTTACCAGCGAACCAGATTGGGATCACACAAATTATGGTGATGCAGGTAGTGGTAAATTAAGCACAAGCGGTGGCAACCTGAATGTGCCTTCTGCTGGCTTCTACCGTTTGCAGGCAAATACTGCTGATCTTACCTGGAGTGCAACTGCAACCACTTGGGGTATCATTGGCGCTGCCACACCAAAGGGCTGGGATGCAAGTACAGAGCTTTCTTTTGATGCTACTACCAATACCTGGACGATAGCTTCTATTGCTCTCACTGCTGATGACTTTAAATTCAGAGCTAATGATGCCTGGGATATTAACCTTGGAGGCGATCCTTCCAAGCTAAGTTATGGCGGCGATAATCTGCATGTTTCGGAGGCAGGCAACTATAAAGTAGTACTCGATTTAAGTCACGCACCAAATTATACATATACACTTACCAAACTGTAAGTAGAGTGAAGATTGAAAAGGCTGCTTTGTGTAAAGCAGCCTTTTTTATTAACGACAAAATTAGCCTACTGAATGTCATTACTTATGAAATACCTAGTTTGCATTTTGTATTTTTCTTCCTTTTATTGCTTGTCTGCCTGCTCGAAAGGTGGAAATAGTGATTCGCCGGTTACACCCGTAGATACAATGCCAGTTACTACAACCAAAACAATATATAACTGGGACAAATTTTCCATGGGTGCAGACCTTTCTTACGTAAACGAAGTGCAGGATTTTGGTGGCACGTATAAAGACTCAGGTTCAACAAAAGATCCGTTTCTCATTTTTAAAAATCATGGCTGCAACACAGTGCGGGTAAGGCTTTGGTACAATCCAACCTGGACAGATACACTCACCGGAAGATTGTACAGTGATATAGCTGATGTAGAAAAAACAATCCAGCGCGCCAAAGAGCAAGGCATGGCAGTGAACCTAGATTTTCATTACAGCGATACCTGGGCTGATCCGGGAAACCAAGTAACACCAGCCGCCTGGCAAGGGTTAGATGTTACAACTTTATCCGATTCTGTTTATCAGTACACGCTTCGTGTACTGAATGAATTAAAGAGCAAAAACCTTACACCCGAAATGGTGCAGGTTGGCAATGAAACCAATAGTGGTATGTTGTTTCCTGTTGGCCAAGTGGTTAATAACGACTGGACAAACTTTGGCATTTTACTCAACAGCGGCATCAAAGCCGTGAGAGATTTTTCAACCACGTCTACCATCAAACCCAAAATTATTCTGCATGTTGCCAAACCTGAAAATGCGGATTATTGGGAAGGAAACATCATCAATTCTGCTAAGGTTACCGACTTCGATATTCTCGGCATTTCTTACTATTATGTCTGGTCAACCATAACTTCATTGAGCCAGCTTACATCAACCATCAGTTCGGTAAAAACCAAGTATGGTAAAGATGTGATGATTGTGGAAACCGATTGTCCCTGGACAAATGGCAATGCCGATAATTACAACAATGTAATTTCCGGCAACGATGCGTTTGCTGGTTATACGGTTTCTAAAGACGGGCAATATCAGTTCATGAAAGACATGACGCAAGCAGTCATCAAAGGTGGTGGCAAAGGCGTGATGTATTGGGAGCCAGCCTGGATTACCTCTCAGCTAAAAGATGGTTACGGCACCGGCTCATCTTACGACAATTGTACGTTGTTCGATTTTACAGGCAACACCTTGCCAGCTATGGATTTTGTGAATTATACCTACACGTTTTAGCGTCATACCGAAAGGCATTTCACGCAGGCTCGCGTTCGTGTTCGTCGCTTATCTTTATACATCAATCGGCTTGCTCATTCATCCGGTTTTCAATTTCTTGTCATGAAGATCACCATCTTTCTCATTGTTTTCTCGTCCTGTTTTTATACGCATCTTTTTGCGCAAACATCCTTGCCGGTCAGCCGAATTAGTTTTGATAAGGGCTGGAAATTTCATTTGGGAAATGCGTCCGACCCGGCAAAAGATTTTAATTATGGAGTTGCCAATTTGTTTGCAAAAACCGGCAAGGCAGATGGCACACCCGCTGATCCGAAGTTCAATGATTCTGCCTGGCAGAATATTAATCTCCCGCACGACTGGGTGGTTTATTTGCCGTTTCAAAATTCAAAGAACGATGATGTAACGGCGCATGGTTATAAACCGGTTGGTGGCTTGTTTCCCGACAATAGTGTTGGCTGGTATCGCAAATCATTTGCGGTGTCAGTTAAAGATTCGGAGCAGCGTTTTGTTATTGACTTCGATGGTATTTTTCGTGATAGCAAAGTGTGGGTAAATGGTATTTATTGCGGCGCGCATTGGAGTGGTTATACAGGCTCGTCGTACGACATCACAGATTTTATTTTGTTTGATAAACCTAACATCATTACCGTTCGGGTTGATGCTACGCAATATGAAGGCTGGTTTTATGAAGGCGCCGGCATTTACCGACATACCTGGCTGAATGAATATAACAACCTGCATCTGGTTCATGAAGGTGGTATTTTTATACATAGTAATGTAACTCCAAACGCTGCGCAGGTAATGGTGGAAGCGCAGGTTGAAAACACAAATTCCCACGTTGAGAATTATACTATTCAATCTTACATCACGTCAAGAGACGGTAACAAAATCGCGGGTTCTGTGGCAAGTTCTGTTTCAACAAACGTCAATCAAATTTCGGTTGTAAAACAAAGCATTTCATTACCCAAACCTCATCTCTGGAATTTAGATGATCCGTATTTATACAGAGTCATTACGCTTGTAAAACAAGGCAACAAAACCATTGACAGTGTCTGTACCAAAACGGGCATCCGCACCATTTCCATCAGCAATAAAGGCTTGTTTGTAAACGGCATTTACACAAAAATTCATGGCACCAACAATCACCAGGATCATGCGGGTGTTGGCAGCGCGTTGCCTGATTATCTTCAATACTACCGCATTCATTTGCTCAAGGAGATGGGCGTAAATGCTTACCGAACCAGCCACAATGCGCCGACGCCGGAATTGCTGCAAGCCTGCGATAGTCTTGGCATGTTGGTGCTCGATGAAACGCGCTTGCTGAACAGCGGCGATTATGGCATGAATGAATTTAAAAATCTTCTGCTTCGCGATCGAAATCATCCTTCTGTTTTCCTTTGGTCAATTGGTAATGAAGAAGGTTATATTCAAAGCAACAACACCGGCAAGCGTATCGCGCAAAGCCTGTTGCAAAAACAAAAAGAATTGGACCCAACGAGAACGGCAACTTATGCAGCTGACCTCGGTAATTTTTTCGGCGGTGTCAATGGTGTTATCCCGGTTCGCGGTTTTAATTACCGCGAAAAATTTGTGTACGATTATCACCGCGATCACCCCGAACAACCGATTGTCGGAACCGAGATGGGAAGTACCGTTACCACACGCGGCATTTATGAGAAAGATACGGTTCGGGCTTATGTTCCCGACCAGGATATTACCGCGCCGTGGTGGGCAAGCAAGGCTGAAGACTGGTGGAAACTCTGCGCGCCTGCCGACTGGTGGATGGGTGGTTTTGTCTGGACGGGCTTCGACTATCGCGGCGAGCCGACGCCTTATATCTGGCCAAACATCAACTCGCATTTTGGCATCATGGACGTTTGTGGTTTTCCTAAAAATATCTACTACTATTATCAAAGCTGGTGGACAGATAAAGATGTGCTGCACATTTCGCCGCACTGGAACTGGAAGGGCAAAGAAGGTCAGCCGATTGATGTTTGGGTAAACACAAATGCCGATAATGTTGAGTTGTTTTTAAACGGAAAAAGTCTCGGCAAAAAAGATATGCCGCGCAACAGTCACCTGCAATGGAGCGTGCCTTACGAAGCCGGAACGCTGGAAGCCGTGGCTTACAAGCGGGGCAAGAAGATTACTTCGAAAGTAGAAACCACCGGCGATGCGGTTGACGTGGTGGTAACGCCTTACAAAACCACGATGATTGCCGATGGCAAAGATGCCGTGGTGATGAATATTACCGCCGTTGACAAGCAGGGCAGGGAAGTGCCGGATGCCAACAATCTCATTCATTTTAATCTTACCGGCGACGCGAGAATCATTGGTGTGGGCAATGGCGACCCAAGCAGCCATGAAGCGGATAAATGCGAAGACGGCAAGTGGCAGCGTAGTTTATTCAACGGCAAATGCCAGGTGATTCTGCAGGCAGGAACTTCCATTGATAAGATCCATTTTACGGCAAAGGCTGACGGGCTTTACGAAGGCAATACCGACATTGATATGGTGCCGGCAAACAGCACGATTACAGCGGTGGCTGCTTCTACTCCCGACTTGCATTCAACGGTTCAAAACAAAATGCTGGGCGCTGATATTTCTTTTTTGCCGGAACTGGAAGCAAGAGGAATGAAGTTTTCTGATAACGGAAAGGAAGGTGACGCCATCGAGATTTTAAAAGATCATGGTATCAACTACATCCGGCTCAGAATCTTTAACAACCCAGCGGCGGATAGCGGTTATTCTCCCAAAAAAGGCTTTTGCGATCTGGCGCACACGCTGGCAATGGCGAAACGAGTGAAGGCTGCGGGCATGAAATTCCTGCTCGATTTTCATTACAGCGATTACTGGGCTGATCCGGGAAAACAGTTCAAACCATCGGCATGGAAAGGCGCTGATTTTGCGCAGCTGAAAGACTCGGTTTTTTCTTTTACTCAAACCGTAATGACGGCGCTGAAAGCGCAGAATACACCGCCGGATATAGTGCAGGTGGGCAACGAAATTAATCACGGAATGATTTGGCCGGAAGGCAATATTGCGCACCCGGATAGTTTGGCAGCGCTGATTTATGCGGGCATTAAGGCTGTGAAAACGATTGCCCCGCAAACCACTATCATGCTGCATGTTGCGTTGGGTGGACAGTATGATGAAGCGGATGCTTTTTTTACCAAAATGGCGGCTCGCAATGTTCCGTTCGATGTGATTGGCTTGTCGTATTATCCCAAATGGCATGGTACGCTGGCTGACTTGGATTTTACCACCAATTACCTCGCTAAGAAATTTAATAAAGATGTGGTGGTAGTTGAGTATTCGCAACTGAAAAAGCAGGTGAACGACATTGCCTTTGGTGTGGCGAACGGACGCGGCAAAGGCTCGTTTATCTGGGAGCCGCTGAGTACGTGGGAAAGGGTTTTTGACCGGGATGGAAAATCGAACGAGATGATGAAGGAGTATGATGATATCAGTAAGAAATACATTGTGCCAACGGGCAAGTAAGAACCTTTAGCTAAAAAGCGGGACGTTTAAGTTGTAAAATGGGGAGCCCCGGAAACTTCCCGAAGTTCCCTGCTAACCATCCCGGGCGTTCAGCTTTCTTTGCAGGGCGTTGCAACGGCTGTTCATCATTCCAAAATAATTTTTGATAAAGGCAGCGAATGGCCTGCTGCCTTCGGAAAAGGGTTCGCTGCCGGCAGGAAATCATTTGCTGCCATCAGGAAATGG
>CAZZZH010000089.1:0-15544 GCA_964658445.1 Ilyomonas sp.
TTATGGTTTATTCACGGCTTTTTTGAATAGAGCATCATTCCCGGATTACTAAACCACCCACCAACTATGAACTATACAGAATTAAGCGTTACCACCAATTTCAGCTTTCTGAGAGGTGCTTCCCATCCCGAAGAAATGATAGAACAGGCAGCCGCTTATGGCTACAAGGAAATTGCCATTACAGACCGTAATACATTGGCAGGTGTGGTAAGAGCTTATGCGGCTGGCAAAAAGAAAAATATAAAGATAATAACGGGCTGCAGGCTTGACTTAGTGGATGGCTATAGCCTGCTGGCTTATCCAACGGATAAAGAGGCGTATGCAAGGTTATGTACCTTACTTACGAGAGGGAACATCAGGACAGAAAAGGGTAAATGCGAGTTATACAAATCCGATGTATATGAACATGCACAAGGGATGAAGTTCATCGTTGTTCCACCATTATCATTAAGCAATTCCTTTCACTTTGAATGTGATTTTATAGAAACACTGGAAGAGTATAGTGAAGCATTGAATAATGATTTGTATATCGGTGCTGTCCGTGCTTACCGAAGCGAAGATTTTAAAAGGCTTCACAGGCTGTCTCAACTATCAGAACGCTATGGCGTTCCGTTGGTAGCGATCAATGATGTACATTATCATACCCCTAATCGAAGAGAGTTGCAGGACGTATTGACCTGTGTAAGAGAAAAATGCACAATTTACAATGCAGGGTTCTGGTTGTACGAAAACGCGGAACGTTACCTGAAGCCGGCAGATGAGATGGAACGTTTATTTCGTGGGCACCCCGAAGCGATTGCCAATACACAGGAAATAGCCGCCGCCTGTGAGTTCTCGTTAAGTAGCCTGCAATACAACTACCCTGAAGAATTAACAAGTGAAGGAAGAAGCCCGCAGGAAGAACTGGAATGGCTTACCTGGAAAGGAGCCAAACAAATGTTTGGTGATGTTGTTCCGGTGAAAACAAGAGAGACGATACGGTATGAACTCACCTTCATTCGTGAGATGAATTTTGCTTCTTACTTTCTTACCGTACATGATATTGTCCGCTATGCCAGAAGTCAGAACATACTATGCCAGGGAAGAGGTTCAGCCGCCAATTCAACTGTCTGCTATTGCTTAGGTATCACATCGGTCAACCCTACCAAATTTGATCTCCTTTTTGAACGGTTCATTTCCTCTGCCCGTAATGAACCGCCGGACATAGATGTAGATTTTGAGCATGAGAGAAGAGAAGAAGTGATGCAGTATATCTACCGGAAGTATGGAAGGGACAGGGCAGCTATCATAGCTACGGTTACCCAACAACACCAGAAGGGAGCTATCAGGGATGTAGGCAGAGCAATGGGTTTATCGGTGGATGCCGTTGACAACTTAAGCAAATCGATCTGGCATTACACGGATGAATGGTTTGATGAAGAGAAGATAAAGGAGATGGGTATCGATTCAACTGATACGCACCTGAAAAAAGTCTTACAACTTACCCAGCAATACATTGGCTTTCCCCGGCAATTAGGACAACATACGGGTGGCTTTGTCATCTCGCAGGAGAAGTTACATCACCTGGTTCCGATACTGAATGCCCGCATGGAAAACAGAACCTGTATTGAGTGGAACAAGGATGATATTGATGCGTTGGGTTTTATGAAGATTGATGTGCTGGCGTTGGGCATGCTGACCTGCATCCGCAAATGCTTTGATGAAGCCAAACAGCACTACCATCTTGACCTTACATTGGCTAACATCCCACAGGATGATAAAGCTGTGTATGACATGATCAGCAACGCGGACACCATTGGTGTATTCCAGATCGAAAGCCGCGCACAGCAAAGCATGTTACCGCGCCTCAGACCTCGGTGCTTCTATGATCTGGTAATTGAAGTAGCGATAGTGAGGCCTGGACCCATACAAGGCGATATGGTACATCCTTATTTAAGAAGAAGGAATGGTGAAGAAAAAGTTGAATATCCATCACCCGAACTGGAAGAGATTTTAAAGCGAACCTTAGGCGTTCCACTTTTCCAAGAGCAGGCCATGAAGATTGCTATTGTAGCGGCAGGTTTTTCACCGGCAGAAGCGGATGAACTCAGGCGCAGCATGGCAACCTTCAAGTTCAAAGGGATGGTCAATCAATTCCAGGAGAAGCTGGTGAACGGAATGCTGGAAAGGGGCTATACTAAAGAGTACGCAGACCGGGTGTTTAAGCAATTGGAAGGCTTTGGAAGCTATGGCTTTCCAGAAAGTCATGCTGCCTCGTTTGCCTTGCTGGTGTATGTCTCAGCCTGGATCAAATGCTACTACCCTGATGTGTTTGCGTGTGGGTTGCTCAACAGTATGCCAATGGGTTTTTATAAGCCTTCGCAGATCATTATCGATGCAAGGAATCACGGGGTCCTTTTCAGGGACATTGACATCAATTTTTCGTATTGGGATAATACCCTCGAGGAGAAAGACGGAACCTATTATGCGCTCAGACTTGGTTTCCGGCAGATACATGGCATCCGGACAGAAGATATACACCTGCTGACAGAAAAGCGAAAGGATCAATTTACCAGTATCAACCAATTACTGGATGCAGGGGTAACTATTGCTACGTTAGAAAAGCTGGCTGATGGGGATGCGTTCCGATCCATTGGTTTGGACAGGAGAAGGGCATTGTGGGAGGTTTCGGCTTTGGGTGATAGTCCGGCAGGCATTTATAAGGGACAGCCCTCAGAAAGCGTATCAGAGGGCGAAACGGTATTGCCGGAAATGTCGCTTTCACAGCATGTGGTGCATGACTATTGTGCTACCTCGCTTTCGCTGAAAGGACACCCAGTACATTTTATCAGGGAGAAGCTCTCGCTGCTGCATATAAAAGCCACAAAAGAGTTAACGGATAGTAAGGATGGAGAAGTAGTTAAAGTAGCCGGATTGGTGCTGGTGAGACAGAGACCCGGTACCGCGGGCGGGGTTGTTTTTATTACCATCGAAGATGAAACAGGAGTAGCCAACCTGGTGGTGTTCCGTAACCTCTTTGAAAGTAAGTACCGCAAGGAAATCATCCAGTCAAGATTACTAATGGTGCAGGGGAAAGTACAAAAGGAGGGGAAAGTGATTCATGTGGTCGTGAGCCATTGTGAGGACTGGTCAAAACTGTTACGGCACCTGAACGAGGCTACCGCAGAGCAGTCAACACTACCGGGAAACGGAAACCCAATGCTGCCTTTTCCAACCGAAAACAAAAGAACACAAATACGGATTAGTGCAGGGGAAGATAACTTTCCGGGAGCAAGAGATTTCAGATAGATAGCAGGAAGTGAAAAAGAGCAATGGAGGCACTTGTGGCATTTGTAAGAAGTAAAAAGGCAAGCTGCAAACTTAAATGGAAAGAAAGCGAAATGACAGGCTTCGCTTAATTGGAAATCCTAAGAGAGATCCGGAAATCTCTCTTAGGATATGTAGGATAAAACCCAGAGCCGGCAATTTATCTGTATACACCGGATAATTCCAACGTAGCGACCGAATTATTTTCAGCTGTAAAGTTTACCGTGATATTATCTTTCTGAACCTTCCCACCCGGCTTACATACGGCAAGAGAAGAATTCCTTCCACTTGTATCGACCAGGTGTAAAATTACATTCGAACCATCAATACCTGCATCCCAGTTCGTTTGTATCCTGTATTCTACAGTATAAAAAGAGCCATCGCTGTTCAGGATTTTGATCACCTTTAACGACTTTGACGGATGCAACGGGCTTAAATAAACGGTATCGTTCGCCGCGTTCGTGCCTTGGTGTTGATACGAATAATAGGTAGTCATGTAGGTAGGATACAATACATTCAGCGTGATGAGATTGGGTGCATTTAAACCGGGTCCCGATCTCATAAACTGCCTGGTATCATTGTGAGAAGCGCAACTCATAGCACTCATAATGTCATACCAATCTCCATAATCATTATTGGCAGAATCGCGTGAGTGCTGCAATCCCAAACCATGCCCCACTTCATGCTCCACGAACGTATTACTCCAGGCGTCGCCGCTTTCCACTTTGTTACTGCTATCCAGTGTACTCCAGGCATCACTGTCAAACAATAAAGCCGAATAATTCTGTGTACTACCGTTTAAGTTCATTGAATACGTTTGCCCGACGGCTGCAGCGCCGCCATCGCCTAATTTGTAGCTGTAGATAACAACTACGCCGGTATATTTCCGGAAATCAATATTCTGGTTTTTCGCTACATCCTCGCAGGCTTTGAAGATATTGGTTCCTCTGTCAAAAACGGTTCCTGCCACTGTTCCATCGGCGTTATATTTAGTGAGGTCTGACTTTTTATAATTGACTGTGTAAAAGCCCAGCACATCGCAGGTACTGAAATCAATTTTATTGTTCGATAGTTCGCTGTAATAATCGCGGATACTTCCATTGCCTGCCCCTTTAAAAAGATCGGTAAAAAACGAAGCCGGTTGCACAATAGAGCTATCATCCGAAGGCTGACATAAAACAATTGCCCATTTTACCTGCTGCGTATCATCGTACCAATAACCATCCTGTATTGTGCCATCCGATTCGATAAACCACAGCTCCATACTCGTAGGAATGCGCGACACGGCAGCGATACATCCTTTTACGGAAGCATTTGCCTGCGGAAACAAATTATAACTTCCCCAGCCACTGGTATCGTACCAATAAGCATCCTGGATAGATCCATCTGCGCCGGTCCAAAAAACTTCCATCGTGCTTTGCATTCTGGATACTGCCGTTATGTTGCCTGTTACCGAAGCCATGCCTGCCGGTGCTAACTGGAAATGATTCCAACCTGCGTTATCATACCAGTAAGCATCCTGAACAGAGCCGTCTGCGCCAATCCAGAATACTTCCATGCTGGTCGGGATTCGGGATACTGCTTTGATACTGCCGAATGTCGAAGCACTACCATTGGCCGCCAACTGAAACTGATTCCAACCGGCGCCATCGTAGAAGTACGCATCCTGAATTGAACCGGCAGTTCCTATCCAAAACACTTCCATACTGGTTGGAATACGCGATACAGCAGTAATACATCCGTCAATGGAGGCGCTGCCTGCGCCTGATAACTGGAAATGATTCCAGCCGGCACCCTCATAGAAATAAGCATCCTCAACAGAGCCACCAGGACCAATCCAAAATACTTCCATGCTAGTTTGCATGCGGGAGACAGCCGTTATGCTACCTCTTGTAGAAGCACTGCCTGCGGTGGCTAATTGAAACCGGTTCCAACCAGCGCCTTCATACCAATAAGCATCCTGAACAGAGCCATCAGGACCAATCCAAAACACTTCCATACTCGTTGGAATGCGGGACACGACTGCAATGCCGCCATCTGTTGATGCGCTGCCCGCCGGTGCCAATTCATAATTACCCCAGCCGGTGCCATCGTACCAATAAGCGCCGTGCACCGAGCCATTTTGATTGATCCAAAACACTTCCATACTGGTGGGAATGCGGGATACGGCTGTCACACAGCCATCTGTAGAAGCCAGAGAAGAAAATAAAGGAAACTGATTAAACGTTGACATACTTTGTCGTTTTAATGATGATTTTGAAAGGGCAAAACTATTTTGGGCAGCAAGGCCGGAAGAGCGTAGAACAGCTCATTTTAAGGAGCGGATTTTTACGGTAGCTAATTATCGTTGAATCACGGTAAGAAGATTGTCAAATACACACGAACTTGCAATTCATTCACACACCTATTTATTCATCAAAAGAAGAGTTATGCCAGTTAAGCTTCATCAGAAAGTATCGCCGGATTTGCCAACTGCGGATGCCGAGATTAAAGAAATGCACGCGTATTACAAGGAAACCATGGCGCATGGAGATGCCACATCAGCCTGGGTTACCATCGAAGAAATCAATGCGCTGATAAAGGACAATACCATTAACGGTGTGGCACCAAACGGCATTCGTATTTTATATGGCCGACATAAACGATCTACGTTAAAAGCATTAGGCGCTGAATACAAAGACAAGCACAATGTGATTCTGGTTGCGACGCACGATACCAACGCAGAAAAGCCGCAGACAGAAGGCAGCCGCGATTTGCTGGGCAAAGACAATTCAGTTTCTGTAAGTCTTCCTTACGCAGGCATGGGCGATGATTCTATTCCGTTGTGCCCGCCCAGATGTCCCAAATCAGAATAAAAAAAGAGAGCGATGCAGGATTTAATTATCGGCTCTGTTCCGTTGCTCATTGCTATTGTTGCATCGCTCCTGTTATACAAGCAGGTACCACGCGGCTGGTTACGGTTGTTGCCTGTTTTTCTCTTGTTTACGTTTGTCGTGCAACTGGGTGGTTACTATTATTCAAAAACATTTAAGAAGAGCAACCACTTTATATTTAACGGTTATACAGTTGTTGCCTTCCTGTTCTATTTTTTTCTTTTTTATGATACGCAGGAGTTAAAGCAATACCGGAAATGGTTACTGCCGGTATTGCTTATTTTCATTGTTACGTTCCTATTAAAGTCGTTTGTGTGGGGCAGCTTTTTTATCTACAATTCTTTGGTGAACAATGTAGGCGAGCTGCTGATTTTTTGCTGTTGTCTTACTTATTTTTATGAGCTGCTGCGTGCCGAAAGATGGAGCCATTATTTTTCCATCCCGATGTTTTGGATTACCACCGGAATTGTGTTTGCCTCGGTCAGCGATTTTGTTTACCTAAGTGTCTTTAACTATATCATGGATAACAAACTTGATCCCAACGGAGTTATTTACGGCGTTATCACCACCACATCTAGCATTATAGAATATGGGTTGTTCACGGTTGCTTTTTTATGTAAAAGAATATGGACAAAAGCGAAGTAATACTCTCTGTTTGTTTCGTCAGTTTCCTCCTGATTTTATTCATCGGGTTCCTCTTGTTTGTCCTTCTTTGGCAACGGAAAAAAAGCAATGCTTACATCGTAGAAAAAGAGCGGATGCAAACGTTTTTCAATGAGCAGCTCCTGCAATCACAGCTCGAAGCGCAGGAGCAAACGTTTAACTTTATCAGCCAGGAAATTCATGATAATGTCGGGCAAATATTAAGTTTAGCCAAAGTGCAACTGAACATTTTAGAACAAGGAGAATCGCTTGACAAAGTGCTGTTGGCAGACGCAAAAGACAGTGTAAGTAAAGCCATGACAGATCTTCGTGATATTGCAAAAAGCCTCAGTTCAGAGCGCATTCAACTGGCAAGCCTTCCTCAAATTATCAGCGGTGAACTAGCACGCATCGGTCGGTCTGGTTTACTGCTAACAAGCCTGCAGATAGAAGGAAAAGAACAGCCGTTACAGAATCAAAAAAAGCTGATCCTGTTTCGCATGATACAGGAAGCTTTGCAGAATATTTTAAAACATTCCAAAGCAAAAAATATCGAGCTGCATTTTCGTTATCACGAGAGTTATTTACAAGTTACCGTGATGGACAACGGAAACGGTTTTGATACGGCTTTGCTTTCAGGCAATGAAGGCCTGGGATTGAGTAATATTATCAGTCGTGCTACCTTAGTTGGTGGCAAAGCGCAGATTGAAAGTGTCATCAACAAAGGAACCACCATAACAATTACAACACCATATGCCTGATGTAAAATACATAGCGATTGCAGACGATCATACTATGTTCCGGAAAGGGTTAGCGATGCTGATCAACCTGTTTCCCAACTACGAAGTAATCTTCGAAGCTGTTAACGGTAAAGAGTTGATACAAGGATTAAATCCAAAGCAGTTGCCCCATATTGTATTGATGGATATTAATATGCCGGAGATGGATGGCTACGCAACTACAGAATGGCTGCATGAAAACTATCCGCATATCAAGGTACTTGCCTTGAGTACGATGGACAGCGACACAGCCATTATCCGTATGATCAGAAGCGGCGCAAAAGGTTATGTGTTGAAAGATGCCGAACCAGCCGAGTTAAAGCGTGCTTTTGAAGAAGTATTCAGCCGCGGTTATTTCTATAATGAACTGGTAACCCATAAGGTTCTTCATGCCGTTAACCAACTGATTGATACAAAGAACACCAGCCCTTCTTTTGCAAAACTTACAGAGCGGGAGACCGAATTTTTAAAGTTTGCCTGCACCGAACTTTCTTACAAAGAGATTGCTGAGAAAATGTTTGTAAGCGTACGCACAGTGGAAGGTTACCGGGATGCGCTTTGTGAAAAGCTGGATTTAAAAACACGGGTTGGGCTGGCAATGTACGCGGTAAAAAATGGTATTGCTACGATATAAACCAGAACTTTGTATCATCCCGAAAGGAACGAATTGAACAGGCGAAAGAAGATGGGAAACAAGGCAGAATAATACTGCCACCGAGAGTACCATTAGTATAGGCTATGTGGCAGTGATGTAAAGGTACCCATTGTTCTTTTATCGTTGTTGTTTTAGATCTGCCTGCCGAATGGCGTACCAGACTGTAACCTGATACCCTGAACATTGCCGTCTGGTTGCGAAGAAGGGCTACACCGGGCGCCAAAGTTCAAGAAGCAGGACAAATACCCTGTAGCCCAAAACCATTACAGAAGAGCTAAAAATAAATTTCATGTCTAAGCAGTTACCGGTAGCTGAATAATAAATACAGTGCTTTCGCCTTCCTTACTTTCAACTCTTATATTTCCCCCATGTTCTTTGGTTATTATGTCGTACGATAAAGAGAGTCCCAATCCCGTTCCCTGTCCTGTAGGTTTCGTCGTAAAAAACGGCTGAAAGATTTTATCGATGACGGTTTGCGGAATGCCACCACCATTATCGCTTACTATAATCTCAACCGTATCATTTACTCTTTTCGTTACAACACTAACTAACGGCTTATACGTATCACCCGCCGTCTTCCTCTTCTCATTCACCGCATAAAAAGCATTATTCAATAAGTTCAGCAACACCCTTCCCATATCCTGTGGAACAATCATTATCTTCCCAATACGCTCATCAAACGATGTCTTAAAATCCGCATTGAAAGCCTTATCCTTCGCCCGCAATCCATGATAGCTCAACCGCAAATACTCATCACACAACGCATTCATATCCGTAGCCTCTTTTACCCCTTTACTTTGCCGCGAATGCTGCAGCATCCCCTTCACAATCGCATCCGCGCGCCTGCCATGAAAAGCAATCTTCTCATTGTTCTGCTTAATATCAGCCGCAATCGCTTTAATCTCCTCCGTATCCGTTTCCCCGCTCATCTCTTCAATCAGCTCATTGTTCAGCTCGCTAAAGTTATTCACGAAGTTCAGCGGGTTCTGTATCTCGTGCGCAATACCCGCCGTCAGCTCACCCAGGCTCGCCATCTTCTCGCTTTGTATCAGCTGCGCCTGTGCCGACTTCAGCTCCGCAAGCGTCAGTTCCACCTTTTGTTTCTGCCGCTGCAGGTCCAGGTTCGCCTTCTGCTTCTGCCGGTTATTCCGGTATTGGATAAACGCAATCCCCACCACAGCCAGTACCACGATGGCCAGCAGCACTATCAGCAGCAACTGCTGGTTTCTCACCCGCTTGGCTTCCGCGTCTTTTCTATCCTGTTCCGCCTTCGCAATCGCCTGCTGTTTCTCAAAGGCAAAGTTCATCGTCATCTCCGTCGCCTTCTGTATGTTCTCGCGGCTCCGGGTCGAGTCTTTGTTCTCGTCATATTTCTTAAAAGCCGCCAGCGCCTTCGCCGCATTCCCTGTTGCTTCATAGCACGTCACCAGGTCAGCATACAAGGTGTTTATAAATTCATTGTACTCATTCTCCTTCCCTGCCGCCACCGCCTTCTCCAAAAACGGTATCGCCTCGGCATACTTCTTCTGCACCATATACAGCGTGCTGATGCCCGAATACGCCTGTGCCAGCACGTACGACTGTCCCGTTGCCTCTGCTATCGCCACCGACCGTTGCGCCAGCCCCATCGCTTCCTCGTAGCGGTGCAGGTAAGCCAGCGATTTCGCGGCTTTCGACAGGCTCGCCGCTTCCGCCGTTTTATCACCTGTGGTCTGCGCTAGCGTTACCGATTTCATCGCGTACCCGTAAGCCTTTTGCCAGGCTTGTTGCGACATTGCATTCTCGCACAGGTTCGTGTACGCATACGCCGCTACCCTCGTCAGCCCGTTCGCCTCTGCCAGCGCCATCGCCTGTTCATAACTCTGGTTGCTCCGCGCCGTATCGCCCATCTCCCCGTACGTCACACCCATATTGCTGTACGCCAGCGCTTCCGATCCTACCCTGTGTTCCCGTATCGCCAGCCCCACCGTCTTCTGCTGGTAGCGCAACGCCTGCGCATAATTGGCGAGCGACTGGTAATTAATCCCCATGTCCGAGTAATACACCAACAGCGAGGGCGAGTACCCGTTCCGTTCAATAATACCCGTCGCTTTCAGCAGCAACAGGTTCGATGTATCAAAGCGTTCCTGTATGCTGTACATGTCCCCGTAAGCCCCGTACAGCATCCCTATCTCTACCGAGTCTGTCGATGTCTTCAGCAGTTCCGATAAGAGGGTTAGCTTCTGGTTGGCAGCCGTATAATCTCCTTTTATACTATACGCACTTGCGGCAAAGCTCAGCAGTCCCGACTGTCCCTTGCGGTAACCGATTCGGTTTGCCCACGCCAGCGTGCGTTCGGCAAACTGTAGCGCCGAATCCAGGTTCACGGTATTTAACTGCCTTGCCTTTTGTAGCGACAAGTTGATTTTTGCCGTATCACTCGTGGCTGCCTGTATCAGCCGGTTCAGGCTATCTATCTGTGGAGATTGTGCACCGGCATAGCTCCAGAATAAGAGGAGTAGCCAACTGGTAATGTATCTGCCTGCCGGTTTCATGTGGCACAATAATATGCTTTTTTCTGAGATGTTTTGGTGAGGGAAGATTGTATTGAGAGTATAAAATTGGGGAATATTTTGAGAAGGAAACTAAAAAGATTATCCAACCAATGTAAAACATAGCTTTTCCGGAGACAATGCTATGGGAGGCGTTCGGCACGATGTGGCAGCCGTTAAATCCTGGCTGGAAAGGTTAGCTCGTTTAACGCCCAATCTTTACATAACCGTTACCGACATTAAGGTAAAGGGCTTGCCACACAATACACTTGCCATAGTACGATGGACTGCCACCGCTACTTTACTAAATGGCGATTCGTATATAAATAAAGGCGTTCATCTCGTAACATTAAAATGGGGCAAGGTAACAGAGCTTGATGTGTATGAAGATACCAAAGTAGTATCAGACGGCCTGGACAAACAATTTGCATCAGGCATCACAGAAGCCAAAGCTCCGCAAATTATAAGCTAACCAAATTCATGTACGAACCACATACATGTTATGATGACATCCCTATCAAAATTATTTTGCGGCATTACCCTCTTTACAGTACCAACCATTATATATGGCGGATACTATTTGCTCACTGTTCTTTCCGGTTACGATAAAACGCCGCTCACCAATTTTCAAAAAAGCATGTTCCGAGCCGGTCATGCTCATACAGGTGTGCTGGTAATATTAAGCATACTTATGCAGTTACTGCTTGATAACACACGCATGAACGAAAGTCTGGATCTACTACTACGCATTGCATTTCCGCTGGCAGCCGTATTGGTGAGCGGCGGCTTTTTTGCATCAGCAGCCGGAAAGGGTTTAGAGCAACCCAACTCGCTGATTGCAATATTATACGCAGGAGCATTACTACTAATAGTAAGCTTAATTATATCAGGCATCGCGCTTATCAGAAGTAGATGATATTGGCTTGATAAACGGCGAGGCTCCTTGCAGGCAACGTTAAAGTGTTTATGAAGTTGTGGCATTTGAAAAACGTCAGTTTCAATTAACCACAAAAGCAAAATAGCGATTTATAGTTGAAGGCTTAATGTCCAGCCACAATTTTATAAACACACTGTTAGCGGCTGGCTGTTTACTTGCTGCAATAGTAAGTGTCAATAAAAACCTATGATTGGGTTGGTATAATCATTTTCCGTATTAAACAAATCTGTCCCAGATGATAGTAACTGTGCTCGATAACTCCTTCAATGTTTCTTAAATAGTTCCCGTATTTCTCGTCCATGAAGGGTTGGTCGAAGATACTGTCTTCCATTTGTTCAACTTGGTTTGCAAACTTTTCAGAATTGTTCAAAAACTCTGTTACTAATTTATTCCAATTTTCTTCTGACTGTATTTGCGGAAGGTTAAAACTGTATTTGTCGCTGATTCCAAGTTTTCCGTTTTCAAAAGCGTTCAATAGTCCTGCTAAATAATAATTGATATGATAGGTCAAGGCTGCAATGGTATTTAAACTGTCAACTTTTTGAGTTGCTTGCTGCCAATTTAAACTTTGTATTTGTTCTTTATAATTGGTATTAGCAACCCAATGTCCATTAAGCAACACTTCTCGAAGTCGGCTTGCAATAGTTCGATTTCTTGTCATTGTTTTAGTCAAATTAAATGTGCTTGTTCAGGAGAGTTTTTTCAGCTTGCCGTTAACTCTCAAATATACGCAACTGCTGCTATCAAACTGTTATCATAGTGCAGGCAGATCTATCCAAACTATTTTGCGATTGTTGCCAACAAAAGCAAGGAAGGTGGATTAAGAAATTCATCACAAAACGGAATAGTTGCAAACGGCTCCTTCCCGGCATAGCTGCCATCCATACAGAGCACCGGAATACAACCTAAGCTGAGTGTGAATAGTCCAAAGCTTCCACAGAGGAGCGGGCACGGGTAAGGCTATACTCCGGAAGCAAACTGCGATGAGTTGGGGGAAGCTCTAAAACAGGCAGCGTACCATAACCGGTAGTTTTTAGAAGACTGCGCCAGGCCGTTTTGAACTAATTTTTAAACATGATTGCAAGGTTTAAGTTGCGTGTTTACTTAATGCTTTGCCATTAACTAATGGCTAATAGCTTTAGTTACTCTGTTCGCAAACTCTTTACAGGATTGGCAATAGCGGCTTTGATGGTTTGAATGCTCATTGTAAGTATGGCAATCACAACGATGATGATAGCAGCTGATAAAAATGTAATCCAGTTAACAGATATGCGGTAAGCAAAGCTTTGCAGCCAGGTATTCGCTACCCACCAGCCCAGCGGTGTTGCTATAAGGACAGCCAGAATAACAAGCCGCACAAAGTCTTTTCCTAACAAGATTCCAAGATCGGTAACACCGGCACCCAGTATTTTGCGAATCCCGATTTCTTTTGTACGACGACCCACCAGAAAAGCCGTTAATGCAAACAACCCGATAACAGAAATGAAGATTGCCGAAAAGGTGAAAAAACTGATGATGATTTGCAGTTGCGTATAAGAGGCAAACAGCTTTTGAAAATTATCGTCGAGAAAGGAATAACGAATCGGAAGATCCGGGTCAATCTTTTTCCATGCCTTTTCTACTGATACAATGGTTTGACCCATGTTGCCGCTCTTCATCTTGATAAGAATGCCTCCCCCCGATTGAAACATACAGGCTTTGTTTCCTATGGTGTATACAACAGGCTGCACTGCATTTTCAAATCCCGATACGTTGACATTTTTCACCACGCCAATAACCTGCACCGGCACCGTATCACAAAAAGGAAATGTAATCGTTGCGCCGACCGGATTGGCGATATTCAATCTTTTTGCAGCCGCTTCATTGATGACAGCCGTGCGTGTATTTTCATCCAGGAAACTTCCATTAAATAATCTTCCTTTTGATAAGGAAATATTTAATGTTTTAAAATAATCATCGCTCACTTTTACGGATGACATCCTGTATTCTTTTCCGTTGTACTTGTAAGCAATGGTTGAAGTATCAACACTTGCATCACCGGGAACAGTTGTGGTTTTGGCAACATACTGTACACCCGGAATTGATAACAATGTATTGCGTGTTGTATTAAAATTGGCATCCCTTACGTCCTGTGAAGATTCCAAGCGCATTACCAGCTCGCCCGAAAAGCCCTTATCTTTCGTTTGCATGTAGTGCATTTGATTACTGACGATGATGGCGGTAATGACAAAAAAGGCAGATACCGTAAACTGAACGACTATCAATGCATTGCGAAAGAGGATGCCTTCTTTTCCTGTCGAATAATCGCCCTTCAAAACCCTGGTAATATTGTAGCGAGAAAGAAAAATGGCAGGATATAAACCGGAAAGCAGTATCACTGCAGACAGGCACAAAGCGATTTGCCTAACTATCGAAATACCATTCCCATTACTGAACAAGCTAAGCTGAATGCTGAACCGGCTGTTGAAATATGGCAATATAAAAGCTACCAGCAGAATTGCCAGACAGAGACTAAGCAGGCATTGCAGCGCAACCTCACCCATAATTTGGAACAACAGTTGTTTCCGGTTTGAGCCCAATACTTTTCTCACACCCATCTCTTTTGCCCTGCGAATGGAGGCAGCCATAGAAAGATTACTGAAGTTAATAGCGCCGGCTAATAACAGCAGCGCGGCCAGTAAAAGCAATACTGAAACGGTTGTAAAATTGCTTTTGCCATGTTTCGGAAAGTTGTGAATGTTTTTTACCTCATCAACAAACAAACCGGCATGATGACCGGCTTTGCGAAAATCTGCCAATGATTGATTGTCCTTTTTCAGACGTTCATTGTAATACACACGGTTTATATCCTCTTCCAGTTTATCTGCCGTTACAAACGGTTTCGCCAGTACATACGTGTGATAGGAATAATTTTCCCAGAAAAAACTTTGCTTTTCATAGGGGCTGCGATAAACAAGATCTGCCTGTAAATGTGACGGCGCATTGGGTGGCTGCATAATACCTGTTACCTCGCAATCGAATGCATTAAAAATTTTTAGGCTCTTGCCTACTGGGTTTTCACTGCCAAATAGTTTTAACGCTACCTCGCGGCTTATCACCACCGCATTTGGCTTATCTAAAACGGTGGCCGCATTGCCTTCAACAATCCGATAAGGAAACACTTTAAAGAATAAAGAATCGGCTTGTACACTATTCTTCTGATATATTTTTTTATCGCCACTTGTTAACAACGCTTCATAATCGCCGTAAGGTTGTATAGTGGTGGCAGCTTCCACTTCGGGCAGTTGCTGTTTTAAAAAGGAAGACAGAGGTGCAGGCGTCTGCTGCAAAATGTCGTCATCTTTTTGCTCGGATACTTTAAACACCCGTTTTAAAGAAGGAGACCAGGTATCATAGCTCAACTCATAATTCATATACAGCAGGATAACAATAAAACCTGCCAGCCCCACGGCAAGCCCTGCGATATTGATGCTGCTGTAAGATTTATTTTTTACAAGATTGCGCCAGGCCGTTTTGAAATAGTTCTTAAACATAGAGGGAATTTTAGCTAGTGATAAGAAGATAAAACACACATCCTAACATTTCGTCTCAACGCTTATGCCAGCGCAGCAAGCCTTTATCTCTTCTATCTCTTAGGATAAACGGTAAACGAAAGTGTACGTTATCGAACAATTGTTGTACGGTTGTGCAGCTAATTAAGACAGGTTGAATTGTCATTCTATGGGCGGGTGTTACTGCATTCTGTACTTATACGATATAGAATGGTAATTCAGCAAAGTCTGTAAACCTGCAAACGGCTCTTCCTGATACTGGATTACATG
>CAZZZH010000090.1:0-11816 GCA_964658445.1 Ilyomonas sp.
CAGAAGACTTACATATTGCAAAAGGAACGAAAGCAGAACAATACCTTGCACTGCTGCCGCAGATTAAGGCTTTGATAGAAGGCGAGCCAGACCTGGTTGCTAACTTAGCCAACATCTGTGGTGCATTGAAAGAACAGTTTGGATGGTGGTGGGTTGGTTTTTATTTGGTAAAACAAGATGAGCTGGTGCTTGGACCTTTCCAGGGGCCGGTAGCTTGCACCCGCATAAAGAAAGGTCGCGGTGTATGCGGCAGTAGCTGGCAGCAAAAGCAAACGTTGTTGGTGCCGGATGTAGAACAGTTTCCTGGTCACATTGCGTGCAGCAGCGCTTCGCGTTCGGAGATTGTAGTGCCGGTGATTCGAAACGATGAGGTGCAGGCAGTGCTTGATGTGGATAGTGAGCACCTGAATTATTTTGACGAAACCGACAAGCGATACCTGGAAGAGATTGTGAGCCTACTTTCTCTGTAACTTCTTCTTGTTGTAAGCGTAAGGTAAATACAAACTTTGTTTATTCCATTTCTGTAACTCCGCCCGATATAATGAATTTCATCACGTTGGCTGCGGCGATATTGGTAAGTAGCCTGATGCGCTCTTTGGGTACTAAATAGGTAATGCCGGATACAGCGTAGGAGTGCGGAACATACACAACTGCATGTTGCGGTAAATCGAAATGAGCTGCCGTTTCTTCGGTGATAAATCCAACGCGCCAAACGTCGGCAGCATCCACATTTACAAGCACAGGTTTATTGAATTTTCTTTTGTTGCCGGTAAAAGCTTCGAAGAAATCTTTTACGGGATTATAAATAAATTTGATGACCGGCGTATGCTCCAGCAGGTATTCGAACAGATTGACCAAACGCCCTACAAAGAACAAGGAAGACAACCAGCCAATGAGAATGAAGATAAAGATAATGAGCAGAAAATTGACGCCCGGCGTGGTAATCAGTTTCTTTTCAATCTCGGAATTATTGAAAATGCTGTGAATAAGATTGGGCAAAATATGGTCGATAAAAGAGAACAGCCAAACCAGCACATACACAGTGATGGCAACGGGCGCAATTACAACAAGACCCTGCAAAAAATACTGCAGGGTCTTGTTCGCGATAGCGGATACGATTATCTTTCGTTTTACTTTCATCCTGCTTCTGCAATCAGTAAGATTGAATAAGTGGAAGCCTGCTTCTTATCGATCCCTATCTTCACTATTACTTATTCACTCTTCAATCCTGGTTATTCTCCCCACACTTCTTCTTTTCCATCCAGCCATTGCTTTACCGCTTCTGTTGTTACCGATTTGGGCCGTTCCAGCGGAAAGCCCAAAGCCCTGTCCCAACACAAGCTGGCCAGCACACCAAGCGCGCGGCTTACACCAAACAATACCGTATAAAACTCATATTCTACAAGGCCGTAGTGTACCAGCAATGCGCCGCTGTGCGCATCTACATTTGGCCACGGGTTCTTTATTTTTCCCATCGATTGAAGGATGGGTGGTACTGCTTCGTAGATATTCCATACCGTTTGCACCAGCGCATCGTCGGGCATATGCTTTTTGCCAAACTCCATCTGCGCTGCAAAGCGCGGATCGGTTTTGCGCAGCACGGCATGACCATAACCCGGTACTACCTTGCCCGCAGTTAGTGTCTTTTTCACATACTCTTCTATTTGCTCTTTGCTTGGCAGATCGGTGTTCAGTTCTTCGCGCATTTCGAAGATCCATTTAATCACTTCCTGGTTGGCAAGCCCGTGCAGAGGACCTGCCAAACCGTTCATGCCCGCAGCAAAACTTAGGTAAGGGTCACTTAGTGCAGAACCCACCAAATGCGTAGTGTGTGCGCTCACATTTCCGCCTTCATGGTCGGCATGAATGGTCATGTACAGGCGCATCAGTTCCATAAAGCTCGGTTCATCGTAGCCCATCATGTGGGCTAAGTTGCCCGCCCAGTCCAGCTCTCCGTTCGGTTCTATGTGTTTTTTGTCTTTGTATTTGCGGCGATAGATGTACGCTGCCAACCGCGGCAGCCGAGCAATGAGGTTCAACGTATCTTCAAATACTGGATCCCAGTAATCTTTTTTGTTGATGCCTTTTGCGTATGCTTTTGCAAACACGCTCTCTGTCTGCAATGCCATCACGCCGGTTACAAACATCGTCATCGGGTGAGCGCTGATGGGCAGCGCATCCACGGCAGAAAATACATGCGTAGGCACATTGCTGCGGCGCTGCAATACCGAGGTAATATGATGTACATCGTCTTCGGAAGGCAGATCACCCACCAGCATCAGGTAAAACAACCCTTCGGGCAGCGGCTCATCGCCATCGTGTGCCTTGGGCAACTTAGCCTGCAGATCAGGTATGGTGTAACCGCGAAAGCGTATGCCTTCCTGCGCATCGAGCAAGCTGGTTTCAGATACCAGCCCGGTGATGCCGCGCATTCCCTGGTAAATTTGCGCAAGCGTTACTTCGCCTATCTTTTTAGAGCCGTGGTCTTTTAAAAGTGTTTTTATTTCTGCATTGGCTGCATCGGCTTTGGCTTTAAACCGGTCTTTTACTATTCCCATGACAAGTATTTTGTTAGAGTAAAAAGAACAAAACTATGTTACAAATTAAAGCGATAAAGGTAACGAAGAAATACGAAGCGAGGGTAAAGAACAGGTTATCGAATTATGAGTTTTGCAACACAAGAGAAGAATATGAAAATTGAAAATTAAATAACTGCACAGGCAGGCTACGAAAGACGGTAGCTTTCTAAATGACTAATACAAAGTTTTGCGGTTGAATATCTACGTGCATCTCCCTTGTGCGCAGGCAAATATCCCTTATGTCAAAGTGGATATCTCTCGTGTCAAGCTAAATCTACCTTGTGTCAAAGTAGATATACCTCGGTACAACTTGCATATACCTTCATATAACTTACATACCGCCACATCCAGCCTTCATACAGTTTTGGTCGCAGTAAATATCTCCATTGCCAAATTCCTATACCGGGCGCAGATTTACTATACATCCTGTCCTGTCTTTGCCGGCTTTATGTACAAAGAGGCTTACGCTCGCTGTTTTCATAAAAGATAAATCTATGGTTCCGGGAGGAAGTTCTAACAGCAGACAAGATTAGCCTTGCACAGAAAAAGAAGCAGCGACTGTTTTCTTTCCGGCTTTGCGAGAAGATATGTGCAGCCTTCTTTTTTACTTATTCTTTTCTATAATTAATTCCTGCTGAATTGGATAACAAATTTTAGCTTTACACAGTCGTTTCATTTCTCTTATAAACCAATACAGCCATGAGAGGTGTAAATAAAGTAGTATTAATTGGAAATCTTGGTAAAGACCCCGACCTGCAGTATCTGGAAGGCAATATAGGTGTGGCTAAATTTCCACTCGCTACCACAGAGACGTACAAAGACAAAAACGGTAAGCTGGTATCGCAAACCGAATGGCATACCGTTGTATTGTGGCGCGGCCTGGCAGAGCTGGCGCAAAAGTATCTGCACAAAGGCAGCCTTATCTATGTAGAAGGCCGGCTGAGAACCCGAAGCTGGGAAGATAAAGAAGGTAATAAAAAGTTTGCAACCGAAGTCGTGTGCGACAATTTAATTATGCTTGAAAAACGTAGTGAGTTGAGCAATCATAACAGAGGCGCTGCAAGCAACGACACCGAAAATTACCCGGGCGAGGAGTTGCCGCCAATGCCAGGCTTATCAGAAGAGCTTCCTTTTTAAAAAGGCTGTGAAAAAAGATAATCAGGTCGGCATAGCAACGCGTATAGCGGCTCATGTTTATTTTATCGAATCCATTAATATTGCAGTCAAATTCTACACTGATTGAAACCTCCGCTTTGTTTGTACCCGTTGGAAAATGTTTTGGGAGCGGCAGCCATCAATAACCAGGGAGTAACCGTAATGGTCATCATCCTGCTCCTGCTTCTCTTTTTGTCTTTTGCCGCCGCCGGCTCCGAGACGGCTTTTTTCTCGCTTACATATAAAGATACCAACCTGCTGAAGACTAAACAGCAGCAAGCTTATAAGCGCGTTATCGATTTGCTCGAAAATCCCAAAGTACTATTAGCCTCTTTACAGATAGCAAAGCTTACGCTCAATATCTTCATCATCATCCTCGGCAATCATCTTATCACACTCTTTATGCACTTCTCCGAGGCAGGCGATTTCTTTATCAAATTTCTGGTTATTGCTGCGGTGCTCATCTTGTTTTGCGAGGTATTGCCAAAGCTGTATGCTAACTACAACAGTATTCGTTTTGCCAAGGATTTCGGCTGGGTTACCGAAGGTCTTTATCTTGTGTTCAACCGCGTTGGAAACCGCATGGTACGCGCCGTAGAGGCGCTTGAAAAAACAATGGCCAGCAAGAGCAATTCTTACTCCAGCGAAGAATTTTCCAATGCAATTGATAAAACCTATCCTGAAGGTAAAGAAGAAGAAAAAGACATACTGCTCGGCATCTTAAAGTTTGGAAACATAACGGTAAAGCAAGTGATGCGCACGCGGCTCGATGTCAGTGGTATCGAGTATCATATGCCTTTTGATGCGTTGATAAAACAAGTAGAACTGCTGCACTATAGCCGCCTGCCGGTGTATAGTGACAACCTCGATAAGATTGAAGGCATACTGCACACCAAAGACCTCTTGCCTTATATTAATGAAGAAGCTTCGTTCGACTGGCACTCGCTTATGCGTGCACCTTTCTACGTGCATCAGCACAAACTGATAGAAGACTTACTGAAAGAATTTCAGCAAAAGCGTATTCACTTTGCCATCGTGGTAGATGAGTTTGGCGGAACCAGCGGCATCGTTACACTGGAAGATATTCTGGAAGAAATTATCGGCGATATCAGGGATGAGTTTGACGATGACGAAAGCCACTTTAAGAAGCTGGACGATAATAACTATTTATTTGATGGAAATGTAATGATCAATGATGTAGCTAAGGTGATGCACCTGCCGGAAGATACGTTTGAGAAAGTAAAAGGTGGCAGCGATTCATTAGCCGGCTTAGTGCTTGAAATAGCAGGATACATACCAAAAGAAAATGCTGTTATCACTGCCGGCGATTTCGACTTTACGGTAATGCAGGCAGAAAGAAACCGCCTGCAGAAAATAAAGGTCAGCATTAAACCGCAGGAAGCGAAGTAATGAAATCATTTACAAAAAACAAGAGGTTTGACCGTTGGCAAATGAGCCATAGAGGAGGTAAAAGCTGGCCTGCAAAATCATGTTTGAAAACGATAGGCACACATCTTTTTGCGATTGTTTGTTTCCTTTTATTTTCCTGCAGTAGTCCTTACGTACCAAAGCCGCCCGGCTATTTTAAAATTGGATTGCCTACAAAAAAATACCAGACTTTTAATGAGCCCGGCTATCCTTACACTTTCGAATATCCGGCTTATGCAAGCATCGTAAAAGATTCCTCTTTCTTTGATAGCCTGCCCGAAAATCCATATTGGATTAATATCGATTTTCCGCAGTTCAGCGGCCGCATTTATATAAGCTATAAAGACATTGGAAAATATAAATTTACCACGCTGGTAAACGATGCTTACAACATGACGAACAAGCATACTTCAAGAGCTTCCGGTATCGATGATTCAATCATCAGCACACCGAATGGTGTACACGGAGTGTTCTTTAGCGTAGAAGGAGATGTAGCAACCGCAAACCAGTTTTTTTTGACTGACTCGACCAAACATTTTCTTCGCGGTGCTTTATATTTCGATGCTACACCCAACGAAGATTCACTTCAGCCGGTAAGTATATTTTTGGTAGAAGACATGAAGCACCTAATCAATACGTTTAGGTGGAAATAGTTAAGGTAGCTTTTTATTACTCCTTATAGTTATCATCATACCTTGTTGCTATAAACTTATTGATACAGCCATACACGTAATAAAGAAGTAAGCTGGTCTACATCTACCGGTTTGGAAATATAATCAGAAGCGCCTGCCTGTATACATTTTTCGCGGTCGCCATACATAGCTTTGGCGGTAATGGCAAGAATAGGAAGATTACGGTATTGCGGCATTCTGCGAATGGCTTGCGTGGCTTCGTAGCCATCCATTTCAGGCATCATCATATCCATCAGCACAATATTCACTTTCTGGTTTTGCTTCAATTGTTCCAAAGCATCTTTGCCATCGGTGGCCGATATTACATTCATCTTATGCGCTTCCAGCGCTTTGGTTAGCGAATAAATGTTGCGCACATCGTCATCGGCTATCAGCACCGTTTTGTTCTCCAGTATTTGCTCAAGACCACTCAGCCTACGTATGTTTTTCTTTGGCTTGAGCGGATCGTTTTCTTCTACAATTTGCAGAAATACATCAATTTCGTCAAGGATGCGTTTGTAAGAATTGGCCGTTTTTACTACAATAGAATCTGCTACCTGTCTTACGCGTTGCTCTTCTGTTTTCGATAAGCTTTTGCCTGTAAAAATAATGATAGGCAACTGCTCAAGACCGCTGCTACGCTTTACTTCTTCCAATGCTTCGTAGGCATTGTTGGCAAACACTTTCATCTCCAGCACTACACAGTCAGCACTTCCATCCTGAAGTATTTTAATGGTATCGCTTACTTCCTGCGTACTCTTTACATTAATGTTGTACGACTCTAAAAAATAGCACAGTGCCTGTGCATGCTTTTCGTTTTCTTCTACTATCAAAATCTTTCTCGGTCCTTTGCGCAGCGCTTCTTCTATGCGCTTAAACACATCAGGAAGTTTATCGAGCAATACGGGTTTATCTATAAAGTCTATCGCACCGCGGCTCAGGCTTTCTTCTTTCGCGTGCATCGACGACATCATGTGCACCGGTATGCCGCGTGTGGCGGCGTTGGCTTTCAGTTCATCCATTACCTGCCAGCCATCTTTTACAGGCAATCTTATATCGAGTAAAACTGCATTGGGCAAAAACCTCGTTGCCATCTCTACACCATAATCGCCGCGCGATGCTACCAAGCCTTTATAGTTGTTTTTGTGGGCAAAAGAAAGAAGTGTTTGGGCAAAAGGAATATCATCTTCTATAATAAGAATAATCTTATCACCATCCTTAATATTGTTGCGGTCATCAAAAACGGTCTGCGAATCGGAAGGCAGTGATACCGGCTCACTTACGCGATTGTTTACTACCGTTTCAGGCGTTGACTGAGCAGGTATTTCTTCTGGCTGGTTTGCAAAAGCAGCCTCTGCATCGGTGGGGATTACCAATATAAAATCACTGCCCTTCTCGGGCTCGCTCTGCAGGCTTATTTCGCCACCTAACAGCTTTGCTAATTCGCGGCTGATAGACAAGCCCAGCCCGGTGCCGCCATACTTACGGCGTGTAGAACCATCTGCCTGCTGGAAGGCTTCGAATACCATGTTTTGCTTATCTGCGGCGATACCGATGCCCGTATCTTTTACGTTAAATCGTATTTTGTTTGCGCCTGCTTTTTTTATGTTCATGGTTACACTGCCCCGCGAGGTAAACTTGATGGCGTTCGACAATAAATTTTTCAATATTTGCTCCAGCCGTAACGGATCGGTTGTAATGGTTGCCGGAACATCATCATCTATCCCGATAGAAAAATCAAGATTCTTTTCCTTTGCCAGCGGCGCAAACATCGAGACCAGGTTGTTCTTCGTTTCTCCAAGGTTCACCTCGCGAAACTCGACTTTCATTTTGCCTGCTTCTATTTTCGATAAGTCGAGAATTTCGTCAATTAACGTTAGCAAACCGTTGCCGGAACTTTGAATAACGGTGGCAAATTCGACCTGCTCTTTCGTAAGGTTTTTCTCGCTGTTTTCCGACATTAGGCGCGACAGCAGTAAGATTGAATTAAGTGGTGTCCGAAGCTCGTGAGACATGTTTGCCATGAACTCGCTCTTGTACTTTGTAGTGGCTTCCAGTTCTTCAGCCTTTCGTTGTATTTCTAAGTTTCGTTCTACAATCAGCTGGTTCTTTTCTTCCAGCATGGTGCTGCGTTCCTCAAGCTCTTGGTTTGCCTGCAGTAATTCTTCTTGCTGCACCTTCAGTTCTTCTTCCGATACCTGCAGCTTCTGTGCCTGCGTTTCAAGGTCAGAGTTCAGATGTTCCAGTTCATGCTGCTGCATCTGCAGCTCTTCTGCCTGCGCTTGTGTTTCGCTTAACAGTTGCTGCAACCGCATATTCTGTTTTGCACTTTCCAGCGACAGCCCGATGTTGGGCGCGATGGTTTCGTAAAACTCTTTTTCTTTACTTGTGTAAGGCGCAAAAGAAACCGTCTCGATAACAGCCTTCAGATCGTTCTCCCATATTACCGGAAACACGATAATGTTTGCCGGCTTTATGCCGCCGGCAGCATAGGTGATAACAATATCATCTTGCGGCAGATTGTTAAGCACAATCATCTTTTCTTCCTGGGCGCATCTGCCAATAAGACCGTCGCCCATAAAAAAAGATCCTTTGCTGTTGTTGCTCAAAGTATTGCTGGCTGTGCGTTTCAGCACATTGTTCTTACATATATACAGAGCCGAAGCTGCACTATCAGTATAATTGGTAAGGTTATCAATCACAATTTGCGAAAGCTTCTGCACATCTTTTTCTCCAATCATTTTTGCGTTAAGTAAAGCAATGCCGTTCTTCATCCATTCTCGCTTGCTATAGTCTTCAAACGATTCGTCTAAGGCAGACGCCATTTTATTTAAAGCGCCGGAAAGTTTTCCAAGATTATCCTTCTCATTGTCGCTTACGCGTACTTTATAATTACCGGCAGATACCTGCGATGCAATCTCTTCAATGATGGCAATGCGTTCCGTCGTTTCTTTTTCATTTCGCTCCAGCTTTTGCTGCAACAACAACCGTTTATCATAATCGGTTTTTACTTTTTGGTAAAAAAAGACGGTAATGACAATTGAGCTTAAGGATGTAAAAAGTAGGATAAGCGGCGTAAGCCACGAAAGAAAATCGAACGACTGAGTTCTTTCCTTTAAAAGCCGGTTCTCTTCGCGCTCGATGGAATCAATCAGGTCTCTTGTAGTTACCATAATGGTTTGACCTTCTATCAAAGCGTTGCTGTCTAACCCTTTACCCGTCCGCTGTATTCGTATCAGTTCCGACAGGCGGGCCATACGTTTTGAAATGAGATAAGAAAGCTGTGCGCAATTATTCTGCTGCACCGGGTTATCGCTGGTCAGCTCGGTTAGTTTTTCTACAGATGTAAAAATGTTTTGCGTAGCCATGCGATAAGGCATCAGGAAACTGTCAATGCCGGTAAGCATGTACCCGCGCTGGCCTGTTTCTGCATCTTTTAATAAAGCCCCAACTTTTTCTGATTGCTGCAATACCTGGTTGGTATGAGCTACCCATTCTGCACGGTCGCTAAGGTTATGTATGCTAATGTAAGAAGCCACCGAACTGATGATGAGTATGGTAAGCGAAAGACCAAAACCTTTTTGCAGATTTTTTGTAATAGAATTCGGCATATCCGTTTATATGAAATGATTTGAGTAAGCCTATATCTTCAATAGTTATCGCATCAACACAAATAGAGAAAGACAGATTTAAGAACTTGGCAAGGCAAGTCCGGCTTTGGTGTGTCTTGCTTCGGCAGGCTTTAGTGGTATGGAGAAATAGAATTCAGAACCCTCTCCCAGCTTGCTTTCTACACCAAAATTGCCATCATGCCGCTTAATGATTTCGGCGCAAATGTATAAGCCGATTCCTAAACCCTGAAAGCGATTAGAAGAAGCTTCTGCCCTGTAGAATTTTTCGAAAATATGGTTATGGCTGTCGGAGGCGATACCGATACCGAAATCGCGAACAGATACATGCAAGTAGTCGTTGTCTTCTATACGCACCGTCACTTCTACATTATCGTTTTCAGGCGAATATTTTATAGCATTGCTTAGATAATTGATGAGCACCTGCTCTATGCGCAGGTCATCGGCATACACTTCAATATCGGGGTCTCCTTTCACTACAATATGGCAGCGGGGATAGGTTTGTTTAATGGTTTCGATAGTGTTGGTAAGAAGCGGTTGAAAGTTGAACCACTTCTTGTTGAACTTAAGTTTACCGCTTTCAATCTTAGAGATGTCGAGCAGGTCGGCAATTAAAAGGTACAGCTTGTCTATCTGCTTTTCCGTTCTTTCAATAAACATATTCGCCTGATCTTTTGACTGCTCGTTTACCGCGGAATGCAAGAGGTGAACATAAGCTTTGATACTGGTAAGCGGCGTCTTTAATTCGTGGCTGGCAATAGAGATGAATTCATCTTTTTTATCGAGTGCTTTCTTCTGCTCTTCAATGTCGGTAAAGGTGCCCACCCATTTTGTTATTTTATTGCCTTCATGAATGGGTATAGCACGAAGCAGGTGCCAGCGGTAAACGTCAGTATCCTGTTTATTGATGCACAACTCCAGTTCTACTTTATTATCTTTCTGAACGGCTTGCTGCCATTGGACTTTAAGCGTTTGCTCGTCTACGCTTAGCTTAGGAAACTCGGTAGCTTCTGAAGAATATTCGTACCAGTGCTCGTTTACAAATTCAAGCGTGCCATCAGGCTTTGCGGTAAAGGCGATTTGCGGAATGCTTTCAAGAATAGATTGCAGCTCGCGGTTCCTTTCTTTTAATTGCAACTGTATCCCTTTGCGTACTTCTATCTCTTCACGCAATGAATTTTGCGTAGCATTTAAAGCCTGCGTCTGGGTATAAAGCTTGTAAAATGTTTTTACTTTCAGGATCAGAATATCCGGGTCGAATGGCTTGGTGATGTAATCGATAGCGCCGGACGCATAGCCTTTGGTAATAAACTTTTTTTCAACACTTACGGCAGAGAGAAATATAATAGGAATATCCTTGGTGCGGGTGGTGCCGCTGATGGCTTCAGCAACTTCAAAGCCATCCATACCGGGCATCTGCACATCGAGTATGATAAGAAAGTAGTTATTCTTGAGTATCTTTAGAAGTGCTTCTTCGCCAGATAAAGCCGTATCAACTCTAAAATCATTGATCTCAAGAATTTTTTTTAAAGACAATATATTTTCACGCTTATCATCAACAATTAATATCATGAAAACAGTAAAGAATTTTAAAAAAGTAAAAGTAGAAGAAATAGTGCGAGAAGCAAAATGATATTGCGTTAAGCCACGCCTATTACCTGTGCAAAACGATAATTAAGAATGAATTATTTTATTGCAAACAACAAGTTAAGCCCTAACTACGTACATCTCTTTTTGTTGCTCGTAAAGAATATTTTACTTTGTGGTTAAAGTTTTAGTTGAAACGCTTTGCTGTCATATTACTCTGCTTATGGGTTTGCCCTTGCTTTGCGCAATATTATTTGCGTGGAGAAGTAAAAAACATGCAAGGCGAAACCCTTCCGTTTGTTAAGATCAGGCTGTCTTCAAAGCCTTCTATACTCTTTACCAGCGGCTCTTCAGGCGGGTTTGGAATTCCGCTTTCGTTAAAAAATGATACGCTCACATTATCACTCGATGGCTATCAAACGTTGAGCTATGCAGTATCGGCAAATGCTTTTCAATCACTGATTATGAAGCCCGAAGAAAAGGTAATAACCGGCAGTGGCTATCACTTGCTATCACTTACCAAAAGCATAAAAAATAACAAGCCTTTTACTACCGTAGCTTATGGCGACGAGACATACACCTCACTCGCAGAAAATACTTTTGTGAAAGCGGCCGACGTGGCAGAAACAAGTATAGCGCTTACAATAAACAGCGCTTCGTACAGCAATATTCGCCGTTTCTTGAACATGAAAAGCACTGTGCCGCCCGACGGTGTGCGTATTGAAGAGATGTTGAATTATTTTAGCCTGAATAAAATAAAAGACGAC
>CAZZZH010000090.1:11826-15534 GCA_964658445.1 Ilyomonas sp.
ACGACTCTGTTACGCAGTCGTTCCGGTTTGGTACGCAGCTAACTACATGTCCTTGGCAGGCTGGCAACAAGCTGCTCTTTATTACGATTCATGCGCCAAAACTTGACCTATCGTCAATCAAGCCCGCCAAATTTATTTTCCTTATCGATATAAGCGGTTCTATGGACAAAGATAACCGCCTTCCGCTGGTGCAGTCGGCTTTCAAATTTTTAGTACACAATTTAAGAGCAGAAGATACGGTTGGCATTGTAACATATGGCGGCTATGTAGGCATTGCCTTACCCCCTACTTCCGGTGCTGAAAAAGAAAAAATCATCAGCGTGATTGATGGCTTGCATGCCGATGGCGATACGCCCGGCTCGCAGGCTATACAAACGGCGTATGACCTTGCCGATAAAATAGCAGACAGCAAGAGCAATAACCGTGTGATACTCGCTACGGATGGCGATTTCAACATCGGGCAGACTTCTGATAAAGACCTGGAAGCTATTGTAAGCAGCCGGAAGCAAAAAGGCATTTACCTGACTTGTCTGGGCACCGGCATGGGGAATTATAAAGACAGTCGCCTGGAGATGCTCGCCAAGACCGGCAACGGTAATTTTGCTTACCTTGACAACCTGGAAGAAGCGCAAAAAACAATGGTGACAGAGTTTACCAAAAACATGTATGCCGTGGCAAACAACGCTTCGCTGCATATGCATTTTAATGCTAAAGCAATTAAGAGCTATCGTCTTATTGGCTTCGATAACCGCAAGGATGCTCTGCAGGATACGGTTTTGATGGAAGGTGGTGAACTGGGCAGCGGTCAAACCGCTATGGCTGTATTTGAAATAGAAAGCGATTCATTGGTGAGCGAGCCGCTGGCGACGCTGCAGCTGCATTATCAGCTTCCGCAAAATGGTTTGCAACAGGTTAGAACATTTACGGCAAGTGATTCCTGTATTCCGTTTGATAAAGCTTCGCAGAGTCTTAGGTTTGCGACTTCGGTTTGTATGTTTGGTTCTTTACTAAAGCATTCAATGTTTGATTCAGGATATAGCTGGGATGATGTTTCGCAATTAGCACTAAGCGCTTACGATGCCGACAGCGTTTCGGAGAAAGAATTTGTAGAACTCATTGCAAAAGCAAAAGCTATTTATGATGAAGATAAAACGAGCGATAAAAGAAAACGAAGCAAACACTAGCAGCGAGTAATGCCAAGCTAAAAGTTGAACGAAAACAACGCTTTCGTATAAGTCTATTTATTTTCTTTATCCTAAAATTTTGCTCCTTTACTTTTATAGTTACTTATTTCTAATCATTAAAAATATGACTAAACTAAGTGTTAACATAAATAAGATAGCTACGCTGCGCAACAGCCGCGGCGGTAATAATCCTGACGTAGTGAAAGCGGCGATCGATGCCCAATCATTTGGTGCCGATGGAATAACAGTGCATCCACGGCCAGACGAGCGGCACATTCGTTACAATGATGTAAGAGCAATCAAACAAATCATTACAACGGAATTCAATATTGAAGGCAATTGCAACGAACCACGCTTTGTAGAACTGGTGCTGGAAGTAAAACCGCAACAGGTAACGTTGGTGCCGGATGTTGCAGGGCAGATCACCAGTAACCATGGCTGGGATACAGTTGCAAACAAAGAATACCTAACCGGTATGGTAAAGATTTTTAAAGAAGCCGGCATACGGGTCAGTCTTTTTGTTGATCCTGTTATTGATATGATTGAAGGAGCTGCTGCCACAGGAACCGACCGGGTTGAGCTCTATACTGAAGCCTATGCAAAACATTATTTAGTAAACAAAGAAGATTCAGTTGCACCTTATGTAGCAGCAGCCAACAAAGCCAAAGCAGTGGGACTTGGTTTAAATGCCGGCCATGACTTGGACTTGCATAACCTTAAGTTTTTTAAACAAAATATTACATGGCTAAACGAAGTATCCATCGGGCATGCGCTTATCATCGATGCTTTGTACCTTGGTTTTGAAAATGCAATACAGATGTACAAAAGACAATTGGCAGAATAAAAATTACACGTCAGTTTACTTTATTATTTCGCTAGCTGTGTTTTAAAATTTATCACACAGAAAATTGGATGCCTTGCGCCAAAGGCAAATCTGTGCCCCAATTAATTGTATTGGTTTGCCTTCGCATGTAAGCCTTCCATGCATCAGAACCGCTTTCCCGGCCGCCGCCTGTTTCCTTTTCGCCCCCGAAGGCGCCACCTATTTCGGCACCGCTGGTGCCTAGGTTTACATTTGCTATGCCGCAATCGCTTCCCTTGTACGAAAGAAATTGTTCGGCCTCGCGCATGTTCAGTGTCATGATAGCGGAACTTAATCCTTGTGGCACTCCGTTTTGCAACGCAATCGCCTCTTTAATAGAATGATACTTCAGCAAATAAAGAATGGGTGCAAAGGTTTCGTGTTGTACGATTGGCCAGTCGTTACTTACTTCAGCAATGCAAGGCTTTACATAGCAACCGCTTTCATAGCCATTGCCTTCCAGCACACCGCCTTCAACAACAAAGTTTCCGCCTTGCTGCTTGCACTGCTCAATAGCAGATAAATATTGGCCAACGGCAGCCGCATCAATTAACGGTCCTACATGATTTTCGCTGTCTAATGGATTGCCGATCTTCAATTGCTGATATGCGTTTTGCAGCTTTGTTTTAAAAGTTTCATATTGCGAGGCATGGATGATCAATCGCCGTGTAGTAGTGCATCGCTGACCGGCTGTACCAACGGCACCAAACAGACATCCGATCAATGACATATCCAGGTCGGCATGCTCTGAAATAATAACCGCGTTGTTGCCGCCCAACTCTAAAATAGTTTTTCCAAGCCGGGCTGCCACGCTTGCGCCAACAGCCTTTCCCATACGGGTAGAGCCAGTAGCAGAAATGAGTGCGATACGGGCATCTGTACACATCCATTCACCAACGGCCCTATCGCCTTGTATTAAACAACTTACACCTTCGGGAATATGATTGCGCTGCAGCACTTTGGCAATAATCTGCTGACAAGCTACTGCACATAACGGCGTTTTTTCACTTGGCTTCCAAATGCACACATTGCCGCAAACCCAAGCTAGTGCTGCATTCCAGATCCACACGGCTACTGGGAAGTTAAAAGCAGATATAATACCGACAATACCCAATGGATGCCATTGCTCGTACATGCGGTGATGTGGCCGCTCGCTATGCATGGTTAAGCCATACAACTGACGCGAAAGCCCAACGGCAAAGTCGCAGATATCTATCATTTCCTGCACCTCGCCCCATCCCTCCTGCAGGCTTTTGCCCATTTCATAGCTCACAAGTTTGCCCAGTGCATCTTTGTTTTCGCGTAAGGCTTCGCCTATTTGTCTTACAATTTCTCCCCGCTTAGGAGCAGGCAAGTTTCGCCACTCGATAAAGGCAGACTGCGCTTTCTGAACAATGCGATCGTAACCTTCAGGATTGATGGTTTCTACGCTTCCAATCTTCTTACCATCTACAGGAGAAAACGATTCGATAAAAGGCCCACCGCCCAGCCATTCTATACCAGTCCCGTTGCCTTTGTTGTGACTCTCTATGCGAAGCTGCTGAAGAAATGTTTGCATGGCAATAATTAAGAGGCGCAAGTTAAGTAACGGTAGTTTATCCCGTTGAGGCTTGCCAATAGAAACGTTATAAAAACAACAAAGCCGGCACTTTCAGTGCCGGC
>CAZZZH010000091.1:0-15480 GCA_964658445.1 Ilyomonas sp.
GGCCGCTGCACACTCACTTGTGTAAAGCGGGTAGTGTCTGCCGGTAGCGAAAGCGCATTCACAACCGCGTATTGGTTTACCGATTCTGTATTGTACGTAGTGCTTTGGTGCGTTTGCAAAAACTGCACACCTGTCTTCAGTGAGAAGTGAGCGCTTATCGGCTTTTCCACTCGCACATTCAGGCTGTAGCTGCGAACCACTGTTTTTTCCTCCGGGTTATTCCGGCTCACAAAAAACGCAGGCGCTTGCTGCTTCACATCATAAACCGCCCGGTCTCCGGTATAGCCGGCAGCCATCCATTCAAGGGTGGTTGTATGTGTCTTAGGCAAATGTACTTTTACTATCGAAGCATGCGTATCCCTTGCTGCAGAATCTGTTTTTTTCACCACCTTACTTTCACCCAAAGCCGCACTATCATTAGCTTTCAAAGCATCTGGCTGTAAAGGTTGCTTTGCTGTTTCATCAGCGCTATTGTTGTATACTTCTTCGTTCTTTTTACCCGGCAAACCTACCTTTTCCTTATCCTCAGGTTTACTTTCAGGCACTCTTTCATACCCTTTATTCATTGTTCCGTTCAGGTGCCCGGCTGTCTGTTTTTTTGCAGTCAAAACATAAGTTCTGTTTTGAAGAGAACTTGAAGCGGAAGAAGAAACATCAGTTGATCCAACATCATGATTTTGATGAACGATAACGGCATTAGGCGAAGGCATTTTAGAAGAATCGCTAGCTACAAGCGACGGAGATAAATCCTTTTTGTCTGAAGAGAATTGCCTTTCGTTTAAAGACAAATCACTTTTCTTTTTTGATGAAACCGCTATCGCAGCCTTAGGCGCTTTTGGGGAAGAAAACATAACATTCCAGCCTACCAAAGTGCCCGCCAGCAGGGCCACCACGCCAAGCCCCGTCCACCACCAGAAAGCGACTCTGCGCTTCTTCTCTTTCTGCGGGTTTACGCGCTGCCACATCCCTTCCGGCACCGGCTGGGTATGCTCTGAAAAAGAATCGCGGAACAATTTATCAAGTTCTTTGTCGGTCATGTTTCTATCGTTGTCGTTTCATTTTTTTTTATCATTTGCTGCAGCATCTTTCTTGCCTTTACCAACTGGCTGCGGCTGGTGCTCGCCTGAATGTTCAGCAGGGTGGCAATTTCATCGTGGTCGTAGCCTTCTATTACATAAAGATTAAACACCACGCGGTAGCCATCGGGAAGGCTTTTCAACATCAGCAAGAGTTGTTCTGTCTGCAATTGCGAGTAAGCTTCCGGTTCTGTCTTCTGCCCGGAAGCCGCTTCATTAATTTCGGCAAAATGAAGCCGCTTCTTCTGCAGTGATTTCAAAGCCGTGTTTACCACTATCCGGCGAAGCCAGCCCTCAAACGAGCCCTCCCATTTGAACTGGTGTATGTGTGCGTAAATTTTGATAAAGGCTTCCTGCAGCATATCTTCTGCATCGTGTACATTGCCGGCATACCGGTAACAAATACTCATTAGCTTACCGGAGTAGGCATCAAACAGCATACGCTGGCTGGCAGCGTTGTTTTGTATACAACCTTTAATAATTTCAGTCTCCGTCAACCTTCGTCTTTTTCTGTAGTGGTTTGTGTGTCGGGATAAGAGGCGGTAAGTTAGGGAAATGCTGCCTCACAAAATAAAATCCGGGATAGGGAATCGATTGGGTTCTTCTATTGGTTAGTGAGGATATTGATCTTTTGGAAAGAAATTTTAGTCTCAAGATTTGTAGTAATTTTTACTTCAAGGTTTTCCATTCCACCAAGTCATTATGTCTTTTGTAAGTTTTTCTGCGTCAAAGTCAGTTACAAACAACCCGTAAGTTATACATAGTTCGCTTTCCATAATTCGTTTGATTTTTATTTCAGTTTGCCCGTTGTAAAGGTTGTTTAAAATTTTCTCTGATAGTTTATCAAAGCTACTTTTAGAAGAGACATCAATCAAATTCCAAGATTTTATCAGCTTTGATAATTCAGAGACTTTCCCGGTGAAATCTTTCAGAATGTCTGTTTTATTCATTTAGCAGTTTGCATATGATTTTTTGCTGGTGAAGAATACAAGCAAAGGCACAAGAAGATTGAATATCGTTACCCAATCAATCAAACCGCCAACGAAAACCGTACAATTACTCTCCCTTTTGTTACAAAACCCAACGCAAATAGTACAACCGCTCTACCTTTTGTACCAAAAGGTAACGCAAATAGTACAATTGCGTTCCCTTTTGTACGAAAAGCGAAGGCAAATGGTACAACCGCGTTACTTTTTGTTACAATTGCGCCCGGAAACGGTTATTTCACCATGATAGATTCTATCTGGCTTACGCCTTCTCCGCCATCTTTGGTTACAATCTCGTGGGTAAAGTACGCCCATTGTCCCGGCGTCAGCCCGTCCATATGGGTGTGCGCACTCAGGGTCGGCGGCAGGTGCACAAAGTTTTTACCGTCGGGCGAATACCTCCAGTCGTGGCAGGCATAGTTCCCGGCACCTTCAGCATCCAGGTCAATGGTGCCGGAGTTAATGCCATTGCTCAGTTTAAAAGAGTGTTTCTGGTTAAGGGAAATCTTTTTCACCCTAAAACCGCCGCTTTCTATAATAGAATTGGCATTGGCGGGGTCGGCATTGGCAGCCTGCTGGAAAAAGAACATGATCGATTGCAGCGCCTGCCGTAAGGGGCGCAGCGCAGACGCGCGTTCGGATGACGTGGCAGCTTTCTGAAAGGTGGCAAGTGCTTCATCAGCTGCATCCAGATTGGTGGATGGCACTTTAACGTAGGTGCTGGTTTTGCTAGCAGTAATGATCTCGCTGGCGCGTTTGCCCTGGGCTAAATACTCGTCCGGCATATCCAGCACGGCGGTAACCTGGTGGATGGTAACTGGCATGTGAAGTACAGTTTACAAATGAAGTAATTGGTTGATGAAACAAATTTATTGAAAAAAAGATTTTCCAAAAAAGGTTAACGGGAAAATTTTAAGGGCAAAAAAAGAGGGAAGGGAGGAGAGAAAAGCGAAGGAAGTAAGGATTTGAAAATACAAGGTAGTCATGCTATACCTTTCCATATATCGCCAGCATTTTTTTCAGATCCTCCAGCGTATTGATTTCATCCATTGGCTTGTCTTTACGCCACCGCAATATGCGCGGAAACCGAAGCGCCACGCCACTTTTGTGACGGTTGCTGGCAGCAATGCCTTCAAATGCCAATTCAAAAACAAGCTCAGGTTTTACGGTACGCACCGGTCCAAATTTCTCCAATGAATTCCGTTTTACAAAAGCATCTACCTCGTTGAATTCTTTATCGGTTAAGCCGCTATAGGCTTTGGTAAACGCTACGAGTTTATCGCCATCTTTTACGGCAAATGTATAGTCAGTATACAGGTTGCTTCTGCGCCCCGCTCCTTTCTGTGCATAGATCATCACGGCATCAATGGTAAGCGGTTCTATCTTCCACTTCCACCAGTCGCCTACTTTCCTGCCAACTTTATAAACCGAGTTTTTGTTTTTCAACATCAAACCTTCTGCGCCGGCATCGCGCGAGCCTTCCCTGATTTTTGTTAGTTCTTCCCAAGAGGAATAATCAATCACATCAGACAATAATAAAGTTGGATGATTAATTTCTTTCACTATTTTTTCTAATGCTTCTCTTCGTTCGCGCAGCGGTTTATTGCGCCAGTCTTCGCCATTCATCTCCAGCAAATCATAAGCAAAGAAAGCAATCGGCGCTTCCTGCAGTTGCTTCTTGGTTACATTCTTTCTGCCAATACGGGTTTGCAATAAAGCAAATGGCAATGGCTTACCATCTTTTGCCGGAATGATTTCGCCATCGAGCACAATGCCATCCGGCAGTTTATCTTTTAAGATGTGATACTCCGGAAATTTATCTGTCATCAGGTCTTCGCCACGGCTCCAGATGAAGAGTTCGTTGTTACGTTTAATCATCTGCCCGCGAATGCCATCCCATTTCCATTCTGCCTGCCAATCTTCAACGCTGCCAAGCGTTTCAGGCGCTTCTTCCAAAGCATATGCAAGATAGAACGGGTAAGGTTTTGAGTAATCAACCGAGATGGTATGCTCGCTTAGTAAATCGGAAAATGAAGTGGTAGACGGATCCCAGTTTCCACTAATGCGATGCGCAATTACCGAAGCATCCAGCTCAATTAATTTTGCCAGCGCGTTTACCATTACTTTCTGCGATACACCAATGCGAAAGCCACCGGTGATGAGTTTATTAAACACAAACCTCTCGCTTGCATTCATGCTTTGCCATGTATCTATTACAAACGCTTTTTTTATGGCTTCGTCCTGTTTTTCCAGCTTCGCTAATTCTTCTATGTAATGAGACAAACTGTGCTGTTCTTTTGTTTCTTCTTTGTTGTCGGGCAACAACAACGAAATGGTTTCTGCCAAATCGCCAACGGTATGATAACATTCAGCCAGCAACCAATCTGGCAAGCCGGTAAGTTCTACGCACCATTGCTGCAACAAGGTTCCACTTACCGCACGGCGTGGTCTTCTGCCACTGAAGATAGCAATAACCCACACTTTATCTTTATCATCGGCTACTGAAAAATAGTTTTGTAGTGCGCTTAGCTTGTCTAATGTTTTGGTAGATGTGCCGATCACTTTTACAAGCGATGCAAAAGCAGATAAACCTGAGCCCACATCCGCCAAGGGAGTGTTTGAAAGCTTATTCGGCAATGCATCGGTTTGTGCATCGAGAGCATGTTCTTCTTCTATTATGTCAATGATATCTTCTGTTTTATTCATTCGCTTTGTTTGTATGAACTAGGATGAATGTAATGCCTTAGATTGATGAAATTTTAGTCAGGTCTTACTATACTATTCAATCCCAATAATCCGTGCATGAAATCTGTGTTATCCGTGTTCAAGTTCATCATCTTTCTCTTCCACAACCGTTTCATAAGGTGCCGGCGTAGCACCTTCTTCCTCATCATTGCCATATTCTGTATGTACTTCTGCAGCTTCTATTCCATGCTCATTTAAGTAGCGGCTCAGCGCACTCTGAAAGCCATGTGTTGCATACACTTTCTCTGCACCGGTCGCATGAATAGCAGTCAATAATCCATCCCAATCTGCATGATCGCTCAGCGCGAAACCCGCATCAGCATTGCGTCTGCGGAAGCTGCCGCGCACCTGCATCCAGCCGCTGCAAACACCAACAGCTGATGGCGAAAACTTTTTCATCCACAACGTTCCATCTGCACTCGGCGGAGCAATCACAACACTGCCAACCAATTTACTCTTGGGTGTTTCTGGTGTAATACGCTCTACTTTTGGCAGTTTCCAGCCGGCACCTTCTAATGCTTTTTGCATGTTGTCAATTGCACCATGCGCATAAATAACATCGGTTACTTCGCTTACTGGTTGCAGCACGCGCTGTCCTTTGCCAAGGCTGTAAGCAATTAACACACTGCTGATGCCTTTGGCTTTATTTTTTTGTATCCAGGTTTTGATATCATCATAAATTTCCACCTGTGGTTTCCATTTATAAATGGGCAAACCAAAGGTTGATTCGGTAATGAACGTATGGCATTTTACAGGTTCGAAAGCGCCGCTGATACCATCGTCTTTTATTTTATAATCACCGCTTACAACCCATACTTCTCCTTTGTATTCAACCCTTACCTGCGAGGAACCAATAATGTGACCTGCGGGATGTAAAGACACTTTTACACCGTTCATATCTATCGTCTCATTCCACTCAACACTTTGATAGTAATGATCGCCCAAACGTGCCTGCAGTAAGGGTTTGGTGTAATGATGACAGAGATAATACTGGCTTCCGCTGCGCGCATGATCGCTGTGCGCGTGGGTAATGACAGCACGGTTAACAGGTCGCCATGGATCGATATAAAAATCGCCGGATCGGCAATACAATCCTTTATCAGAAAATTCAATCAGCAAGGCAAAAATATTTTAGGTGATAAATGCCAATACCTTGCCTGAAATAATCAGGTGTAGCAAAGTTTTACCCATCACTTTCACGTTTGTTATCTCACTGATGTGTGTAAAAGAACAGTCATAATAAATGTGTTATCGCAAAATAAAAGTACATACATGTATTTTTACTTTTCAAAATCATCTGTTATGAAAATCGCATTGATTGGCGCTTCGGGTTTGGTGGGCACAGCTGTGCTGAACGAAGCCTTGAACAGAGGTCATGAAGTAACTGCCATTGTTCGTCAGCCTGAAAAAATAAAGACGCAAAATGATAAGCTAATAATAGTAAAAGCTGATGCGACAACTATTGACCAAACAGTTCCCCTTTTACAGCATCATGATGTTGTAGTGAGTACTTACAACGCAGGTTGGACGAACCCAAATTTGTTCAACGACTTTCTGCAAGGTTCTCGTAGCATACAGCAAGCTGTGAAGCAAGCCGGTGTGAAAAGATATTTGGTGGTATTGGGCGCCGGCAGTTTATACATACAGCCGGGCGTACAATTGGTAGACACACCACAATTTCCGGAAGCTTATAAACCTGGTGCAACAGCAGCAAGAGATTACCTGAACGAATTGAAAGACGAAACCGAGTTGGACTGGACGGCATTAAGCCCTGCCATTGAATTTAATCCCGGCACACCACACGAGCGCAGAGGTACTTACCGAACCAACACAAACAATCCTGTGTTTGATGCGCAAGGCAAAAGCACCATCTCATCCGAAGATCTCGCCGTTGCTATCCTTGATGAACTGGAGAACCCAAAGTTTATTAAACAACGATTTACCGTAGCTTATTAATTATCAAACAATAAAACAACAAATGAAAAGAACAACTGCTTTACTACTGCTTATCACGTTTAACCTTGCTGCTTTTGCACAAACAACATGGAAGAATGACAAGATGCACTCTAAACTTACTTTTACTGTTACGCATTTAGGTGTATCCGATGTAGATGGTTTGTTTAAAAACTTCGATGCTACAATCACAGCATCTAAACCTGATTTCAGTGATGCTACGTTTGATTTAACTGCCGATGCAGCTTCAATTAATACCGACGTAGACATGCGTGATAACGACTTAAGAGGTGATGGCTGGTTTGATGTTCAGAAGTATCCAACCGTTACTTTTAAAAGTACTTCATTGGTAAAAAATGGTACGAACAAGTACACATTGAAAGGCAATCTTACGATGCATGGTATAACCAAACCGGTAACGATGGATTTGATCTACAGAGGTACAATTACAAACCCAATGAGCAAAAAGCAGGATGCGGGTTTTAAACTGACTGGCACGCTAAAACGTTCCGATTTCGGTCTTGGTCCAAAATATCCATCTGCTATGGTAAGTGAAGAAGTAGAAATAAAAGCAGACGGTGAATTCAGTCCGCAATAAGAGAATATTTTTATACTGAATCGAAAGGCAGGTAAACCAATTACCTGCCTTTTTCTATTTGCTGTAATGCTTGTACAACGCGGCTTACAGGCAATCCCATCACGTTATAAAAATCACCACTAACTGATTTAATTCCAACAACGCCAATCCACTCCTGAATGGCATAAGCGCCGGCTTTATCGTAAGGCTTGTATTTATCTACATACCATTCAATCTGCTCTTTGCTAATCGGGTGGAAAACAACAGAAGTAATATCAGCAAAAGCAATCTCTTCATCGCCATACAATATCACCACGCCGGTAATCACTTCATGTTTTCTGTTTGATAACCGTTGCAAAATTTCTATCGCATGTTCTTTGTCTTTGGGTTTACCAATGATGGTGTTATCAATTACAACAACGGTATCGGCAGCGAGGATGATCTTATCAAACGAGGATAAAGATTGTTTTACTGCTAACGCTTTATTGCGGGCAATATGAACCGGCATATCAGCAATCATCATATCGCTTGGAAAAGCTTCTTCGGCGTGTTTTACCAGTTGCTCAAACGGCACTTCAGCCCATTCGAGCAACTGCTTTCTGCGAGGTGAACCCGAAGCCAATATAATAGGTTGCATAACCAAAAATCAGGAATAAAATTTAATAAAAATCATAGACAAAATACCGGTAAGCATTACCAGTTTTAAGCGGCTGCTAAGCTGGTGGTAATCGCCGGAAGTTTGTGCTGTAAAGAGCCTGCGAAATATATTGACAAGTGGCGCAATGATAAATACAACACTGTACAAAGCGCTTAGCCACCAATGAAATTGGAGCACATAAAACTGTAGGCTGATTAGCAACGCAAGCAGCACCACAAGCCACACAGCGATAAATATTTTGGAAGCGTTTACACCCCACACAATCGGCATGGTGGTGCAGCCGTAACGACGGTCACCTTCCATATCTTCAATGTCTTTTATCACTTCTCTTATTAATGAAATGATAAAGGCGAAGCCAGCGTATAATAAGGTATAGCGGGTGATTTTAATGCGACTTACGCCAAGCGGCGACAATAGGTTTCGGGTCTCGCACCAGGCGATGACAAGCACCGTCCATGCCGTAAGTAAAGAGATTAAAATATTACCAATAAGAAGCTTTTTTTTCAGCGAAATAGAGTAGGCAAACAGCAGCAATACACAAACAAGATTGGCTACGCTTAGCAGTAAAATTTTGGTAGTAAGATCAAGATAAATACCAATGCCAATACCTATTACACTTAACACCAGATGAAACACAATAGCCCACCGGCGCGATATGGTTTTACCAACAATTACTTTAGATGGCTTATTGATTAGATCAATATTTAAATCGAAATAATCGTTAATGATATAGCCAGCAGCAGCAATAAGAACTGAGGCGATGATGAGCAAAAGCAACGCGGCTCCTTTTACAATGGGTGTATGTGAAGCGGCTTCGTATACCGGCGTAATAATGCAATAAGCAAACAGCGCCTGCGTGATAGCAATGAACAGTAGATTCTGCCATCGTATCAAGGTAACAAAAGCACGTAGCTTTTTCAAAATAGACTTGTTTTTATTGCGATTTGATATGCGTATCGGGAAGCCAGTTGTTATGTAGCGACAATACTTTTTCAATCACATCGCGCGCGCATCCCTGCCCGCCTTTTTGTGGAGAAATATAATGCGAGATCGCTTTAATTTCATGTGCTGCATCCGAAGGGCAGCAAGCAAGTGCAACGCTTTGCATCACTTCATAATCAGGTAGGTCATCACCCATGAACAATACTTCTTTGCGCCTGATATTGTTTACCGACATGTATTCTTCTAAACATTCTTTTTTATCGCTGATGCGCATAAACACATCTTTTACACCCAGCAAATTCAACCGCTCTTTTACCTCGGCTGAATTGCCGCCGGAGATAATCACTACCCGATAATTTTTCTTTACCGCAAGCTGCAATGCATATCCGTCTTTAATGTTCATGCGGCGCGCCATTACACCATTCGGAAGAATAATAAGATTGCCATCAGTCAGCACGCCATCCACGTCAAACACAAGCGTAGTAATGGCTTCGAAGCCGGATAAAATATTCATTAGCTATCTTCTTTATTGATTATCCCGCCACTCATATACCCAGGCGCTTTGTATCATTTCTAAATGACCTTCGGTGCTTTGTTCGCGCGTTCCTTCAAAATTGGGTATCTGTAAAATCCATTCTAATAAATCGGTGAACCGCAGGCGATATATTTTTCCTTCATTAAAATCATCACCAAAACGCTCGTAGAGTTTCATGGCAATGTCTTCATGGTCGTTCCAGGTAATGGGCGGCTCGAAATGCGGCATAACAAAAATGATGTTTAAATTACTCTCCTAAAAATTGTGTCTGGTCGGGTAGCGTTACTTCCACTTCGCCGTCGCCATCCAATAAAACGCACTGGCAGCCCAGCCGCGAATTAATACGCGGACTAATGGCTCTGTCTATAAAGTCTTCTTCGCGGTCGCTGATCTCTTCAAGGTTGTCCATGCCTTTGTTAACATACAAATGGCAGGTACTGCATGCACACACAGCACCGCAGTTATGATGCAGGTCAACATCATTATCTAAACACACTTCCAGCAAACTCTGGTCGGGCTCAATATCGGTAAGCGTTACAGAATGCATTCCTTTCTGCTCAAAATTTATTTTAATCGTGTACATCCGTTGCTGTTTGGGGCGCGAAAATATTTAAAAACAACTGCATTGGGTAATAAAGAACGTTTCAACAAAGTAATATGAATTTATTGTTAACAATAATGTTGCGTATCCTAAAAATCTTCCTACTTTTATTGCGGGTTTTAAACAACCCGTTTTCGGTTGCTTGCTTATACATCCCGATGGTTCTCCACCGGGATTTTTTTTATCTTTCTTTCCAATACTTTTTTAGGCATTCCTGTTTACATTTTCGCTGATTGTTTTGTATTAAAAACAGAGGTCTTATTTTACATCTTAATTATAGCTTGTCAATTCTGGTTTATGAAAGTTAAAGTGATTCTGCTCATCTTACTTATTTGTTCTTCTTTATTTCTAATGGCACAGTCGGTGAAGCAACATGGCAAGCTGCATGTAAGCGGTACGCAGTTAATGGATGAACACAACCAACCTGTTGTATTGCGCGGCATGAGCTATGGATGGCATAACCTGTGGCCGCGCTTTTACAACGAACAAAGCGTAGCCTGGCTGGCGAAAGACTGGCACTGCAGTGTACTTCGTGCAGCGATGGGAATTGAACTGAATGACAGTGGCTATCTGCATCAGCCCGAATGGTCAACAAATAAGGAAGAAGCGGTTGTCGATGGTGCTATTAAACAAGGTATTTATGTAATTATCGACTGGCATAGCCACAACATCAAGCTACCAGAAGCCAAAGCTTTTTTTGCAAAGATGGCGAAGCAGTACGGCAAATCTCCAAACGTGATTTATGAATTGTTCAACGAGCCGGATTATGAAACTTGGGACAGTGTAAAAATCTATATGCGGCAGGTAATAGATACCATTCGCTCCATTGATAAAGACAACGTGATTTTGGTTGGCAATCCACATTGGGATCAGGATATTAATTTAGTTGCCGATAGCCCGTTGACAGGCTATAACAACATTATGTACACAGTACATTTTTATGCCGACACGCACAAACAATACCTGCGCGACCGGTGCGATGCGGCTTTAGCAAAAGGTATCCCTATTTTTATTTCTGAATCAGCCGGCATGTCAGCTTCCGGTGATGGACCGTTAAATGATGAGGAATGGAACAAATGGATTGCCTGGGCAGAAGACAGAAAAATAAGCTGGATTACATGGAGTGTATCTGACAAAGACGAAACCTGTTCTGTACTCAAGAAAACAGCTTCTTCGGACGGCGGCTGGAAAGACAGCGATTTAAAAGAATCTGGTTTGAAAACAAAAGCCTTATTAAGGAAATACAATCCGTAGTACTTATTTCAGAAACCGTTTTATCTCACGGTCAGTATCTCGTTTCTTAATGCTCTCCCGCTTGTCGTGTGTTTTTTTACCACGTCCTAAACCGATCTCCACTTTTACTAAGTTCTTTTCATTCAAAAAAACTTTAAGTGGCACAATGGTAAAGCCGCGTTCTTTGGTAGCGGCCTGCAAGCGTTTTAACTCACGGGAAGTCAGCAATAATTTTCTATCGTGAACAGCAATGTGATTGTTGGTGGTACCCAACGCATACTCGGCAATGTACATGCCACGCAGCCACAAGCCACTTTTTTCAAACAGACAAAAGCTGTCGTTAAAACTCACTTTTCCTTCACGGATCGATTTTACTTCGGTGCCCAGCAATGCAATACCTGCCACATATTTATCGTCTATTTGGTAATTGAAATATGCCTGCCGGTTGTTCATTTCTTTCGCTGCCATGTTTTTCTTTTAAAGGGAGGGCAAAGGTGAGATAAATTACGCTGTAAACAGAAACCGAAAAGCACTTTTCAGTAAGAAGGTTAATGCGGCTTTACAATAAAACAAAAGGCAGTTATCAGATGATAACTGCCTTTTGTTTTATAAAACCCCGCTATTATATTATTTTATGCCAAACCTTATTTATACAACTGCCGATTTTACTGTCTTAATAATTCGTGCCGCTACTTTGTAAGGATCAGCAGCCGAATTAGGACGACGATCTTCCAAATAGCCTTTCCAGCCACGTTGCACGGTAGCCAGCGGGATGCGGATAGAAGCGCCGCGGTCAGATACACCATAACTATAATCATTAATAGAGGCCGTTTCATGCTTACCTGTTAAGCGCAGTTCGTTATCGGCGCCATATACAGCAATGTGTTCTTTTACTACCGGGCGGAAAGCTTCACATATCTTATCATAGGTTTCTTTATTGCCGGCAGTACGCAAAACAGAGTTGGAAAAATTAGCGTGCATGCCCGAGCCATTCCAATCGAGAGCACCTAAAGGTTTGCAATGCCAGTTGATAGCAACATTATATTTCTCGCCAATTCTTTCTAACAAGTAACGTCCAATCCACATCTGATCGCCGGCTTCTTTTGCGCCTTTGGCAAAAATCTGAAACTCCCATTGACCGGCTGCTACTTCGGCATTGATACCTTCTACATTCAAACCCGCTTCTAAACAAGCATCCAAATGTTCTTCTACAATATCTCTCCCAAAAGCATTCTTTGCGCCGACAGAGCAATAGTAAGGACCTTGCGGACCAGGATAACCTCCTTCGGGAAATCCTAGTGGCTTATTGGTTTCCGGATTCCAGAGGAAATACTCCTGCTCGAAACCAAACCAGAAATCATTATCATCATCTTCAATAGTGGCGCGTCCATTAGATGGATGCGGTGTTCCATCGGCACTCAACACTTCGCACATCACCAGGTAAGCATCAATCCGCTGAGGATCTTTACACAGGAAAACAGGTTTCAAAACGCAGTCGGAAGATCCACCAGGTGCTTGCTCTGTTGAGGAACCATCGAAGCTCCAGTTGGGACAATCTTCCAAATTGCCGCCGAAGTCTTTTTCGATTTTGGTTTTGCTTCTCAGGCTTTGTGTGGGTTTGTAGCCGTCGAGCCAGATGTACTCTAATTTTGCCATGTCAGTTTTTGTTTGATGAATAATTTTATTATGTTAGTCGAAAATAGAAACAAATTTATTACAACAATGCTGTTTGCAAAAATTTTCACTCATTTGATAAATTTATAGATATTATTTACCCTCTTCGATAGATACTAGCTTCTTCTTTTTCTTTTAATAAATTTCACCTTAGTCATTTTAAAAAACAAGGTGGGAATATTGAATTTTTATAAAATTTATTTTAATATTAGTAAAAGAATAACTTAATTTAGATTTTTTCAAAACTTTTAGAAAAACGTGCATTGAAAATTGAATTATCAGCATTGTTTATTTAATTTGCTTCATCAATAACACACATAACAGAACTTATCAATAACAAGGAAAACTAGAAAACTAATAGCACAGAGACAAATAATTAAGCAGAGACTTTTAGCTAATCAATTTTTTCATTCACATTTATTTAAAAAAAATAACTTCTAATAAGCAATATTGGATGTTAACTGAATAAGGAGCAAAATATCTACCTGTTTCGGAGAGCATGTAGTAAAAGCTAATTCCATTTCTAACTTTTGCCAGCCAGTAAGTTTTTTTATTATTTACCAAAAACAAAGTTTCAATGAAAAAATGCTTACTGCTTCTTTCTGCTCCGCTCTTCATTTATTTTAGTTCCCAGGCGCAAGACACAACCGCCAAGGCGCCCGCTGCCGGCATTCAGGTTGCCGGTGTAACCATTACGGGCTCCCTAGATGCTTACTATCGTTACAATTTCGAAAATCCAAAATCGAAATTTACTAACAATTACACCAGCTTTACCAATTCTCAAAACTCATTTGAGCTGGGTATGGCAAGCCTGCAGGCAGCGCACAGTTTTGGCAAAGCCAGTGCTTTTATCGATCTTGGTTTTGGTAGAAGAGCTGAAGAGTTTTCGTATGCCAACCCTGACCACACTACGCTGTCTGCAATTAAACAGGCGTATATAAGTTATGCCATCAGCAGTAAGTTTAAACTTACCATGGGCAAATGGGCTACGCACATTGGTTATGAACTGGTGGATGCTTATCTCAACCGAAACTATAGCATGGACTACATGTTTTCTTATGGTCCCTTTTCGCACACGGGCTTAAAGGCAGACATTGGCTTAGGAGCCAAAAGCGCACTGATGATTGGCGTAGCTAACCCAACGGATAATGTAACGACAACCTTAGCGCGCAAATATGCTATTGCGCAGTACAGCACCGCCACAAAAGACGATAAATTTAAAGCCTATATCAACTACCAGGGTACTTATGGCGGCAGCTTTAGCCTTACCCAGTTCGATGCGGTTTTCAATATTGCAGCTTCCAGTAAATTTGGTATTGGGCTGAACGGAACAGTTCAATCTGTAAAACCTGATGGTGGTGACGGCAATGCCTGGTGGGGTGCTGCTGCGTATTTAAATTACGATCCCACAAGTACATTTGGCATTACGCTTCGCGGAGAATATTTTGATAATAAAAAAGAAGTGATAGCCGCACCTCCAACCAGTATTTTCGACGTAACACTCTCGCCTAACATTAAAGTCGGCAATCTTACTATTATACCAGAATTAAGAGTAGATGCCGGCAAAGACGCTGTGTTCGAAAAGAATAACAACGACCTTACCAAGACAACATTTACCGGCTTATTAGCCGCTACCTATCACTTCTAAACCAAGATATAGCAAAGACAATTTCGTCAAACAATAAACTGATTTTTTACCACCACCAAAAACAAGTGTATGCTGTTAAACAAACTGTTCAGAAAAAACAAAAATGAGGGGCTTCCGGTGAAGATCCTCACAAAGGCGGAAAAGTGGAAATTAGCCGGTACCATTTTTTCAGGAAAAATTATCGGTCTGCTGGTTATTCTTTTTGCTATGAAGGGATTGCCCGCCATGTTTGTAACGCAGGCTTATGCCGCGGATACCTATTCGGCACACGAAACGATGATGATCAATTCCATCAACACGGTGTGGACGCTCGTGGCTGCCTTTCTTGTGTTTGGTATGCAGGCAGGGTTCGTAATGCTGGAAGCAGGATTTGCACGACAGCGCGAAACCGTGAATGTTTTGATGGAATGTATATTCGATACCTGTCTTTGCGGTTTGCTGTTCTGGGCAGTTGGTTATGCATTTATGTTCAGCCATGGCAACGGCTTCATCGGCACGCATTGGTTCTTTTTAGCTGGCGCGCCAGATACCTATGAAGCGACCGGCATTCCTTTGCTCGCGCACTGGATCTTCCAGTTCGCCTTTGCCGATACTTGCTCTACCATTGTATCCGGTGCTATGATTGGCCGTACTTCTTTCCGCGGCGATATATTGTATAGTATTGGTATCACAGGTTTCATTTACCCGATATTCGGTCATTGGGCATGGGGCCCGGATGGTTTCCTCGCCACAATGGGTTCTCCGGGTGGCTTCCTTCCTTCCCTGGGTGTACCTTTCCGTGATTTTGCAGGTTCTACCGTAGTGCATACCATCGGTGGTATTGCGTCGCTGGCAGGCGGTATGGTATTAGGA
>CAZZZH010000092.1:0-12495 GCA_964658445.1 Ilyomonas sp.
TAAGCGCCATGCACGCCTGGCGGGTACATATCGTTCAATGGTTACACTTCCTGTAATGTAGTTTCCGCTGCCGGCAGCTATCAAGGAAGTGCCATCTACCGTAGATTTTAATACCAGTCCACCATTGGACGCTAAAGTGCCTGATGTTGGCGTGTAAATTCCGGTAATATTGACTATTCCATTGCTGACAATAGCAGCGCCTGCTGTATTATTCATTTCAAGATTACTAAAGGTAGTGTTACCGCTTATCGATTGCGCATTGTTACCAGCTAATATTACTTTGCCTGCGCCGCTAATCATAGCCGGTGCGCCGCTGCCGCCCGTAATGTTGCCACAAATACTTAGAGAGCCAGCAACCGTAAGTTGCGCAGCCGAAGAAATACTAATATTCGCCGCACTTACAGCCGTACTGATCGTAGGCGAGCCGGCAGGTATAATAACATCTGCTGCGCATCCTGACGGTATGAGTATATCGCTGGTTGTATTCCAGTTGGTGGCTGTATTCCAGTCGCCGCTGCCGCCTGTCCAGGTATAAACGGTATTGGTTGCATTGCAGCCCGGAGGCATGGTTATCGTTACGGCATTGGTGGTTACGATTCCGCTTGTTGTAAAAGCCCTCCCATTAAGTGAGACATTCGGGTTCATATGAATGGCTCCGTTACCTACCATTGTGCCTTCCATGTGAGAGGACGTATTGATACTTATCGCACCCGTAATATCCCAAAATAGGTTAGCTGCCTGTGCACCATTCAATAGTACAACAGTTGCATTCAGGCTGGTTGAAAAAGCACCGTTTATCTTAATCACAAACACAGCGCTGGCGTTGTTTTGTGCATCAAGAAAAAGCGTATCGGTCAATACAGTAGCTGTATTTAAAAGATAAGTATGTGGGGTAAGCATTAGACCATTGCCAAACTGTGCCGGGAACATCAACTGGATATCATAAGGCAAAGCATTCAGGTAACTATAAACGGTAAGCAAATCAGTTTGGCAGGTTCCCGTAGAGCCATCAGGAATAGGATGTATTGTGCCGTTTACTTGTAAAGGATCGAAGCCGGAAGTCAGGCCAGCATTGGTTCCTACGTCGCCTGTAACATGGGTAATGTTGCTGTTGGTAACATCGCCGCTGCCGGAAAACAAAGCATAACAAGTAGTAGAACCCAGTGTAGGAGCTATAGGACCGGTAAGTAAAGTGCTGCCGCAACCGGTAGGTATATAGGCAGATACTGCGTTCACGGTAACTGCACCGGTGGTAGAAAGCGCCCTGCCTTCCAGCGTAGCACCGGCACCCATATTTAAAGCGGCATTGTTGGCTATAAACGTACCTTTCATTGTACTGCCGGCACCCAAGCTTACAAGACCTTCTACTTTCCAGAAAACATTACAAGCCTGCGCCCCATTCAGCAATATAACCTGTGAAGCAATAGCTGCCGAAAAAGCTGCTTGTATCTTAAAGATAAAGACGGCGTTGGCATTGCCCTGTGCATCTAAAGTAAGGGCTCCGTTCAATGTGGCTGCAATAGCTATTGCATACACACCTGCCGTTAGGGTTTGTCCGTTACCCATTAGTGGCGGTAAAGATCCTGTTGGTATTCTGCTGTTCAATTGATTGTATGCACTCAACAGATCGGCTGCACAAGTGGTAGATGTCGCATCACCATTATGCATTCCGCCATTGACATTACCAAAGCCCGTAACAGCACCGGTTTTTGCACCTACATTACCTGTAAGCTGCGAAACACCCACATTACTTACCGCTCCATTAGAAGAGAAAAGAACAAAACCGGCTGCTGAACTTAAATCAGGAGCCTGCGAATATGTGATTCCGGGAAAGAGAAACAAAACAGATATTGTTACAACAAGAAGTAACTTTTTATTCATGATACTGGATTTGAAACGGAGCTTTTGATACGTTACAAAGGTGAGATGATTTTTAAGCCTTGTTGTTATGCATCTTTTTCTATTTCTTACACATATCACATGTTTTCAAGGTTGCTGCTACGCTTTTGTTTTAACTGCTTGTAGAACGAAGGGGAGAGACCTGTAATCTTCTTGAATTGGTTGGATAAATGCGCGATACTGCTGTAATGCATTTTATAAGCAATTTCTGTAAGGTTCAGCTCATCGTACAACAGCAATTCTTTTACGCGTTCTATTTTATGAATGATGATGAAATGCTGTATGGTGATGCCTTTCACTTCAGAAAAGGTGTTGGCTAAATAAGTATAATCGTGATTCAGTTTTTCGCTGATGTATTCCGAATAATTGACCTTAGGCAATTCTTCGGAATAATGAATCATCTCTACAATCACGTTGGTAATTTTTTCAATCAGGATGTTCTTCTTATCGTCAAGTACTTCCAGTCCTGAGATAAGCAGGTTCTTCTTTAATTGTTCACGCTGTTGTTTGGTGATGTCTTCAAAAATTTCCACTGTGCCCAGTTCAACCTTCACATACTGCAATCCTAATTTTTTCACCTCTTCTTCCACCAGCATTTTACAGCGTAAACTCACCATATATTTAACGTGTAAAATCATTTTTGTTCGAAGATGTGGTGTGTGATATGAATTCCTTACTTCCGCAGCAGCTATGCATCAGTAACTTTCAAATAATTCAGGTAAAGCCATCCTTAATTGTCTTTTGGTATTTCTACAAAAAAGGTAGTTCCTTCCTTCGGTTTGCTTTCAAACCAGATGCGCCCGTTGTGCCATTCAATGATGTTCTTCACCGTGTATAAACCAATCCCGGCAACAGTTTTAGTCCTGCCGGTTTTGTCATCTTCCATCGATTTAAGAAATATCGAAGACTGCATTTCTGCAGGAATACCCAGGCCATCATCCTGAATTTTTATTAATAAACTGTCGCTTTTTTCTTCCACAGCTACGGTTATGTTGCCAGTTTCGGGTGTATACGTTAGTGCATTAGTAAACAGTTTAGCAATGGCATTAATCAACTTCATTACATCTACAGTAACATACAGGCTCTTTACCAAACTGATAAAATGAAACTGTTGTTTTAGCATGTGGTTCGAGTCCTGGTAGTTTCGAACCAGGTTTCGCAGGTAGTCAACAATATCAATTCTTTGCTTTACCAGGCTCAGGTGGCTAATCTCGATAAGCTCTTTGGCAAAAAGGTTCTGAGTAAGGTTGATGCCATTTCGGCTGGTTTCGGTAATAATCTCCAGCAGGCGCAGCATGTCTTCATCATTGGTGTCTTTTATATGCTCCATCAGCACTTGCGCCGACATGTTGATGGTAGACAGTGGCGAAGACAAATCGCGGGACATGATATCCAGCAATGTATTTTTCCGTTCAAAAAATTCATAGATCTTTTTGCTGTATGCTTTTTCATTCGTAATGTCTGTGGCCGTGCCCACAATAATTTCCGATATGCCACTTTGGTGCACATAGGCGTTAATTCTAATCCACTTGGCGGGTTGAACACCGCGTCCGGTACGCAACTCAAAATTTTGTCTTTGCTTCTTATCTCTAAAGGTTGCCAGCGAATCTGTCACCAGCAACTGATCTTCTTTGTGTACAATATCATACAGCAACTGCGTATCCAGAATCACAGCTTCACAACTAAGGTTAAAAACCTTTTCGAATGCCGCGTTCAATAGCAGAAACTTGCCGCTGGTAAGGTCAAAAGCAAAAAAAATATCTTTAGATGCTTTCGATAATTCTTCTAACAAATAATTTGTTGACGAAAGGGTAGCATTTGCCATATCAATTTGTTGAAAGGGTGAAAAAAAATTGTTGCAGAAACGCCAATCCGGTTGTAGAAAGAAAGGGAAAGTTAGTTTAGTTTATCTGTAACAAGCATAAAACTTTTTATATTCTCTGTAAAAGAAGGCAATATAACTGCCATCAATACCCTAATCAATCTGTGATTAGGCAAGGCAAATTTTCATCGCTTTCTTTTTAATATTCAAACGTTCTAATTTTAATTCCCGCTCTCCACAGAGTTCCGAAGGTTCAATAAAGCCTATATCCAATTAGCTACAACTCCCATCTCTCATCCTAAGCCTCCCGCTTCTGCTTACCTTCTTCAAGCGCCCGCATCTCTCACCCAAACAAAAAAAAGACCCCGCCATCCGCGAGGTCTCAAGTAACTATTAACAATCACCCATAATGCTATCCCACCTTCTTCTCCACAATCTTTCCAACTAAGAACACTATGGAGAAGAGGAAAACTTATAAAGCTTTTTATCGTTCCTTCACAAACTTCACCCGGGTCTGTCCTTCTTCGCTAACGAGCCTTATATAATAAGCTCCGTTACTCAGCGAAGCGGTATTCATATTATGGGTTGACACGCCGGCTGCTACCTCTATTTGCTGTGTAGCCATTACTTTACCTTCACTGTTTACGATTTGCATCCCAACGGTCTGTGCCTTGTCGCTGTTGAAGAGCAAGCTCAAGTGGTTCTGCACCGGGTTAGGATAAATACTTGCCGAGAAATGTGTTGCGTCATTGACTGTTCTTACTGGGCTATACGTAAAGCCGCCGTCTTTGTCCACCATCTTCAGCCGGTAATAGTTGGTGCCGCTTATGGGTTTGGTATCAAGTAAAGAGTAACTCTTTGCAATCCTATTGTTGCCGGCTGCGCTCACCTGTCCTATGGTAGTAAAGTTTACGCCATCAGGGCTTCTTTCTATTCCAAAATAACTGCTGTTAATCTCCTGCCCTGTTGTCCATTGAAGCAGGTTCGCAGCGCCTTGTTGGGTAGCCGTAAAGGATAAAATGTTTAAGGGTAAAACCTGTCCATTTCCGGTACCGCCGCCACCACCGCCGGAGAAGCTGGATACACTAAATTCAGCATACTGCGTTGAATCCGTAAGCGGGTGATAGGTCCATGTCGTGTCGCTGGCATAAGTAGATGGCAAAATGCTGACAACAGAAGTAGCCCCTGCCAGGTTGGTTGTCGGGTCCGGGTTGCCGCCTGTTTCTTTATAAAAGATAAGTTGCCCATTCGTCAGGTTATGACCGGGATAAGAACCATTTACATCCGCCAGGTCCTGGTTGTTATAATAAAACCGCACGTCCACAGGGGTTGTCGGTTCTGTAGTAGCCGTCACCTGCCAGTAGCGGTTCATGACCCAATAGCCGGACGTGTTTGTGATGAGCGGATTGGTTAATTGAATGCCCGTATTGCTGCCGGCTCCTGCCGTAGCTGCCAGCGTCACAGCAAAAGTGCCGTCGCCAATCGTACCAATATTTTGCCCATGTGTGTTTAAGGATAACAGTAGTGTACCACCCGAATAATAGTTTGTCCACCCCATACTGTCTGTGGATTCGTAATCCGCAGTTACAGTGCTCGGATGAGCTGGCAGTATCGAAATTTCTCCTTGAGAATATTTAGCTACATAAAATTTTCCACTGGTGTCGTAAAAGTCGCCACCAGTATACACATTTCCGCTCACATCGGTAGTAATACTCAAAATGATATTATTAAAAGGTGCACCTCCCAGTTCGTTCCATGACGTTCCGTTCCACTTAGCTACATAAATGTTGCCTAGTGTAACATTAAAGCCGCCACCGGCATAAACATTTCCGTCTGCATCGGTGGCAATACTAAAAATGATACTATTGAAAGGCGCGCCGCCCAGTTCGCTCCATGCTGTGTCGTTCCATTTGGCTACATAATGCTTGTTATTAGCATCAGTAAACCCGCCGCCGGCATACACATTTCTATTAGCATCGGTGGTAATACTATAAATGTTAGAATTAAACGTAGAACCGTTGTTGCCACCCAGTTCGCTCCATGCTGTACCATTCCATTTGGCTACATAATATTTGTGATTGGCATCAGTAAAGTCGCCGCCTACATACACATTTCCGTCTGCATCGGTGGCAATACTCTCAATTTGTTTGTTAAAAGGTGCACCACCTAATTCACTCCATGAGGTACCGTCCCATTTAGCTACGTAATGCTTACTATTGGCATCAGTAAAGTCGCCTCCGGCATATACGTTTCCGCTTGCGTCGATAGCAATGCTCACAATTTGATTGTTGAAAGGTGCGCCTCCCAATTCACTCCATGACGTACCGTCCCATTTAGCTACGTAATGCTTACTATTGGCATCAGTAAAGTCACCTCCGGCATATACATTTCCGCCTGTATCTATGGCAATACTCTCAATTTGAAGATTAAAAGGTGCACCTCCCAGTTCATTCCACTCCGTACCGTTCCATTTACCTATATAGAACTTATTGGAATCGTTAAAGTAGCCGGCAGCATATACATTTCCACTAATATCGGTAGCTATGCTAATAATGCCATTATTAAACGGCGCGCCGCCCAATTCACTCCATTGGGCATTTGCTTTCGTGGCTGCCAAAAGCAGTATAAAAAACGACATAGTAAACGTTGCCAAGCATTTCAAATAGCAAGAGAATAATTGTTTCATCGGTTTAGTTCTATTTTTACTGATTTAAAATAATTTAATTAACCCCTTCATTGGCGCGCAACTACCAACTTGTTCTTAATGTCAGTTACCCTAATATTTAGTTATGGTAGGATGAAGATTGTAACGAAATCTTGTACAACAAATATAATAGGCAGCCTCAAAAGTGCAAAGGGTAAATACAATCTAATTTTTAATCTGTCTCGCACCTCTTTCAGGATGTTTCACAGCGCAAAGTAGAAACAAAGCATGTTTCTAACTGTCTCACCCAATACAAAAAAAGACCCCGCCATCCGCGGGGTCTCAAACAAACAATATTCATCATCAATCACCTACCCAATCTTCTCACTCTTCCTCTCAGTCACACTCATCGCCATCGGTTTCAGCACCAGGTTCACCCGGTGCATCACACCCGTATCTGCCGCCAGTTCACCCTTCACCTCTTCATAGCCCGGGCACTGCAGCATGTAGCTGTAGCTACCCTCCTTCAGTTCCGGCAGGTGCGCCAGCAGTATGCCTTCCTCATTCACCTCATCAAATACGTCGCCCGATGGCAGAAACCGCACCGAAGCCGTCTGAATCGGCACCAGCGTCTCCGCTTCCTGCAGCTTAAAGCGAAAGCCCGTATCCCCCTGTCCGCTCACCAGTCTCAGTTGCACATCATAGCTAAACTGGCTCATCATCGTCTCATTACCCGAAAAAATGCGCCTGCCATCCCTCATCAGTGCCTGTATGCGCACATACAGATCATTATTGGCAGTCAGTTTGTCCGTTGTTCCTTCGCTTTTTATATTCTTGCCTGTCGAAAAATCGAGCAGCGCCGCCAGGAAAGCCTCATTCTGCACCGCAAAGTTCGCCGCAAAATCATCCGGCATGTCGCCCTTCGCCAGGTCTGCCGCATAGGTCGCCATAAACTCCATTGCCATCTCCTGCATCGTTTTCGAGGCCGCCCAGCCATTCTTCCTCGCAGCCTCATAGTAGCCTGCGCCGGCCATCAGCCGCATGTCCGCCCATTGGCTGGCTTCAAAGCCATCCTCTATATACAGCAGCAGCATCTGAAACAGGTTGCAGATGCTTACATTCACGTTCTCCAGCGTTGTCCGCCGGATGCTTTGTTTACCCTGCCGGCTATCCCGGTTGGGCAAAGCCTCTGCCGCCTTCAGGCTTGCCAGGATGGCGTCAATAAATTCTTGCGTGTATTTCTTCTTAAAATCGGCAAACGCCTTCAGTTGCTTGCTTGCCAGTTGGCATACCACATTTACAATCAGGTACAAAGCGGCTTGCGAGCCCGGATACTTAGCTGCATTTTTTTTCATGACATCAGATATTTATAAGTAAAAAAAAGTTCACAATAGCGTTTTCCCCATCCCTTCTGCGCCTTCATTTAAGAAAGCGGAAATAGCCAGTCGATAGCCTTCTCCACCTTTCTCCCTTCGCGCCCTACCTTTCTCCTTCTCCGTCGTACCTTCTTGCTTCTCCGCCCTCCCTTTTAGTCTCCCCGCCCTACCTTCTTCTCTTCGCGCCCTACCTTTCTTTCTCTCCGTCCTGCCTTCTTCTCTTCCCGCTTCCTCTTTGTCTTTCCCGTGGTTTACGTTACAAAGTTCAATAGATCGTTGGGTAAAAATATACGTCACCACAACTCTTAAGCACCTTTTAATAATCGACTTCTTCTTTAATCCTTTTTTAAATGTTCACCCTGCATTCTCGCGTAAAAGCGATACTAAAGGAGGGTTTGCTATTCGTGGGTATTTCATCTTGCTTTCTTTAAATAAATAAAAGCTGGCATAAATGGTGAGCAGAAAAGGAAAAACAAATGATGAGAATAGTAACATTAGAAGAGCACATCAGCCTTCCGCAGTTCGACAACCGCATCAGCAAAGAAGCCCGCATGGCGCGCGGCTGGCCCGACCCCGATGCAGCCGCCTCCCCCATGAAGCGCGTGCACGACCTGCTGGCAGATGTAGATATTGAAAGAGTAAAGGACATGGACGATAACGACGTTGCGGTGCAGGTACTATCCGTAACTGCCCCCGGCGGCGATATACTCGAGCCCGCAGAAGCCATTACCTATGCACAAGACTACAACGATGAAATGGCAAAGATTGTAGCCCGCCATCCCAATCGCTATGCCGCCTTTGCCGTGCTGCCCATGAAAGCACCGCAAGCCGCCGCCGACGAGCTGGAACGTGCCGTCAAGTCTTTAGGTTTCTGCGGCACCATGATTAACGGAACCACCAATGATAAATTCCTGGATGATGCGCAGTTCGCACCCGTTTTGCAAAAAGCCGAAGACCTGGATGTCCCCATTTACCTGCACCCCAATCTTCCCATCAAAGCTGTGAATGATGCGTATTACAGCAATCTGCCCGGGGCGCTTGGCTTCACACTTTCCATTGCTGGCTGGGGCTGGCATTCCGAAACGGCAGTCCATGTTTTGCGCATGATCTTAGCCGGTACGTTTGACAAATACCCGAAACTGAAATTAATCATCGGGCACATGGGCGAAATGCTGCCCATGATGCTGGCGCGCATCGATCACGTTTATAAATCTACCGGCTTAAAGCGCGATGTGAGCGACGTGCTGCTGAACAATGTCTGGATCACCACCAGTGGTTTATTTACACAGCCGCCTTTTAAGCTTGCCATGGACACCTTTGGTGCCGACAGAATTATGTTTTCGGTCGATTATCCTTATAGCCCCAACAAATCCGGGAAGAAGTTTTTAAAAGAGATGGACGTATCGCATAAAGAAAAGGAAAAAATAACCCATAAGAATGCCGATAAATTATTAAAACTAAAGAAGGATTAAGGTCGATTTCCTTACTATTCATCTGCATGTTATCAGCAATAAAAATTTGCCTTTTTGATGGTTTATAAAAACATCCATCGAAGGAAGGAATGCTATTTGATACCTCCTATTTTTCATTTGATATGAATATAAAACAAACCGACTCCATCACATCGCCGGCGCCTCCTTTCACGGTGCCGGTTACCTTGCAGGTAAATGGCAAAGAATATGCTCTGCAGCTCGACCCGCGAACATCTTTGTTAGATGCATTCCGCGAGCACATGGGTCTTACCGGCACAAAAAAAGGCTGCAACCAGGGCGCTTGCGGCGCCTGTACCGTTCTGGTTAATGGCGAACGCATCAACTCGTGCATGACACTTGCGGTGCAGTATGGGGGTAAAGAGATTACCACCATCGAAGGTATTGCACAAGACGGCATACTTAGCCCTCTGCAAAGCGCCTTTATTGAGTGCGACGGCTTTCAGTGTGGCTATTGCACGCCCGGTCAGCTTTGTTCTGCTACTGCCATGATAGAAGAATGGAAAGGGGGAATGCCCAGTGCGGTATCGCCCGATATAGCCGCCGAAACCTTCCCCTTCAGCGACGAAGAAATTAAGGAAAGAATGAGCGGCAACCTCTGTCGTTGCGGCGCTTACAACGGAATCGTAGAGGCAATTAAGGAAGCATTTGAAAACAAAGAAAAGAGTAACCAACATGAAACCGTTTACGTTTATACAGGCAGATAATGCTGCCACTGCTCTGACCGAAGTCAGCAGCCATGCGGGTGCCAAATTCATCGGTGGCGGAACCAACCTCATCGACCTGATGCGGGAAAATATAGAGCAGCCCAAAGCGGTAATTGATATTACCAACCTGCAGCTCAGCGGCATAGAAGAACAACCGGACGGCAGTGTAAAAATTGGAGCTATGGTGCGCAATTCGCACCTCGCTGCAGAGAGGCTCATCCGTCAGCGCTACCCGGTTTTATCGCAGGCATTGCTCAATGGTGCGTCTGCGCAATTGCGCAATATGGCAACCACCGGAGGTAATATTTTACAAAGAACCCGCTGTTATTATTTTTATGATGAAACGGCTCGTTGCAATAAACGCCAGCCCGGCGCCGGTTGCGATGCTATAGGCGGCTACAACCGCATTCATGCTATCCTCGGCACATCAGATGCCTGCATTGCTACACATCCATCCGATATGTGCGTGGCAATGGCTGCACTGGATGCGAAGGTTGAAGTGGAAGGAAAGAACGGAAAGCGTGAAATCTCTTTTACTGATTTCCATACCCTGCCGGGCGATACACCAAACATAGAAACGGCGCTGCAACAGGATGAGCTGATCACTTCTATCGTTCTTCCTGGTCTACCGTTTGCCCGTAATTCTCTGTATAGAAAAGTAAGAGACCGCGCCAGTTATGCTTTTGCTATCGTGAGTGTTGCAGCCGCTCTAGAAGTAGAGGATGGCATCATCAAAAATATAAGACTGGCTTTAGGCGGCGTTGCCCATAAACCATGGCGTGCGTGGGCTGCGGAAGAAGCCTTAACAGGCAAAGAAGCCACAGAAGAAAACTTTCTTGCTGCTGCAGAATTAGAACTAAAAGATGCAAAAGGTTTTGAACATAATTTTTTTAAAATCGGTTTGGCAAAACGAACCATTGTAAATGTGTTGCAGCAGTTAGCAGACAGATAAGGAAAGGATTTACACAAGGTAAAAACTTCCGGCAGGTTGTGAGTATTAATACTCAGTAACTGATGTAATCAAACTTCCGGATAGCATTTTACAAAGTAACAGGAGCCACATCATCTCACATAAAGCCGATCAGCAAAAAGATTTTCTATGAGCATCATTTCAAAAATAATGGAGACTGCCGTTCAGTTTGTGCCGGATAAAAAGCCGGATCAACTGATACAAAAAACAAAGTATATCGGTCAGCCAATTAGCCGGGTAGATGGCGAGTTAAAGGTAAAAGGAGAAGCCACTTTTGCGGCAGAATACGGCTTAGACAATATGAGTTATGCAGCACTGGCTTTTAGCAGTATTGCGAAAGGTAAAATAGAAAAGATAAACCTGGAAGCTGCGAAAAATGCTGAAGGTGTTATCGCTATTATCACCCATGAAAACGCACCGAAGCTGAACAAACCCATGCTGTTTGCGCCGGGCGGACAGAGCAGAGGTTCGGCAGCCATGGATGTTCCGGTGTTGCAGGACGAAACGATTTACTGGAACGGTCAGCCCATTGCAATCGTAGTTGCCGAAACGGGCGAACAGGCGGAAGCTGCAGCAGCACTAATAACGGTTGAATACAAAACAGAAACAGCAAAGCTTTCTTTCGACACGGAAAAAGAAGATGCCCGGACGCCGCCTAAATTAATGACGGAATCCACGGAAATAAAGAGCGGTGATGCCGATGAAGAATTAGAAAAAGCAGCTTACAAAACCGACGCTGTTTATCATACCCCGAGGTACAATCACAATGCGATAGAACCGCATGCCTCCGTCGCCGCTTTTAAAGACGATGGCAGGCTGGTAATATTCGATTCCACGCAGGGAATGTATGGCTTAAAAAGAACGATTGCCGGTCTGTTCGACATGAAGCCGGAACAGGTGCATGCCATTGCACCCTTTGTGGGTGGCGGGTTTGGAGGCAAAGGCTCAGTATGGTTCAACACCATGATGTGCGCGCTGGCGGCAAAGCAAACCGGCCGGCCGGTAAAGCTGGCGTTATCGCGCGAAGGTGTGTTTCGCATTGTGGGTGGGCGCACACGTTCCGAGCAAAGAGTAGCCATTGGTGCAGATGAAAAAGGGAAATTTGTTTCACTCATTCATACCGGCATAACCGCAACAACCGACCATAATAATTTCCCCGAACAATTCTCTTTTCCGGCTCGTCATTTATATGCTACAAAGAGCTTCTTCATTACTCAGAAAGCATTTAATCTCAATACGGTGGGTAATACCTTCATGAGGGCGCCAGGAGAATCCATTGGAACCTTTGCACTCGAATCTGCAATAGATGAATTGGCTTACAAACTGAACATCGATCCCATTGAACTAAGAGCGATAAACGAGCCCGCAAAAGACCCCACTAAAGAGACTGAATTCTCTTCCCGCCATCTGGTAGATGCTTACCGGCGTGGCGCCGAAAAATTTGGATGGAAACGTCAGCCGCCTGCCTCTCAAAGAGATGGCGAATGGCTAATAGGACAAGGTGTGGCAACGGCTTATTATCCTTATTACCGTTTTCCTGCCGGTGCTAAGATTGCTCTGTTTGCCGACGGAACAGCGATAGTAAAG
>CAZZZH010000092.1:12505-15474 GCA_964658445.1 Ilyomonas sp.
AGGCGGCAGCACATGAGATGGGAATGGGAACAGCAACGGTGCAACTGCAACACTCGGCCGACCGTTTGGGAATACCGATTGAGAAGATCTCTTTTAAATACGGAGATTCCGATTTGCCCGAGGCGGCTTTTGCAGGAGGTTCTAACCAGACCGCAAGTGTTAGCGCGGGCATTGCAGCGGCGGCTGAAAAAGTATTGGAGGACTTATTTACAGAAGCGGCGAAGAACAAAAGCTTTGTTCTTCATGGCGAAAAGTATGAAGATGTGGAAGCAAGAGACGGCGGCATTTTCAGTAAAAAAAATGCAGGCAAAGGCGCGCTGTATGGAGATATCTTCAAGCTCATTGATAAAGCATTTATAGAAGCAGAAGCCACAGCAAGCATGCCGGTTGAAATTCAGAAATACTCGATGGGTTCCTACGGCGCGCAGTTTGCCGAAGTAAAAGTCAATAGCGTAACTGGCGAAGTGCGTGTCTCGCGTTGGGTTGCATCGTTTGATGCCGGTAAAATCTTTAACCCGAAAACCGCAACCAGCCAGTTCCGGGGTGGTATCATCATGGGTATTGGTATGGCATTAACGGAAGAAACTTTCTTCGACGAACGCAACGGCAGAATCATGAATCCATCGCTGGCGGAATATCATGTTCCCGTGCATGCCGATGTGCCGCACATCGACATTATTTACAACGATATTCCCGACGAACACACACCTTTGGGCGGTCATGGTATTGGCGAGATTGGCATTACGGGCGTAGCGGCTGCCATTGCCAATGCGGTCTTTAATGCAATGGGAAAAAGGATACGAAGCCTGCCCATTACGATGGATAAAATTACCGGTTAGTACATGAAGGAATTGAATGATATTGTAAAGGCTTATCAAACGGCAAAGCAGCAAAATAAGCAGGCTGTTTTGGCAACGGTGGTAAAGGTGGTTGGATCTTCTTATCGTCGCCCCGGCGCCAGGATGCTGATAACCGAAGATGGCCAGATAACGGGTGCGATCAGCGGTGGCTGCCTGGAAGGCGATGCATTGCGAAAAGCTTTATTAGCCATGAGCCAGCAACAAAATAAATTAGAGATTTACGATACCACCAATGAAGAAGATGCAAACCTGGGAGTGCAGTTGGGTTGCGATGGCATTGTATATATCCTGTTTGAACCGGTAACAGAAGCCGACATCAATGTAATTTCTTTGCTAACCAAGGCAGTGCAGGAACGCAAAGATTCCGTACTGGCAACGGTTTTTAACCCCGATAAAAAAAGGGTTCAGACAGGTACAATTTGTTTTGTAAATAATGATGAAAACATCAATCTATCTGGCGCTGAACACGGGTTGGTTGATGAAGCAATTACCGTTCTGAACGACCGTAATTCCGTAATAAAACAATCGGATGTTCACTCGGTGTTGTTCCAGTTTGTTGCACCTGCCATACACCTCGTTATTGCCGGCGCCGGTAACGATGCACAACCCTTAACAGAGATGGCATCTTTGTTAGGCTGGCAAATAACAGTAGCTGATGGAAGACCTGCACATGCCACCGCGCAACGCTTTCCCAAAGCCAACGCAGTGTGGGTGGCAAAGCCACAGCAGTTGCTGTCTTTCGTAGAAACAGACAGCCAGACGGCGGCTGTTTTAATGACCCATAATTACAACTACGACCTTGCTTTGCTGGAACAATTGCTTGGCACCGATTGCGCTTATATCGGCGTGTTGGGACCAAAGAAAAAACTGCAGCGAATGTTAGATGAAGTAACCGAAAAGGGCAAGACCATTACACAGGAACACAGAAGCAAATTGTATGGTCCGGTAGGTTTAGACATTGGCGCCGAAACATCGGAAGAAATCGCAGCCTCCATTATTGCCGAAATTAAAGCTGTATTATCTAACCGTAGCGGCGCTTCGCTAAAAGAAAGACCTGCTGCAATTCACAACCGAAGCATAATCTTGCAAGATGAATGATACCGGAATTATTGTACTGGCTGCGGGCAAGGCATCGCGGTTTGGTGAGGTAAAGCAACTCGCACACTACAATGGAAAGACGCTGATTCAGCACGTAACGGAAGAAGCGCTGGCGGCACAAATGCATCCGGTTATTGTTGTTACCGGCTCTAATGCAGAACGTGTAGCGGCAGACATTACTCAGCCGTCTGTCAACGTTGTCTACAACGAAAACTGGCAGCAAGGCATGGCTTCCGGTATTGTAGCAGGTGTGTCGTTTGTCCTGTCTTCTTATCCGGGTCTTCAACGCATTATTCTTGCGGTTTGCGACCAGCCATTTGTATCATCACAACTATTCCAGCAGCTCATTGAAAAGAGCAAAGAAGGCAATGCGATTGTGGCTTGTGCATATGCCGACACGTTAGGAACGCCGGTATTGTTTACCCAACCTTACTTTACTGAACTCCTTCAACTAAAAGGTGAAGAAGGTGCGAAACAAATACTAAAACACCATCGCAAAGAAGTAACATCAGTTGATTTTCCGCAGGGCAATATAGACATCGACACCCCGGAAGATTATCACCGGTTACAAAGCAATCAACGACACATTTTATAAGTAAAAAAGTTGCTTTTGGTTTATCTCGTTAGTCGCAAAAAAAGTAATGGCGCAGGCGGAAAACCTGTGCCATTATAGTAGCCAAACCCTTTGCCACTACTGCTGTCTTCATTTTTATTTCAACCGTATCACTACACCATCATCTCCTTCCAAGCTCAGTTTATTTTCAACCTCCATGCTTTCCCATTCAGGCGAGGCGGCGAGGATTATTTTACCTGAAAAATTAAAACCGGAAGGCGTAAAATAGGCTGGGCGATGCGTGAAATTCAACACGATTAAAAACGAATCGTTTCCCTCTTTGCGCGTGTAGGCAAGCAACTGTGTATCAGAATAAATTGGTGTATAAGTACCCCGGTTGAGAGCCGCTTCCTGCTGACGCAGTGCGATGAGCTTTTTGTACAATGAATAAAACGAAT
>CAZZZH010000093.1:0-15457 GCA_964658445.1 Ilyomonas sp.
GTCTGCCAAAACATTGATGTTTGCCGGCGTTCCGTCAACAGAGTTTATCAAAGATGCCATCAAACAAACCCTCGTTGCGAATGATATGCACGATGGCGTTCACATCCGGCTAACTTTAACCCGGGGCGAGAAAATAACGTCCGGTATGGACCCAAGGCTAAACCAAAGCGGCTGTTGCCTCATTGTATTAGCAGAGCACAAACCACCGGTTTACGACAATGCTACCGGTGTAAAGCTTATCACTTCCACCATCCGCCGCAATTCGCCCATGCACCTCGATAGCAAAATACATCACAACAATTTGCTCAATAATATCCTGGCAAAAATAGAAGCCAACCTGCGCGGTGCCGACGATGCCCTTATGCTCGACAATCTTGGCTTTGTAGCCGAAACCAATGCCTGCAATATTTTTATGATAAAGAATGAAGTATTACTCACGCCGCACGCCGATGCCTGTTTACCCGGCATTACCAGGCAAACGATTATCAGCTTAGCGAAGGAATTAAAGATAGAGATTGTTGAGCGCAATCTTTCTTTATCCGAATTTTACAATGCAGACGAGGTCTTTACCACCGGCACCATGGGTGAGCTTACACCAGTTAGGGAGATAGACGGGCGTACCATCGAAAACAAAACCGGCAGTGCCATCCAGGAGCAATTGTACGTTGCCTTCAAACAACAAACCGAGCAGTTTGCCGAATCACTAGGCTAATAATATTCAATCTTACTTATTAAATATTCAATCAAAAATGAATTACTGGCTTGTAAAATCAGAACCTCACAAGTATAGCTGGCAGCAGTTGGTAAAAGACAAAAAAACCACCTGGGATGGCGTAAGAAATTACGCTGCCCGAAACAATCTGAAAGCTATGAAAAAAGGCGACCAAGTGCTGTACTATCACAGCAACGAAGGGCTCAATATCGTTGGCATTGCCGAAGTAAGTAAAGAAGCGTATCAGGACCCTACAACCGACGATGCCAACTGGGTTGTCGTTGATCTCAAGCCGTTAAAAGCCTTGAAAAAGCCCGTCGCTTTATCACAAGTAAAAACCGAAGAAAGCCTTGCCAACATGGCACTGGTAAAGCTTTCCCGTCTTTCCGTGCAGCCCGTCACCACAGAAGAATGGATGCGCATTATGGAGCTCGGCGAAATGAAATGAGACGCATCAGCAAACCGCTTTTAAATGTCTTCTACCGAAGCAGGCTTGTATTTTTTAATCCGTTTCCGCGTAATCAAAACCAGCGCTACCAACACATACGAAGGGATAGCGACCACCATAGAATTTTGCGGCAGGAACAAGATCACAACTAGGTAAAGAAAACACGTAATACTTAATGCAATCGCCAGCCATTTGCTATTCAGTAGTATGTATTTCTTTTCGGCTTCATACCCGGCTATGCACAACTGTGGTTTTACCTTAAAGATATAATAGGTAGTCAGGTACTGGCAAACGACAACGGCAGTGATGTTGAAAAAGTAAATCATTAGCGGCATCATAAAGCCGGGGCGAATGTGTTCGGTAATGCCCGAAGCAGAGAAAGGAAAACAAACAATAAAGAACAAAAACAACAGGTTTCTTTTTACCAGCGCTAAGTTGTATTTGGTTAAATAACGAAACAGTTGCAGATGCCGCATCCACGACATGCCGATGAAAAAAAAGCTTAGTATAAAAGCAGCAAACTGTATCAGCGTTGGCTTAAACTGATCAAAGATCTGCATCGCCGCTGCGCTCTTAGGTATCTCTGGAAACTTTATTTCTATGATAAGCAAAGTGATGGCGATGGCAAACACTGCATCGCTGAATAAGATTAGTCTTTCCAGCTCAAATTCTTTGTGCAACTCGCTTTTATGTTCTGCCATAACAATTGTTTTCATAAATAGAGACGGCTAATATAATACAGCGATAGATAAAAAAGAACAGATAAGTTGTCTAGAGTTCACAAAATCACAGCTGCCCATCCCAACCATATCCCAACTTCTCACTTCTCACCTTCATCTCTCACTTTTCACAGAAACCCACAATTCCCCTCCCGTTTCTCCAATCCTATTTACCTTTATTTCCATGTACGATCTTCCTCATTTTGAAGCTGGCCACCAAAGTGAAGTAATGGCTTTTATGAAGGCGCATCCCTTCATTACTCTATGCGGATGCGGCTATAATCATCTTCCCGTTGCCACCCATGTTCCTGTTTTGATAGAAGAGAAAGAAAACAAAACCTACCTGCAGGGTCACATCATGCGTGGGCAAACGCATACTGAAGCTTTCGTGCAAAACGAAAACGTTCTCGCCATTTTCAGCGGTGCTAACACTTACGTTAGTGCAAGCTGGTACAAGCAGCAAAACGTTGCCAGTACCTGGAATTATAGTGCCGTACATGCAGGTGGAAAATTGCGTTTCACCGGCGAAACCGAGTTGTATAATTTGCTCGTGAAGCTGACCAAAACCTTCGAAGCCCCGCAGTCGCCATCATTGGTTCAGCACATGAAGCCTGGCTATGTCTCATCGCTCATGCGGCACATCATCGCTTTCGAAATCGAGATCACCAGTCTCCAACACGTTTTCAAGCTCAGTCAGAACCGCGACGAAGAAAGTTATGCCGGCATCATCCGGCATCTCCATCAGCAGGGCGATGCCGATGCCCACGCAGTCGCCACAGCTATGGAAAAACGGAACAACATATAAGAAGCGGGTTGTTTTGCCACTAACATGCACCGGGTTTGTTCAATACGCAGAATCCGCTTCTTCTTTGCAGGTTGCATTTTTTAGAAAAAAATGCAAAGGCGAACAAACAGCCGAACAACAGTTATAGAGAATAGAAAAAGGTTGAACGAATGAAGCGACAACCTCAAAAGAAGAGACAGAAATGGTAAAAGTGGAAACAGAAGTGTGGCGCGAGCAGACAGAAATGATAAAAGACGAGACATGAAAATGGCGCGGGGACACTCAATTTGTAAAATAGCATACCAAATAGGAAGTTACGAGACAAGAAAGGGACAACCAACCGGCAGCAAATCAGCATTTATTTTTTTCACTCGTCGTTTACCCGAAGCCAATACTTTTGCAACCCTTACAATAAGCAGTATGAAAGTAATGAAGTTTGGCGGCACCAGCGTTGGCAAGCCCGAACGTATGCACGAAGTTGCCCGTTTAATCACCAGCGATAAAGAATCCAAAATCGTAGTGCTCAGCGCCCTTAGCGGCACCACCAATGCCTTGGTTTCTATCAGTGACGCTATTGCCGGCGGCAATCGGGTAAAGGCGCAGCAGGTCATCGAAGAGTTGCAGCAGCACTATGGGCATTTCGCTTCGCTTCTGGTAGAAAAAGAAGAGGCATTTATTAAAGCGTCCGCCATCATTAAAGAACACTTCGATTTTCTCAATATCATCCTGCGCATATCTTTTAGCGACGCTTTATATAAAGATATCCTCGCGCAGGGCGAATTGCTTAGCACCAAGCTGTTTAGTGTTTATTTAGAAGAACAAGGCATCAAACATCTCCTGTTGCCGGCGCTCGAGTTCATGAGTATTGATACCAATGAAGAGCCCGAGTTGGCTACCATACAATACAGGTTGAATAAGCTCTTGAGCGAGCACAGCGATAGAAATTTATTTATCACGCAGGGTTATATCTGCCGCAATGCAAGAGGCGAGGTTGATAACCTGAAACGCGGCGGAAGCGATTACACAGCATCTCTTTTGGCCGCCGCCATTCACGCTTCCGTCTGCGAGATCTGGACCGACATAGATGGTATGCACAACAACGATCCTCGCATTGTCAACAAGACTGTGCCCATCGAACAATTAAGTTTCGACGAAGCCGCCGAGCTGGCTTATTTTGGTGCGAAGATTTTACATCCAACCTGCATCTGGCCAGCGCAGCAGGCCAATGTTCCAGTAAAGCTTTTGAACACGATGCAACCACAGGCCAAAGGCACTACTATTGCCGCTTCGGCAGATAGTACTGGCATCAAAGCAGTAGCAGCAAAAGACGGCATTATTGCCATCAATATCAAGAGCAGCCGCATGTTGCTTGCCTATGGGTTTCTTCGGAAAATATTCGAAGTGTTTGAAAAATACCGTACGCCCATTGATATGATAACCACTTCCGAAGTGGCAGTATCCGTTACCATAGACAATGATAGTCATCTAAAAGAAATCATTAAAGAAGTAGAGCCGTTCGGCTCGGTAGAGTGGCAAGCTGGGCAGACCATCGTTTCCATTGTGGGCAACGAAATAGCAGAAACGCCGGAGGTATTAAAAAACATTTTTGATGCCTTGCAATCGATACCGGTGCGCATGGTCAGCTATGGTGGCAGCCGGCACAACATTTCTTTTCTGATCGATGGTCAATACAAAACACAAGCCTTGCAGGCAATCAACAAGGGTGTCTTTCATTTATGAAGCAATCATAGCCGAAGACAGCTTGGGAAATTGAAGCGTAAAGCGGTTAAGGTTGTTATAAATAATATAGCCAACGCTGCCCTTGTGCATAGTTATAATGCGTTGTATAATATTCAACCCTAAGCCAAAGCCTTTCTTAGATGTAGAATTGGAAGCCCTGAAAAAAGGCACAAACAATCGCTCCTGTTCCTCAAGAGATAATAGTTTTCCATTATTATCAAAGTGCAGATAGATATCTGTAGCCGTAACGTCGATGGTTACCGCTACCGATTTATTATCACTATATAACCATGCGTTTTTAATAAGGTTTCTAAAGGCAGAACGGATCAGCGAATCATTACCTTTTATCGATAGGAACAATTCGTTTTCTGGTACTTGTGCAAACTCAAGCGACACATTCACATTAGGCAGCATCCGCTTTACCATGCTCATCGTTTCGTACAGCAATTCATCCAGCCGAAGCACAGGCCATTCTTGCGATGTGTTCGATCTTTCGTATTGCGACAAGAGCAGAAGCGAGTTGGTAAGCTCAACCATTTCCTGCTGGTCATCTTTCAGCGATTCGAGTACGCTTCGGGCTTCTTCAATAGTTAAGTTTTTGCTCAACGCCAGCTCTGTTTGCAGAAGCATAGAAGCCAGAGGTGTGCGTAATTCGTGCGAGGCATGGTGCACAAAACTTCGCTGTAGCTCGAAGGCTCTTTCCAGTCTGTCGAGCATAGCATTAAAGTGAATGGCAATTTGAGACTCTTCATGGTTCAGCCGGCCGGGCTTAATCTTGATTCTTTCCTGCAAGTTGTTTTCTGATATTCCTTGCATTTGAAGACCCAGCCTGGTTAAAGGGCGCGTAACAAGGTTTGAAATAACAAAGGCAGAACACATAATTAAGCAAATGCCAATTAGTGCCACTATCGTCAGAATATGTCTTAGGTTACTTACCCTCAACCTCCCGGTTCTGTCGTAACCTGAAGCGACTACATACGCGGGGTGAGGCGATGGTATATACAAGATAACGCCTTCTATGTTATTCTTGGATTTATAATAAATCAGCCTCTGCTGTTTTACCCGCTTCAGTAGCAGAATATCAGCAGAGGCGCTATCTTTTGTATTATATCGGTATTGTTCGGTGCCAGCTTCGTCTAAAATAATTACCTGCTGCAAGGTTAGGGTATTAGTATGGTAGGAAGCCACAATTTTGCGCACAGAATCGGGCATTGAGAAATGGTACCGCCTGCTGTATGTGGCATATGCCTGCGCCCACAGTCTCTTGTCAAAATCTTTCTCTCTTGCGTTGCCGAAAAGAAGGTAGATTAAAAACACAGAGCCGATCATCAGCAATGAAAACAGCAAGCTGAAAATAATAACAAAACGGAACCGAAGCTTCATCTACAATGCTGTTTCTTTTACATAATAGCCGAAACCGGGTTTTGTATGAATTAGTTTTTGATGGTAAGGTTTGTCAATTTTATTGCGGAGAAAGCTAATGTAAACTTCGATTGTATTGGTGCCGGTATCAAAGCTTAGTTCCCATACTTTTTCAAGAATATCCTGTTTATTTACCACTTTACCCTTGTTGCGAGACAAGAGCAAAAGCAAGGAAAATTCCTTAGCTGTAAGGTTAATGTTTTTACCATCGCGCGATACCAGTTTATTCTCAATATCAATTTCCATATCGGCAATTACAATTTTCTCAGTCGGCAGAATTACGTTCTCTGCGCGTTTAAGAAAAACTTTGATTCTTGCCGATAATTCATCGAAATGGAAAGGCTTCACAATATAGTCGTCGGCGCCATAGCTGAATGCATTGATTTTGTCATCCATTTCGCCAAGGGCAGTCAGCATAATGATAGGAACCTGGCTGTTGGCTTCCCGAAATTCTTTACACAAAGCAAGGCCGTTTTTGTAAGGGAGGTTGATGTCCAACAACACCAATGAATATTCGTGTTGTTTAAACAATTTCTCAGCTACGTTGCCATCAAAAGCAACGTCTGTTTCAAAGCCGTGAATACTTAATTGTTCCTGAATAACCTGACTAAGTCTAGGTTCATCTTCTGCCAATAAAATTTTGTACGAATTTTCCATAATTACGATTTTGGATGTTTTTACTAAATAAAAAATGTCGAACCTTGATTCTTTTTGTAAGTTGCAGGAGCCTTTTTCATGTTATTGAATTCCTGATTCTTATTGTCTTTTGAAACTTTATTGCAGATTCATTTTATGAATGACGAGACAAGATACAGTATCCCTGAATTAAAAAAATAAAACTTGTTAAATTTTCAGGTTATTTAATGGTATTTTAATTTGTACCGATTTAGATTAAAATTTTTTAAGGTTGGCGGCAGTTTGATAGAGGAACATTATGTCGGGTAAAATGAGTAGTATTGCCTTAGCAAAGAGTTTAAAATTAAACACATGATAAAATTAACAGCCATCGGCAATCTGGGAAAAGATTGCACCGTAAACACGGTGAACAACAAAACGGTCATTAACTTCAGCGTAGCGCATACCGAGAAGTTTAAAGACAACCTGGGTGTTCAAAAAGATAAAACCATTTGGGTTGAATGTGCGTACTGGACTGACCGTACTGCTATCGCGCCTTATCTGAAAAAAGGAACCCAGGTATATGTGGAAGGCTCTCCGGAAGTGCGCAACTACACGACTAAGGATGGTGCCACAGCAAGTTCTCTTACACTTCGTGTGCAAAGTGTTCAGTTGTTGGGAACGAAAGGCGGCAATGAAGGTGGTATGCCAAACGAAAATGCGCAAAGCTCATCTTATGGTTATAACAATAATTATAACACTCAATCTTCGCAGCAGCCGGCATCACAGCAGCCTCAGGAGATTACAGAACCGATGGATGATCTTCCGTTTTAATTTAGTTCCTACTTATAAAAAAAGCAGCTGTCGAAGCTGCTTTTTTTATACCCGTATCACCGATTGATTGATAATTGCAAACACAGCATCGCCCGGTTGTTTGGGTGTGATATAAACACCCGTGAACTTGCTGAAAGCCGGAATGATAGCAGATGTTTTACTAAAATGATAACAGGGAAATGACATGGATTGTTTGCTGCCGGTTCTGATCATTACACCCGGATGCACATGACCACTTAACACATATGGCTCGTCTACTCCAGTACAGTTTACCGTAGTAGCATCATGCGTAAAAATAAATTGGTCTATACAAAGTTGTTGCTCAACTACAGTAAGATTGGCTTGTTCATACCATTCGTTTTTCAAAATATCGTGATTGCCTTTGATAAGAATAAAATGAATATTGGATAAATCGTTTCGCCATTTAATAAAGAGTTGCATTTCTTTATTTTCCTTGCTGTGAAAAAGGTCGCCGACAATGATAAGTTGCTTTGGTTTGTAATATTGTATTTCGCTGAACAGACGTTGCAGATCTTCTTTGTAGACTGCCTGCGGAACAGCAATTCCCATCTTGCGAAAGTGACCCGTTTTTCCTAAATGCAGGTCAGAAACAATAAGGCTTTGCTGCTGCTCCCAAAAGAGGCAACGTTGCGGAGAAAGCCAAAAGGTATGATTATGAATAGTGTAAAAAACCGGTGCTGACATTAGGTTGCTTTACAACGAAGATAAAGCGCTGGTATTGGCTATGAAAACCAAAAGAATTCAAAAAAAGAGATAAAAATTTTTATGAAAAGCGGCCTTTACTTTTGAACAAACGTAAGACATAAAGTAACGATCAATAAAAAATCAAGTAACAAGTTAATCCAGTTATAAGTATTGTTCTCGGTCATGACAATGAATTTTTCATGTTTGTAATTCAAACCTGAGGCCAAAATTTTTCATCTCTCAAAAGGGTAATAAAAAAAGCCCCGACATCACGCGGGGCTTTCTATCAGAAAACTTCCAAAAGTTTATTTGCCTTCTTCCTTCTTCAGTTTTTCTTTTATTTCTGCTAAGGCACCTAAGTCGCCAAGCGTTGCTTTTTCCACTTTACTTTGAATATTCTTTACTGCTTTTTTAGCATTTTCAGATTCTGTTCTTTCTGCTTTGCGGGTGGCTTCTTTTTCTTCAGCCTTTGCCTGTTCCCAGATGCGTGCATGGCTTAGAACAATCCGCTTTTCGTTACGGTCAAATTCAATAACCATAAACTCTGCGGTTTCATCCTGTGCTACGCTTTTGCCATCTTCTTTCAAAAGATGACGGTTAGGTGCAAAGCCTTCCAGACCATACGGCAACTGAACCAAAGCACCTTTATCGTCTTTGCGAACTACCGTTCCTTCGTGCAGGCTGCCTACAGCGAAAGTGTCTTCAAGTGCATTCCAGGGATCTTCTTCCAATTGTTTATGACCTAACTGGAGCTTGCGGTTGTCTTTATCGATAGATAAAATGATAACGTCGATTTCAGAACCCACCTTTGTGTATTCAGAAGGATGGTTAAATCGCTTCAGCCAGCTTAGATCGGAAATATGGATCATACCGCCAATGCCTGCTTCCAGTTCTACAAACACGCCGTAAGGAGTGATATTTTTTACGGTTCCTTTGTGCTTGCTATGTTCAGGATAGCGAGTTTCTATTGTGCTCCATGGGTCTTCTGTCAGTTGCTTGATAGAAAGACTCATCTTGCGCAGGTCTTTATCCAGCGTCACTACTTTCGCTTCGTATTCATCGCCAAGCTTAAAGAATTCTTTCGCATTGATTGGTGTATTTGCCCAGGTAATTTCGCTTACATGCACCAGACCTTCTACACCCGGCATAATTTCTAAGAAAGCGCCGTAGTCTTCAATGTTTACGACTTTACCTTTCACGGTTGCACCTTCATGAATATTTTCAGGCAACACATCCCACGGATGTGGAGTGAGTTGTTTTAGACCAAGTGAAATGCGCTTTTTATCGTCGTCAAAATCAAGCACTACAACGTTCAGCTTCTGATCCAGTTTCAACACTTCTGAAGGATGCGTGATGCGACCCCACGAAATATCGGTGATATATAACAAACCATCCAAACCGCCGAGATCCATGAAAGCGCCAAAGTCGGTGATGTTCTTCACGACACCTTCCAGCACCTGGCCTTTTTCAAGCTTGGAGATAATTTGTGCACGTTGTGCTTCAATATCGCTTTCAATTAATGCTTTATGAGAGACCACGGCGTTCTTAATGGCTTCATTTACTTTCACCACTTTAAACTCCATTGTCTTACCCACAAACTGGTCGTAATCAGTTACTGGCTTTACATCAATCTGCGAGCCTGGCAAGAAAGTTTCCATACCAAAGACATCTACGATCAAGCCGCCTTTGGTTTTGCTGGTAACAATACCCGTTACAACTTCGCCGGTCTTGTGTACTTCTACAATACGCTCCCACGCGCGGAAGATGCGGGCGCTCTTGCGGCTTAGGTGAAGATGCCCCTGGCGGTCTTCTTTTTCTACCACCATAACTTCTACCACATCGCCAACCTTTACGCCTTGTGTATCTCTGAATTCATTCAAAGAGATCAAACCATCGCTTTTAAAACCGATGTTCACCACAGCATCTGTTTTGGTCATGGCAACCACAGTTCCATTTACAATTTCACCATCTTCAATCTGTATGAAGGTATCTTCGTAAACGCGGTCGTACTTGTTCTGATCCTCTTTGCTGTATTGAGCCACATTACGTTTGTCGATACTCCAGTCAAAGTCGTCGTGGGCGGCTAAGGTTTCTTTTACCGGTTCTTCAATCTTTACGGCAGAAGTGTCCGGCTTGTTTTCAGTTGCAGAGGGTTGGTCCGTTTCAGCAGGCTCGGTTGCTGGTTCAGTTACCTGTTCAGCCGGGGCGACTGCCTGTGGTTGTTCGGTTTCGGCAGGTTCATTTGTTGTCGCTGTAGCTTCGTTCTGCGGTTGTTCAGCCGCGGTACCAGGCTCCTGCTGTTCAGCGTTTGTGTTTACAATATTGTTTTCGTCCATAATAAACCCCGTTCATTTTATACGGGGATGCAAAGTTAAGATTTATCATAATGAATAAAAAGACGTTTTCTATAAGTAAAATATAAAACAGCCGTTGGTACTGATTCTACACAGAAAGCAGAACCTCATTGTAAAAGATTCCAATGAGGAAGAATTGCAAGGCGCTGAAACCGTCATTAGATTAATTCGCGGCTGAAGATTGAGGCAAATGATGTCGTTTAGTGCGTGCAGCACCTACACACCAAGGTAACTCAGATCATTTGATATGTACCATAACTGCGTTAATAGGATTACAACACATTCAACCGGTGATATTTTGCTTCGCAATTTATTTTACTCCTAACCCACCTTCTCTGGTATGGTTTTTTCCATTCTCTTTTTCTAATAATAAAATTTATGAGCAATGTGGATCCAAAGAATAAAAACATGGGCGAGTACGACCATAGTTACGATGCTGACGATAAGGTAACCAATGGCGATAACCCGGTGCGCGAAGGCACTGAAGATTACTCGATACTTAGCGATCAGGCACCGACCGGCGATGCCGAGTACACAACCCTGAAGGAATATGATAACCACCCGCGCGAGCAGGAAGAATTTGTAGACGATGATGCGCTGAACATTCAACCGGAAGATTAATTTCATTATCTATAAATACAACGAAATATGCTTTGGCAAGGCGGACGTGAAAGCAATAATGTAGAGGACCGGCGTGGCAGCGGTGGCGGCTTAGCCATTGGCGGCGGAGTTGGCACTTTAGTTATTGCCTTTATTATTTATCTTCTGGGAGGCAATCCCAACGCGGTTTTGAACAATGCGCCAGATCAACAACAGACACAGCAATCTGCTGTACCGGCCGATGATCAAACAACAAAGTTTGCAAGAACCGTATTAGCAGAAACAGAAGATATATGGGGACAATTGTTTCAGAAAATGAACCGCACTTATACCGATCCTATTTTGGTATTGTTTGATGGCAGCACCCAAAGCGGGTGTGGCGGAGCCAGCCAGGCTACTGGTCCATTCTATTGCCCGGCTGATAAAAAAGTGTATCTCGATCTTTCTTTCTTTAATGAACTGTCTGACCGCTTCGGCGCTTCGGGTGAGTTTGCAGATGCCTATGTGATAGCGCATGAAGTGGGTCATCATGTACAGGACTTACTGGGCATTACCGACAAAGTAGATGCGCAGCGCGGGCAAGTATCGGAGCAAGAAATGAATGCACTGTCTGTACGGTTAGAGCTGCAAGCCGACTTTTTAGCCGGCGTATGGGCGCATTACGAAGCCCAGCAACATTCTGCATCTGATCAAAACAAAACCGTGATAGAACCCGGCGATATCGAAGCAGCCCTCAACGCAGCTAATGCTATTGGCGACGACCGTCTGCAAAAAGAAACACAGGGCTATGTGGTGCCGGATGCCTTTACACATGGCACTTCGGCGCAACGCATGAAGTGGTTTAAAAAGGGATACGATACCGGAGACATCACCCAAGGCGATACCTTTAGTACGACAGATCTTTAGTGTTGATGTATCAACAATAAAAAAGAGGAGAAAATTTATTTCTCCTCTTTTTTATTGTCTATCTTGTCTTTGCCGGTCGAATAAATAACAAAGATCCTGTAGGTTCTCTTCTATTTTTTCGGTTAATGATTTTGCGGGCATTCTCCAGCTCCAGCTTTTATCGCCATCCGCCACACTGTTCATCCGAGCATGTTCGTTAAGCTGTAATAAATCCTGCACCGGAAGTATGGCCAGCTTTGCAACCGAACCATATATCAAACGGCTCATTACTTCGCAGATATTCTTGTCAGAAACTTTTTCATTGGTATAACGCGAAATGTTTAACCGCAGTTTATCAGGCAATGAAGTAAACCAGCCAAGTGTCGTGTTGTTATCATGGTTGCCCGTATAAACGACGGCGTTTTTATAATGATGATGCGGCACAGCGCTACTTTCCGGCATATCTTCACCAAACCCCAATTGCTGTATAATCATACCTGGAAGGTAGAATTGATTGCGAAGCTGGATCACCGGCTCGTTTATCGAACCGAGGTCTTCAGCAACTAGAGGCAAACTGCTTATTTCTTTTTGCAACAATGCAAAAAAATTCTTGCCAGGCACTGGTTTCCACTCGCCTTCCTTGGCCGATTTCGCCCTGGATTTTATTTCCCAATAGGCCGAGAAACCGCGAAAATGATCAAGGCGTAAAAGATCAAACAGTGCAATATTTTTTTTCATTCTTCTAAGCCACCAGTCAAAGTTTTCATTTTGAACAACATCCCAGCGATAAACCGGCATTCCCCAACGTTGGCCGTTCTCATTAAAGTCATCAGGCGGTGCTCCACCTTCGGCTAATTGCTTTCCATCCTTGTCCAATTTAAAAAGATGTTGATTCGCCCAAACATCAGTCGAATCATACGCCACATAAAAGGGCAAATCGCCCAATATTTTTATACCAGACTTATTGCAATACTCTTTTAATTCAAACCATTGTTTGTGAAAAATAAACTGCTGCCATTTTACTTTTGCTATTTCTTCAGAATACTTACCAGCAAAAGCTTCCAGCGTTTTTTCATTTCTGAATTTATATTCATCCGTCCATTCACTCCAGCCTTTGCCAGCGTTAATTTTTTTTAGAGCAATGAACAAAGCATAATCGTGAAGCCAGGCCTTCTCTTCATCGCAAAAAGAAGTAAAAAGTGCATGCTTGGAAGGCTGCTTTAGAAAATTGTTATAAGCTTTATCAAATAGTTCTATCCTGATACTACTGGCTAATTCATAATCAGTTCTCGCGTTATTATTGAGAGTGAATTTTCTTATGTCTTCTTTATTCAACAAGCCATCTTCTACCAACCTTTCAGGACTTATCAATAAATTATTGCCGGCAAAGCTGCCATCAGAGCTGTAAGGTGAAAACCCTTGCGAAGACGATGTAGAATTAAGCGGCAATATTTGCCATACGGTTTGCTGACTCCGCTTAAGAAAGTCGGCAAACAGATATGCCTGCGGACCCAAGTCGCCAATACCAAAAGGCGAAGGCAATGAAGTAATCGACAAGAGTATTCCTGCACAACGAGGATAGTCTGAAAACGGCGCAGGTATTGCCTTTGAGAACTTTTTAGATTTGCCTGGCAATGTCTTTTTCTTCATTATTTATTAGCTTGCAATTGTAGTTGCAATGCAGGTCTCGTTAGCTCAATTTATATACCAGTGAAGTTTTAAAGAACGAAATAGAAGTGAAAGAGTAGAGAACAAAACAAGGTGTTATATAAAAGAAATTTCCTGTAGAAACAGGAAATTTTTTCAACCCTAAACCCTTAAAAAACATGTCAAAAATAGAAGAATATTTAGAACAAAAAATTTTTTTTGATTCAATAAAAAAAATTGCCTTCCAAAAAATGCTATACAAAATATTTTGCCTCAACGTTTAACAAGAACAAAATAATTCGTTTGTTATTGGCAACAGATAGTTGCTTTGCTTTACAGTAAATTGTTGTTGAATGCTGGATTACATAATCGTTGGGCAAGGCATCTGTGGCAGCTTTCTCAGTTATTATCTTTTAAAAGAAGGCAGTAAAATCTGCGTAATTGATGAACTGAATCCACGTGCTGCAAGCTATGTGGCAAGTGGCATTATTAACCCGGTAACGGGCCGGCGCGTTGTAAAAACATGGTTGATTGATGAACTGCTTTCCTTTGCTTTAAAGGCTTATACTAACTTGTCAGATGAGTTTAATACAACTCTCATTCGCCAATGCAATGTGCTTGATTTTTTTGCTACACCGCAAATGAAAGAGGCATTTGAAAGTCGCATAATAAAAGAGCCGGAACTATTAAAACTACAAAACGATACAGGCCAATACGAAGAGACATTCAGGTTTAACTATGGAGTTGGAGAGATTGATCCCTGTTACCTTATTGATGTACAAAACTGGCTTAGCTTGTGGCGAAAGCAATTGCAAAAGAATAATGCATTGTACGAAACAAAATTTGATTTAGCGAAATGTAATATAAGTAAGGAAGGAATAAGATACGAGGACATTCACGCTTATAAAATTATTTTCTGTGATGGAACGGCGGCTGCACAAAATCCATATTTTAATAAGCTGCCTTTTGCTTTTAATAAAGGCGAAGCGTTACTGATAAACATACCTGATTTATCACCGGCAAATATTTACAAACAAGGTCTTAACATTGTGCCTTGGAAAGAGAAAGACTTGTTTTGGGTTGGGTCGAATTACATCTGGAATTATAACGATCTGCAACCTACTGAAGACTTTAGAAAAAAAACAGAAGAACACCTGAAGTACTGGCTGCGACTGCCTTTTAGCACTGTTGACCATATAGCATCGGAGCGTCCGGCGAATGTAGAGAGGCGACCTTTTGCAGGCTTGCACCCGATACATTCTTCAGTTGGCATCTTAAACGGAACGGGAACCAAAGGCTGCTCGCTGGCGCCTTTTTTTGCTTGCCAGTTGGCGCAGCACTTATTGTATGACTGTCCTATTGAACCCCTGGCTGATGTAAGTCGTTTTGCACGTATTCTGAGCCGGTAGTAAGCGCGATATCAAACACAGTTTCAAAATTCTTTGTCACCCGTTCTTTCACTTCTTTCATGTCAACGCTTTTGCCCAATTCATTTTGCAAAGACGTAACTTTTTTATCCACGATACCACAGGGCACAATGTTAGAAAAATAATTTAGGTCGGTATTTACATTCAAAGCAAATCCGTGCATGGTTATCCAGCGGCTGCAACGGATACCCATCGCGCATATCTTTCTTTCACTGCCTTTCTTATTTGCATCCAGCCACACACCTGTTTCACCTTTGCTTCGCTCACCTTGCAAGCCGTAATCGCCCAGGGTAAGAATGATAACTTCTTCGAGGCTACGCAAGTACCATCCTAAATCTGTTTTAAAAGTGTCCAGATCCAATACCGGATAGCCAACCAGTTGGCCATAACCATGAAAGGTTATGTCTCCTCCCCTGTTCGTGTTAATGTATTCAACGCCTTTATCAAGTTGCTGTTGCTCGTTTAGCAGCATGTGTTCCGGCTTGCCACTTTTGCCTAACGTATAAACCGGAAAATGCTCTACAAAAATGAGTCGTTGTTCTGTTGGTTGTTTCTCTTTTTTCAA
>CAZZZH010000094.1:0-15436 GCA_964658445.1 Ilyomonas sp.
TTTCAACGGGTGCATTCACAATAACCTCTACCGTAATCACATCTTTGTTTGCTGTTTCCATATTATTTGTTCTATTGTTTTTACAGATGCAAACTTCACATAAAAAACAACTGCAGGCAATGTGCAAACACGACAATTAGAAGGCTGTCTGCCACAAGCATGCAATTATGATTTACCTGGAATTGTAGGTCTTACTTCTATCTTACTAGGCAGCGTGCGCGGATTCATCTTCAGCAGGTCTGCTACCATCTGCCCGATGTCTTCCGGCTGTATCTTCCATGCATCTGCTTCTGTTGGCGTGTGATCGCTAAAATGAGTAGCCACCGAGCCGGGCATAATAGTCGTCACCTTAATTCCATATTGCCGTAGATCTAACATTATCGCTTGCGTGAAACCAACCAAGCCAAACTTGCTTGCATTGTATGCCGAACCATTGACGAAGAAATTGGTGCCTGCCAATGAAGCAATCGTAATGATATAACCTTTTGTTTTTTTCAATGGTTCCAAACCCGCTTTCACACTATTAAACGCACCCGTGAGGTTCGTATCAATAGTTGCTTTCCACTCTTCTTCCGATAAGGTTTCAATGTTCGCAAAATGACCAACACCTGCGTTGGCAACCAGCACATCTAACTGACCAAAATGACTAATCACTTGCTCAACCGCTTTCTTTTCCGATTCCATCGAACTCACATCTGACACTAGGGCTAATACATTCGACTCGTCTTCACTTAGCGATTTAGCAGCCTCCTTTGCAGCTTGTAAATTGCGACTTGTAATGGCTACTTTCATTCCATTGTCCAATAATATTTTGGCGATGCCATAACCAATGCCCTTGCTTCCGCCGGTGATGTAAGCCACTTTACCCGATAATGTGTTCATCGTTATATCTTTTATAGTCGAACTTATAACAAACCTGAATCCAAATGAAATCTGCAAACGAAAATTACAGTTTTAAAATCCGTTCAAAAACTTAAGATAGATTTACACCCGAATGCTTTCATAAAATTCATGGCTGCGATGAATGCTGCTTATCATCATCTTTGCCGTTCGTTCCTTGCTAAATCTTCCGGCTTATGTCTTTAGATTTTATCTACATTATTATCATTGTTCGCTCTCTGCGCAGTACACTAAAGGGTAGTGACTATGAAGCTAAATGGAGCAGCCTATTGTTGGGCGCCATGTATATCAGCATTGGTCTTCTGGCGTTGAGCCTGGCAAGCGATAATCATTATGTAAAAACACTTCTCGCTGTGATAAGTGGCGCTTCACTCGCTACCTTGGCATGGCTTCTTTATTCGAGACCAGAGCTGAAAAAGTCCAGACTTTTACTCAACGCTATTTTACCCTATGTCATCATTTCTGTTTTCTCTACATTGCTAAACTGGGTTAGTCCTTCGTTTCATAATAAATGGGGAAGTACCATCAACGCTTTCCGATCGTTCTCTGTTATCTGGGGTTTAGGGGTTTGGCTTGTAATAAGAAACCAGGATAAAGAATTAAACAAAGCCAAGCAAAAGGCATTGCAGGAAGAGCAGAATAATAAAATCATTTCCGCAATGAACGATAAGCTGGAGATACAGGTAGCCCAGCGCACGGCAGAACTAACGAAACAAAAAGAAGAGCTGGAACACACATTAGAAGAGCTACAATCAACACAGGCGCAACTGATACAAAGCGAAAAGATGGCAAGCCTGGGAGAGCTTACCGCTGGCATCGCACACGAGATACAGAACCCGCTAAACTTCGTGAATAATTTTAGCGAAGTAAGTGCTGAATTGATTACAGAGATGAAACAGGAAATGAAGAATGGAAATGCGGAGGAAGTAGAACTGATTGCAAAAGATTTAGAACAAAACCTGCTTCGCATAGCCCAGCACGGAAAGCGTGCCGATGCGATTGTAAAAAGCATGTTGCAGCACTCGCGTAAGAATACGGGACAGATGGAGGCAACTAACATCAACGCGCTGGCAGATGAATACCTCCGGCTAAGCTACCATGGACTGCGTGCAAAGGATAAATTGTTCAACGCAACAATGCAGACTGATTTTGACAGCAGCATCGGGGTTATCAATGTTGTTCCGCAAGACATGGGCAGAGTGCTATTGAACCTTTTCAATAACGCTTTTTATGCCGTGAATGAAAAGAAACAAAACATCGATAACAAAGATTACAAGCCAACCGTTTGGGTAACAACGAAAAAGAAAGACGACGTTGTAGAAATTGTTGTAAGAGATAATGGCAATGGAATACCACAGTCGGTGATTGATAAAATTTTTCAGCCTTTTTATACAACTAAGCCAACAGGGCTAGGGACTGGTCTGGGCTTGAGTTTGAGCTATGATATCGTTACGCGTCAACACCGCGGCACCATTGCTGCAGAAACGAAAGAAGGCGAAGGGGCTATCTTTACTATTGAGCTTCCGGTTAGCTAACTAATATTATTTTGTAATTTCTTGCTTTTTATAAAAAAGCCTTGCTTTAAGAAGCAAGGCTTGTCCTTTTTATTTTAAATATTTTCTTGCAAACAAACTATACTTTCAGGCTTCCTTCTATTGAATCATCGATGGTTTTGCCCATAGCAGCGCCTGCCAGTCTTTTGGCAAACGCCACTACCTGTCCGTGTTTTGTATCCCAATAATAACCTTCTGCCGGTTCTACTTTTATCACTGAAATGCGGGGATCATCCACACCTTCGGTAAACCATGTTTTTAAAATTGGTTCCCACAATTCTTTAATTTTTTTTTTGTCCTGCGAAACGGAAGCCGTTCCATAAATATTCAGGAAATCGGAGTAAGAAGATCCCTGAAATAACAGTTGCACAGAGTGGTCCGAAATCAATTCCTCGTTCTTATGACTGTCGTTGGCACTAAGAAACCAAAAGTTACCTTCATCATCTACTTTTTGCACCGACATCGGGCGTGTAGAAAACGGCTTTCCGGCAGTGATGTTTGTGCAGAAAAAACATGTTTTGGCGCTGTCGGTTAGTGTCTTTATTTTCTTCGTAGCTTCTTCGCCATAAAGGTCTTTGTAGTTCTCTTCCTGTTGTTGTTGATTAATGCTGTCCATATATTTTTTTCAGAAAAGAAAACAAAAGTGATACCTGACTTTTACGCCGCGTTAATTCACAAATGAAGAAGGAAAATGATAACTTAGCTTTCTGAATTTACGATATCATTTATCACTTCATTGAAATTTAGCTGCCTATGAACCAGTTTATTACTATCGATGCTTATATCGAAAGTTATCCTGCTGAAGTGCAGGCTATTTTACAACAGGTAAGAAGTGCCGTAAAGCAAGCGGCACCTGCTGCCAAAGAGACCATTGCCTATGGCATTCCCGCTTTCACATGGAATGGAAGCTGGTTCATTTCGGGGCATTCAACACCATATCGGCTTTTATCCAACGCCGTTCGGCATTGAAGAGTTTAAAGAAGAATTATCTAAATACAAAGCTGCAAAGGCTCAGTTAAATTTCCTATTGATAAACCAATGCCGCTTGATCTTATCAAAAAAATTGTATTACTAAGAATTAATAAAAACAGTACAAAGAGGAAAAGTAAAAAATAAAACAAAGCGCAGATAAATTGCCTTCATCTGCGCTTTATTTTACAACTCGTGGGACGTGTTTATTACCAAATCCTTGCCCGTAAACTATCCGGTGTATACATCTTATTTCCCGGCTTCACATTGAACGCTTCGTAAAAAGCATCGACATTGGTAAGCGGTCCCAATACCCGGTACTTTTCAGGCGAATGCACATCAGTTAGCACTTGTGTCCGCAACGATTCTGGGCGCTCATTTTCTAACCAGCTAAGCGCATATCCTAAGAAGAAACGCTGCGTTGGTGTATAGCCAGCTATCTTCTCTCCTTTCTTATATTCATCCGTTAATTTAAACGCGTCAAAGCCCAATAAAACACCACCTAAATCGGCAATATTTTCACCAAGTGTGGCTTTGCCATTTATTTTAAAAGTATCGATTGCAACAAAACGGCTGTACTGGTCAGACAACACTTTTGCACGCTTAACAAACTGTGCAGAATCCTGTGCTGTCCACCACTCTTTCAAGTTGCCATCGGCATCAAATTGTCTTCCTTCATCATCGAATCCATGCGTTAGTTCATGGCCGATAGTTGAAGCCGCCATATAGCCGTACACAACGGCATCATCAAGCTCAGCATCTGTATAGCCGGGAACAATAAATGCGGCAGCCGGCAACACAATTTCATTGTTCGATGGATCATAGTAGGCATTGTAGGTTTGCGGGTACATGTTCCATTCAGTCTTATCAACAGGTTTACCTAATTTCTTTACGTTATAGTTGTGCCAGAATACATTTGCATTCACCAAATTTTGAAAGTAGTTATCGCCCGAAATATCCAATGAGGAAAAGTCTTTCCACTTATCGGGATAACCAATTTTTTTATTCACTTTAGCCAGCTTTGTAAAGGCTTTTTGTTTGGTGCTGTCGCTCATCCAGGCAAGATTTTCAATGCGGTGTTTCAGTGCCGTGCGAATATTCTCAACCAGCGTTGTGTACCGTTCTTTCGCACTGTCGTTGAAATACTTTTTTACATAAATCTGTCCTAACAATTCGCCCATCACACCCTGTTCATTGCTGATAATACGCTTCCATCTCGGCTTTCTTTCTACAGCGCCGGAAAACAGTTTGTTGAATTCAAAATCAGCTTTACCAAAGGCATCGGGAAGCGCAGGTGTAAATGCGCCTGCCAGACGATAGCGAAGGTAATCTTTCCATGTATCTATAGAAGCCGAGTGTAGCACTGTGCCTGCTTCTTTATAATATTCGGGCTGACCAATAATAACAGAATCAGCCCCTTTTACACCATAGATGCTCATATAATTTAGCCAATCAATTTGCAGCGAAACTTTGCTTAGTTCTGACACTGCATACTTGTTATAATTCACAAGCGGATCACGCAAATCTTCCAGCTTGCGACTGGCTTTGGCAAGCGAAGTTTCGAGAGTAAGGATATTTTTTGCGGAAGCGGTAGCTTTTGTTGAATCCGCGCCTAATAAGGTTAAGGTCTTAGTTATATTTTTCACGTAAGCATTGCGGAGGTCGACAGATGTTTTATCCGTTTTAAAATAAAACTCACGTTCCGGCAATCCTAAACCGGTTTGCCACATTTGCAATACCTGCGCTGTACTGTTCTTTGCATCCTGCTGAACAAAAAACGAGATAGGTCCGCCAACGCCCATCACATCCAGTTGCGCCATCACCGATTGCAGGGAAGCCACATCATGTATCGAATCTATTTTGGTGAGATAAGGTTGCAAAGGCTTGATGCCAAGTTGTTCAATTTTTACTGTATCATTTGCAGCTTTCCAGAAGTCAGCAATCTTCTGTTCCGCACTACTTTTTGCATGCGTTTCTTTTGCAGTCTCTTCGTTAATATCTTTCAGTCGCTGCAAGGTTTCGTTCGGTATCACCTGAAACAAACCCCAGGCGCTTTCATCAGAAGGAATAGGATGCTTTTTTATCCAGTTGCCATTGGCATAATCAAAGAAATCATCGGCTGCATTTACCGAAGAATCTATATTAGAAGCCAGTACATCCGGCTTGGTAGATTTGGTTTGATTACTGTGACAGGATGTAGTCATGATTCCCGCCAGTAAAATGTACAGTAGTGCTTGATAGCGCATGAAATTTTTTGGCCAATGTAATCGAAATGTGATAATCAGATTTATAAATTGATGGAGCGTTTTATATTTAAATATTGCTCTTAACAAACATTTGGGGCTGAGCAACCGAATTACTTTCACCGTGACTATATAACAGTTACATTAGCTGACAAATACCCCCTCAATAGCTTAGCCATGAAAGGAAATGTTCGGTTTACAATGGCGCTTGTTGTAGTTGTTTGCTGCTGCCCGGCATTTGCGCAGAAGGCAGACAGCAACTCCATTTCTTATAACGATGCTGTTACTTTATATCATCAGTCTCTGCGCCCTGAAACTGGCTTGTACAATGGCATTGAGTATATAGATTATGCTCACTCTATACAGGACGGAACGCCTTTTTTTGACATTGCTCCCTTCGGTAAAGGCTCAGTGGTTTATTATGGTGTAGAATACAAAAATGTGTCTATTGCCTATGATATTGTAAAAGGCGAAGTTGTTATTTATGATGAGCCGCATCTATATAAAATCGTGTTGCATAAAAGCGGCGTCGGATGTTTCACTACTTCCGGCTATTCTTTCATTCATCTTACCAAAGACAGCACCGGAGCGAAAGATATGAATGCCGGTTATTACGAAGTATTGTATGACGGCAAAACAAGACTGTTGAAAAAAGAAACACGCAGTGTACAGGAAAATTTAGCTGCCAATGGTTTGTCTAAAAAGTATATTCTCAGCTCGGCAGATTACTTTGTTTGGAAGGACAATACTTATCATTCGGTAAACAGTAAAGCAGCTTTAGCTTCTCTGTTCAATAAGAAAAAAGAATGGCAGCAATGGATGAAGAAAAATAAGATGAAGTTTGGCCGCGATAAAGATGAAACACTGGCAAGATCAGCCGCCTGGTATGATGCACATGCTCAATAAAAAACCGTTACTAAAGCCGCACGAATGAAACTTCTTTACAAACAATCAATATTCCTCTTTTTATTGTTTTTTGTTAGCCGCTTAAACGCGCAAAGCCCAATGTTGCCGCTCATTTCAGGCGAATACAAAAATATTGTGTTAGATTCATTTTTCAATCGACTACAGAAAGAAACCGGCTATGATTTTTATTATAACAAAACGCAGTTCGACTCTTTACAAGTCAATCTTTCCTTAACAGACAAACCTTTGCCCGATGTTCTGAAGCTTGCGTTTGCAGGCACAGGCATCGGCTTTTCAATAGACAATGAAAAGCATATTTTCGTTAACAAAGGCATTTTGGTTCAAACGGAACTGAACAAGCTTTTTTTTACTGCAACGGCCGCTGATGTGAAGGATACTTCCAATAATGTGATGGCCCTTTTTAACCAACCTGGTAAAACCGTTTCAGAAGACAGTTTATACACCATTGGAGACGCTTCTGCAGCAAACTCATCATCTACAAACCTTACGCTTGCAGGTTATGTAAAAGACCTGAAATCGGGCGAGCCCGTTATCGGCGCATCGGTGTATGTAGATGAAGTAAAAACAGGCACGACTACTGATCAATACGGCTATTTTTCTATCCAAACAACCAAGGGCAAACATACACTGTATGTGCAAAGCATTGGCATGCGCGATACCAAACGGCAGTTGCTGGTTCGTGCGGATGGCAAGCTCAATATTGCAATGCAAAGCCAAGTTACCACTTTAAAAAACGTAATTGTTTCTTCTGAAAAACTCAGCAACATCAAGAGCCTGCAAATGGGTTTGCAAAAGATAGACATTAGCGCTATCAAGCAGGTTCCGGTTGCCTTTGGCGAGGCAGATGTATTGAAGGTGGTGCTTACCATGCCGGGCGTAAAATCGGTTGGCGAAGCCAGTACAGGCTTGAATGTAAGAGGCGGCTCTGCCGATCAAAACCTCATTCTGTTTAATGATGCAACCATTTATAATCCCTCTCATTTCTTCGGTTTGTTTTCAGCATTCAACCCCGAAATTGTAAAAGATGTAGAGTTATACAAAGCCAGCATTCCGGCGCAGTATGGCGGTCGCTTGTCTTCTGTTTTAAACATCAGCAGCCGAGAAGGAAATAAGAAAGAGTTCACTGGCTCTGCCGGCATTGGTTTACTTACCAGCCGCATTAACCTGGAAGGACCGATAAAAAAGAACAAGGCTTCTTTTATTGTTGGCGGCAGAACGACATATGCCGGCTGGCTGCTTAATTTATTACCGGACCAATACAAAAACAGCAGCGCCCGTTTTTACGATTTGAATGCAGTAATGAATTATGAAATTGACAAAAAAAATACGATTTATGTAACCGGTTATTTGAGCGATGATCGCTTTAACCTAAACAGCGATACAACTTACAACTATGGAAACCGAAATGTATCCGTAAAATGGAAACACGTTTATAACAACAAGCTGAACATGCTGGTGACAACGGGTTACGACAATTATTATTACGACATCAGCAGCATAAAGAACCCGCTTACTGCTTACTCACTTCGCTTCGATGTGAACCAATATTACTTCAGAACACACTTCAATTATTACCTGAGCAACAAACATTTTTTGCAGTGGGGGTTAAACAGCATTTTATATAAACTGCACCCCGGCAACTATGCACCCGATGGTAAAGAATCGCTGGTCAATCCACAGCAAATGCAGGCAGAGCAAGGGATAGAGAATGCCGTTTATATTAGCGACAAATACACAGTAAGCCCGGATTTTTCTATTGAAGGCGGAGTTCGGTATTCCATGTTTAATTTTATCGGACCTTATCAGGCCAACGAATATGTGCCGCAAGCGCCTAAAACAGAAGAGACCATTATCGGCAGCGAGTTTTTCGGAAAAGGAAAGATTATTAAAACCTATCAGCGCCCGGAAGTACGGCTATCTGCACGCTATGCGTTCTCGAATACGTTATCGGTAAAAGGTGCGTACAATACTTCGCAGCAATACATTCATGTGCTCTCCAACACGGCTGCCATTGCGCCAACCGACATCTGGAAACTTAGCGATCTAAACATCAAACCACAGTATGGAAACCAGCTTTCGGCAGGTGTTTACAAAAACTTTAAATCCAATACCATAGAGACTTCGGTTGAAGTTTACTATAAGAAAATACACGACTATCTCGATTATAAAAGCGGAGCTGTGCTGATCCTGAATCCACATATTGAAACGGATGTCCTGAGCACTACAGGTAAAGCATACGGAGTAGAGTTTTTTGCAAAAAAAACGACCGGTAAGTTGAATGGATGGGTTAGCTATACTTACTCGAGAACCTTGTTGAAAGCAGATTCTACACAAGGAGAGGTCATTAACGGCGGAAGATATTATCCAGCTAATTACGATAAGCCACATGACTTCACTTTCATTGGTAATTATCGCATCAATCACCGGGTAAGCGTGTCGCTCAATGCAACGTACAGCACCGGGCGACCTATCACTTTACCCATTGGAAGATTTTATTTTGCGGGGTCGCAACGAACGCTGTATGCCGACCGTAATGCCTACCGGATACCTGATTATTTCCGGACTGATTTTTCTCTGAACATAGATGGAAACTTCAAGGTACACCAGCGAACACATAATTCATTTACCATCGGTGTTTACAATGCAACCGCACGAAAGAATCCCTACTCGGTCTACTTTGTTTCTGAAGGCGGCGTAGTAAATGGTTACAAGCTGTCCATCTTTGGAACTGCTATTCCTTATATCAATTATAATATTCGGTTTTAAATAAACGAAAATGAAAAACCTCTTGTGTGCAACGATGTTATGGACGCTGGTAGCAGGTTGCAAAGAAAAATACAACCCGCCCGTCAGTTCGCCGCCAACGGGATACCTGGTGGTGGAAGGATTTATTAATAGCGGCACAGAGCCAACAACTATAACGCTTTCGCGCACCACTACACTGTACGACAGCGTAAACAACAACAGCCAGGTGTTTGAAAATAATGCGGAGGTAAGTATCGAAAGCAATGCCGATGAAAGCTTTCCTCTTTCTGAAACAGGCAATGGTGTGTACACGTCTTCTTCTCAATTGCTAAATAGTAATGAACAATACCGGATTCATATTATTACAACTGATGGAAAAGAATACGTTTCAGATTACACACCCGTAAAAAGCACGCCGCCAATTGACAGCCTTAGTTGGACCCGCAACAGCGATGGCATACACATTGCCATCAATACGCACGACCCGCAAAACAACACAAGGTATTATCAGTGGGAAGATGAGGAAACCTGGGAATTTCATTCAGCTTTCAGCACTTCGCTTGTTTATTCTTATGATCCTTCCAACGATTCAATTACGGGCGTTGTCTTTCGCTCTCCCGATACTCAGGCAGCCGATTCAGCACTATATAAATGCTGGCATTCGCCACACTCTACAAGTATTTTAATCGGCACTTCAGAAAAACTGTCTGAAGATAAAATTTTTTATCCCTTGATAGACATACCTGCCGGTTCGCAACAGTTAAGTGTATTGTATAGCCTAATAGTGAAGCAACACACCGTGAGCAAAGACAACTATTCATTTTTACAAAAAATGAAAAAGAATACAGAGAGTGTTGGAAGCATTTTCGATGCGCAGCCTTCAGAATTAAAGGGAAATATTCATTGTGTAAATAATCCCAGTGAGCCGGTGGTTGGTTATATGGAAGTATCGCAGATACAGTCGCAACGTATTTTCATCAGTCATTTGCAAGTTCCTGATTGGGGTTATACGCAGCCCTGCCAGGAAAAGCTGATTGCTAACAACACTGATGACATTATGAAAAACGGCTTAGGATTATCGCCAACCAATCCAGCAATGTCATTTGGCAATACTGTTATATCTTTTTATGCCTCCGAAGCAGAATGTGTGGACTGCAGGTTGAGCGGGTCTAACATTAAGCCCGATTTCTGGCCCTGACCATTATTCAAACGATTCCTTTCGACTGATGAAACAGATAACTATACTATTTTCCTTATTTACTTTGTTTACCTGTAAGGCTTACTGCCAAAGGCTTTCAGCGGTTTCTTATACAGCGCTTACAGCGTCTAAGCCAAGCTTCCTGCAGGAGAAAATCTATGTTCACACCGACAGAACTTTTTACATAGCCGGTGAGATTATGTGGTTTAAGATATATTGCGTGGAAGCTTCCACTCATCAACTTGTTGATTTAAGCAAAGTGGCTTATATAGAGCTTCTTGATTCAACACATAAACCTATTGCGCAAGCTAAAATTCCACTGCAAAATGGTGATGGCAATGGCTCGTTTGCTTTACCGGTTACGCTTGCTTCCGGCAACTACCAGTTAAGAGCTTACACCAACTGGATGAAGAATGAGGAAGCCAATCATTTTTTTGAAAAAAACATCACAGTCATTAACACCCAAAAGCTAACGGTTGGCGAGAATAAAGAGAAACCTGAAGCAGCTTCTATTTCGTTCTATCCAGAAGGTGGTAACCTAGTGAGTAATATCAAAAGCCGTATCGGTTTTAAGGCAATCGATCAACAAGGTAAAGGCATGCATTGTACCGGCACCTTATGGGATGGTAACGATTCGCTTTTGTCGTTTAGCGACCATCAAAACGGTATTGGCAGTTTTTATTTTACACCACTTAAAAACCATGTTTATACTGCAAACATTCAAACAGAAAATAAGCGTTCATTCACGCAAGCTTTGCCTTCTGTAGAAGAAAATGGTTTCTCCATGAATCTGGATAGAGTTAACATGAACAACATCTCTATCAACATAGAAGCAAGTGGTATTCCGGCACAACCCATCTATCTTATTATTCATAAAAATTACAAGACTGTTTTAGCCAAAGAAACTACTCTGGAGAATGATAAAGCCGGCTTCACTGTTGATACAGCCTTATTGCCTTCCGGCGTTTCCACATTGACTCTTTTTAATGCAGAGAAACAGCCGGTGTGCGAGCGATTATTTTATAAAAAATATCCACAAAATTTTGCGTTGAGCTTAGATGCGGACGACACAATTTATGATACCAGAAAAAAAGTAAACATTCGTTTTCGTACAAACGATGCGGCTGTTACCGGCACCGATTCGGCAAGTCTTTCTATGTCTGTTTATCGCATCGATTCTTTGCAAAACATAGACAACAATACGATTGATTCTTATCTCACTTTTTCTTCAGAGTTAGAAGATTATGGCAACTATCAGCCGGGTAATTTATATGAGTCAAGTAAAAAAGATGCCGCTGAAATGGATGAGTTAATGCTGGTGAATGGATGGCGGAAACTCAATCCTGCTAAGGCTTCTGGCACAAAACAGCCGGTACTTTCTTTTGTGCCTGAATACAGAGGTCATCTCATTACCGGAAACATTGTAAACAACATTACTCATTTACCGGAAAAAAATATGAATGTTTATCTGTCCCTTCCGGGAAAAGGAAAGCAATTTTATTCTGCTCTCAGCGATAGCCTTGGCAACATAACATGGGAAACAGAAAACTGGTACGGCGATGCAAAGCTGGTTGCCCAAACAGACCGACAAGACAGCACTTGTACTATTGTTATCAACGACCCGTTCAGTCATTTTTATTCCACACTGTCAACGGTTCCTTTTATTTTGCCTTATCACCATCCTAATACTTTGCTGCAACACAGTATTAGTATGCAGGCATCCACGATTTATATTGGCAACGAAATGAATAATTTTGCCATTTCGCCAGCAGATTCTACACCGTTTTTTGTAACGGCAGATAAGAGCTACCGGCTTGATGATTACTCTCGTTTTACTACCCTTGAAGAGGTGCTGCGAGAGTACATCGCGCTTGTGAATGTCACCAAGAAAAAAGGCAATTATCACTTTCCGGTGTATGATTTTTCGGGCGAGAAAATGTTTGAAGACGACCCGCTGGTGCTGGTAGATGGCATTCCTTTTTTTAACCTCGATTCCTTCATTATCATCGATCCGTTGAAGCTAAAAAAAATGGATGTCGTGAATCGCAGATATTTTTACGGAAACGTATTTTTTGATGGCATCCTGAATTGGCAAACTTATACCGGCGATGCAAATGGTATTGATATAGATCCTAAGGCGGTAGTGATGGACTATGAAGGTTTGCAGGAAAAACGAGAGTTCTACTCTCCACAATACGAAACCGGAGAACAGCTGAACAGTCATATGCCCGATTTTAGAAATACGCTATACTGGAATCCTGATATCCGCTTGAAAGGCAGCGAAGCAAAGCAACTTTCTTTTTATACTTCCGATATGCCAGGCAAATATGTGGCAGTTGTTCAGGGTGTGGGAAGCCGTGGTTTGTGCAGCGCAACAATAACTTTTGACGTAGTAAAAAAATGAGTGTGTGAATTGCGTAGCCTACGCTTTGTTTTCTTTTTCTTTGATAAGAAATACAACAACACATGAATACAGATCTGCAAAATAAAACAGCGTTGGTTACTGGTTCTACGGCAGGCATTGGCTTTGCTACCGCTAAAAAATTAGCGGCTGAAGGCGCTTCTGTTTACATTAACGGGAGAACACAGCCACGAATTGATGATGCAATCCGGCTAATAAAACGAGAAGTGCCAAATGCAGTGCTGGCAGGTATTACAGCCGATTTTAGCAAGAAAGAAGATATAGACAATCTCATAGCGCAACTACCCGAAGTAGATATCCTGGTAAACAATATTTCCATATTTGAACCAAAACCTTTCGCTGAAATTCCTGATGAGGACTGGCTAAAATTTTACGAAGTCAATGTAATGAGCGGCGTTCGTTTGTCAAGACATTATCTTCCGTTGATGCTAAGGAAAAATTGGGGCAGAATCATTTTTATCTCCAGCGAAAGCGCCATCAACATTCCGGAAGAAATGATTCACTATGGCATGACGAAAACGGCGCAATTAGCTATTAGCCGCGGGCTGGCAGAATTAACCAAGGGCACAAACGTAACGGTAAACGCAGTGTTGCCCGGTCCTACCCGCTCCGAAGGAGTGGGCAACTTTCTGGAAAGTATGGCAATGCAACAAAACAAAACCGGCGCACAGGTAGAGAAAGAATTTTTTCAATACGGAAGACCAACATCATTACTGCAACGCTTTACATCGCCTGACGAGATTGCCAACCTTATTGTGTATGTGGCAAGTCCATTATCATCCGCAACCAATGGTGCAGCTCTACGGGTGGATGGCGGCGTGGTAAAGACTGTCTCCTAAATTTTTTACAACGTTTTGTAACATTTCATTCCTTACTGCGTATCATTATCATACTATTGTTTATCCCGCTGTTTATGACCACATCCGAATATAATAATTGTGTAAGTCAGTATGCTGATAATGTGTACCGGTTTATCGTAAAAAACCTGCGACACGAAGAGGATGCGCGGGACATTGTGCAGACGGCGTTTGAAAAGATGTGGCGCAACCGCGATACAGTTGAACCGGCAAAGAGTAAATCGTACCTGTTTACGGTAGCTTATAACCAGATGATAGACCACATTCGCAAGAACAAACGGGTGCAGTTGAAAGGTGAGTTTAATGAAGAGGCCAGCATACAGTCATAGGGTATACACAATGCAAAGCAGGTGTTGAATGAAGCACTGAACAGGCTAAGCGATATACAGAAAAGCCTAGTGATGCTGAAAGATTATGAAGGATATAGTTATGAAGAAATCGGGCAGATTATGAGCCTGAACGAAAGCCAGGTGAAAGTATATCTGCACCGCGCAAGGCTGGCATTGAAGAACTATCTGGTAAGTAAAGAAAACGTGATGTAACCGGTAAAAAAACGAGCATGAAGATTACAGAAAACAATTACGAAGAATATTTTTTACTCTACATAGATGATGAGTTGACCGACGTAGAACGTAGGGCTGTAGAGGCTTTCGTATCAGATCATCCTCAGTATGCAGCTTTGCTTGATGGTTTTCAGCAGGCTAAGCTTTCTGCCGGCGAGCGCATTGGTTTTACTGACAAAAATGTATTGTTTAAAGGAGAAGATGGCGAGATTGGTATTGACAATTACGAAGAATATTTTCTTCTTTATACCGATGATGAATTAAGCAATGAAGATAGGGCAAATACGGAGCGTTTCGTGTTGCAGCATCCACAGTTGCAAACTGAATTCACTTTATTACAACAAGCAAAACTACCGGATGAAACCTACTCTTTCGCCGGCAAAGAAAAGTTGTATAAAAAGGAGAAAGAAAGAAGAATTGTACCTCTTTATTTGGCAAGGATATCAGTAGCAGCGGCAGTAGTTGCGCTTATTGCATTTGCATGGCAACTATCTGGCAAAAAAGAGACTGGAACAACTGTAAAAGTTGTAAAGCCTAACATGCATCAGACAACTACGCCATCTGTTGATAACCATCGCTTGCCGAAAGAAATTGATATAGCGTCTGCCGTGCAAAAGCAGGATGATATAAAACCTGTGTTTGCCAAGCATGATAATAAAGTGATAGCTGGCAAGCCAAACTCAACGCTAATGGCTTCCCAAAACAAAACAAAACAGGCGTCGCCGCCTGATGATGGTGTAATCAAGCTGCAAAACTTGAATGAAGCGCAACCTGCGCCGGAATCAACAGAATTGGCGGTGCAAAAACAACCGGCTGCTGAAACGGTAAATCAAGCAGAGGTACTGAAGCCATTAGAAGAAGTGGACACAGAAGACAATGCGCAAACTGCTTCCACATTATCGTCTGACGATAACAACATTGCGCATCCTGCTGTCTACAAAGAACTGAACACTGAGGAAGACAACCATACCTTATACGTTGGTGCATTTCAACTGAACAAGACCAAAGTAAATGGCTTTATCAAGAGCGCATCCCGTCTGCTTGGCGGCCGCGGCAAAG
>CAZZZH010000095.1:0-15339 GCA_964658445.1 Ilyomonas sp.
AGCCGTTTCCACGCATTCTTTCAATGTGAGTGTAGTGCCTGTAGCTGTTGAATCTTGAGCATAACTGTTCACATATAAAAGCAAGCCCAGAACTGCTGGTAAAAATATTTTCTTCATAACTTTTGTATTGAGTTGATGGTTGCACTTGTTGTTAAGAAACAAGACCAGCGGTTTCTATTTTTTCAATCCTGCCGTCCATCAGGTGAACGATACGATTGCCATAAGCGGCGTTTTTTTCGCTGTGCGTTACCTGTATAATGGTTACGCCATCTTCTTTATTCAGCTTGCTGAACAACTGCATAATTTCTTCGCCTTGCTTTGAATTTAAGTTGCCGGTTGGTTCATCGGCTAATATCAGTTTCGGGTTGGCAACCAGCGCCCTTGCAATACCAACCAACTGTTGCTGACCACCCGAAAGCTGCGTAGGAAACAGATCTTTTTTGCCTACGATATTGAAGCGATCGAGTATGTCTGACACAATGGCTTTGCGCTCTGATGATTTGTGATTTTGATAAATAAGAGGCGTTTCTATGTTCTCGAAAATGGTCAGCTCATCTATTAAATGATAAGCCTGGAACACAAAACCAATATGCGATTTGTATAATTGCGAACGTTGTTTTTCTTTTAATGAAAAAACATTTTGTTCACCGAAAAAGTAATTGCCTTCCGATGGTTCATCCAGCATACCAATAATGTTTAGAAGGCTTGATTTGCCGGAGCCGGAAGGACCCATTATGGAAATAAATTCGCCATCAGCTACGGTAAGGTTGATATCTTTTAATATAAAGGTGCGGTTGCCGCCAATGGTAATCCATTTGGATAGATGTTGTATATCAATGAAAGCCATAATTGAACAAGTATTTAATTGCGGCTAATGAACCAACCGTTGTGCCAATGTGTGAAACCCTTTGCTGCGCTGCATTTCAGACCGATTGCTTACTTAGCCTGTACGAAAGCGGACACTTGTTGTACGGATATGAAAGCAATACGAAAGCTACTTTGGATAAGATAATTTTTACATTAGGTGCTGAAGATTAACCTGATGTTTTTACAGATCTTGGGGCTTGTTGTTAGGTTGCTGTCAACATTTTTGTTTTCTTTTCAAACTGCATACTGATGAGCTTGCTATACCATCCGCCAAGTGCCATTAGTTCTTCATGCGTACCGGTTTCTTTTATTTCGCCTTTATCAAGTACAATAATCTTATCGGCTTTACGGATGGTAGAAAGCCGGTGGGCAATAACAATAGAGGTTCTGCCCGTAACCAATTTATCAATTGCCTGTTGAATCAATATTTCACTTTCGGTATCGATGGAAGAAGTAGCTTCATCCAAAATCAGAACAGCCGGGTTGTACAGCAAAGCCCGGATAAAAGATAATAACTGCCTTTGTCCAAGGCTTAGCGTGTTGCCACGCTCCATTACATTGTAATCGTAATCGCCCGGTAATTGCATGATGAAATCGTGCACGCCGATAAGTTTGGCTGCTTCTATTACTTCCTCACGTTTTATGTCGGGATTGCGCAGGGTAACATTTTCTAAAATGCTTCCCGAGAAAAGAAATACATCCTGCAATACCACACCTATTTTGCTTCGCAATGAATCGAGCGAATATTCATTAATATCCACATCATCCAATGCAATTCTACCCTTCTGGATATGATATAACCTATTTAATAAACTGATGATAGACGTTTTACCACTGCCGGTATGTCCTACCAGTGCTACCGTTTCGCCGGGTAATATAGTAAAGTCAATATCCTTCAGCACAAAATGTTCGTTGGTGTAAGCAAACCAAACATGATTGAACTGTACTTTTCCGCCAATTTCTTTTGGTGCAAAACTGCCTTGTTGCTGGATGTAATCTTCATTATCCAACACCGTGAATACGCGTTGCGAAGCAATGACACCCATTTGAATTACATTAAACTTATCAGCAATTACACGTAATGGGCGAAAGATTTGGTTGAGATAAAGGATAAAAGAAACGAGAAGTCCTGAATCTAATTTTTTATCGGCAATCCACCACACTAAAATCCCGGTACTAACTGCCAGGATAATCTCAACTACCGGGAAGAAAACTGAATACGCGAAAATGGCATTGATATTCGCATTGCGATGTTCTTTGTTGATCGCATTAAACTTACGGTATTCGCGGTTCTCGGCTGCAAAGGCCTGCACGATAGCTATACCGGTTAAATGTTCCTGCACAAAGGCATTGAGAGCAGCAACGGCGTTGCGCACTTTAATAAAACTTTTGTTGACACTTTCTTTGAAATAATAAGTCGCAACAATGAGTATGGGAAAAGGAATAAGGCTTACTAAAGTTAACCTCCAGTCTATCCAGAGCATCGCACCTAACGTAATGACAATGGAAAGTAGGTCGGAAATAATGGGAATTAGTCCATCGGAAAAAATATCATTGATGCTTTCAATATCGTTGATGGTACGCGTGGTCAATGTACCGATGGGCGTGGTATCAAACTGGCGTAAATTGAGATTGACAATCTTTGAATATATCGCGATACGCATGTCTTTTACTACCGCTTGCCCCAGCCAGGATGTAACGAAAGAGAACAGAAAGCGGATAATGGTTTCGACAAAAATAAATACCAACTGAAAGATGGTAATGGCAACAATTAGCTGCGTAATATTGTTGTAATTAGTGTTGAAAAGAAAAGCATGCAACCAGGCAGGAATATGCACGCTTTTGCCGGTTGCTTCATCAATGGTCAATTGAATAAGATAAGGCCGAATGGGAGCAAAGACAGCTAATACAATTGCCATTAAAATACTGCCATAAAATTGAAGACGGTAGGGCCGAACAAAGGTGAAAACACGTCGTAATGCGCCGTAGTTGAAATTCTTTTTTTGTTCTTTTTCGCTCATGATGTGAACTGCAAAGGTAGGGAGTTGAGGCCTGATGATTGCTCATAGACTCCCAATGCAATCGTCATTCACGATAGATTATTTTCTATGTACTTTAAATAAGGTTTGGTTTAACTATTAATCGTCATCCTTCAGTCTTATTTATTTTCACATCCCGCGTAAAGCTTTCTTCCAGCGATATAAAAGTTTCGGTGCGCTCAATGCCTTTTATCTTTTGCAACTCATCGTGCAATACAAAGCGAAGCTGTTGAATGTTCCGGCAAACAATTTCGGCAAACATGCTATAGTTGCCTGTGGTATAATTAAGTCTTACAATCTCTGGAATTTTTTTAAGCTCTTTAGCAACTGTATCATACAGTGAGCTCTTCTCAAGATAAATGCCTATGAAAGCAATGACATCGTAGCCTAACTGTTTTAAATCAACATTTAGTTTCGTGCCTTTTACAATGCCGGCTTCCTCTAGTTTTTTAATACGCACATGAATAGTACCGCCTGAAACAAAAAGCTTTTTGCCCAGGTCGGCATAAGATACACCGGCATTACCCATCATTTCCTGCATGATTTGCAGATCGAGTTTGTCGAGATTTAATTTAGAACTCATGAGCGTAGATTGGTTAGATAAAATCCAAAATTATAAGTTTTCTATTGGATAAGTTCTAAAGTTTTAAATTGTATGTTGAATAATTGTTGACAAAAAATTTAAAGCTGTATTATTGCATCCGCAAACGTATTTGTATACACTGTGGGGTGATGAAATTTTGGCAGACATACCCTCTCGTCTCGGGGGTGAGGATCAACAGGATAAATGTAAGCATAGAGCCGACCAAACTCGTGTTAGGCCGACCGGGGTTGACCACCAAGTCTTTGTGTTTTCGCTAACTGCCTCGTGTAGGTTCGAGTCCTACCCCTACAGCTTTTTTAATAGCCTTATCGTTAGCTGATAAGGCTTTTTTATTGGGTTTGCCTTATTTGCTTCTATTCATAATCATAAATTTGAAATACCCTAAAGGCAACTATCAATCAATCCTTATTTTTAGCCCTTCAAGTAGAACTGCTCAATGGGTATCATCCGCAAACAAAGTATTTTTTCTTCCTTGTTTTCCTATATTGGTTTTGCTATTGGTGCTCTGAACAAACTGCTGATCTTTCCTGCTTTTTTTTCCAGCAAACAAATCGGATTAACCACGTTACTGGTTGATTTTGGTCTTGTCTTTTCTACTGTTGCCATGCTGGGAACAAACTCTATTACCTACAAGTTTTTTCCTTTTTATAAAACTTATTTGCCTAAGAAGAAAAATGATTTACCAGCTTTCACTATCTTCTTTTGTCTTGGCGGATGTCTGATGGTGATAAGCGCTCTTTATCTCTTTCAGGGTTTTATCAGCAGAAAGTTCGGTGCGCAATCGCCACTTTTTGTTAGTCATTACTCACTGCTTTATCCTTTGGTGGTGTCAACCGCTTTATTTACTTTGTTTGAAGCTTATGCATGGAGTATTCGCAAAACAATCGTCTCCAATTTTCTGCGGGAAGTGGCATTCCGGCTTTTTGTTTTTGTGCTGCTCATCCTTTATATCTATAAAGTAATTTCACTGGAAACTTTTTTTACACTGTATGCTTTTGTCTATGTTCCTTCCGTCCTTATCTTATTAATTTATCTGATTCGCAGCGGGCATTTTCCTATTAATTTTTCAATTAGTTATGTTACCAAGCGCATTTATAAACGATTGGCTGCTTATGGCGCACTTATCTTTTCCAGTTCGCTGCTGAATGTTATCTCAAGAGCCATTGATGTTATCTTCCTGGCCAGCCAGAGTGCGGGAGGATTAAGTGATGCAAACGTATTTTCGTATGGATCTTACATGATCAGCATTATGGAAGTGCCGCAACGCAGTATTACTGCCATTGCTACACCTATTATTGCGCAAGCCTGGCGTGAAAAAGATAAACAAAAGATTGAGGAATTATATCATAAAACATCATTGAATTTATTGATTGTGGGGCTGGCAATCTGGGGGTTAATTTTTTTGAACCTGAACAATGCCATTGCTTATTTAGGCAAAGATTATACACCCATGAAAACGGTTTTTATAATTATGGGTATTGCCAAACTGATTGACCTTGGAACAGGTGCCAACTCACAGATTTTGTTACTTAGCAAATACTGGCGGTTCGATTTCTTTACCAATATGACGTATGTTCTTATTTCGCTTCCGCTAAACTATATTCTTATCCACAAGTTCAATATTTATGGCCCTGCCTGGGCAAACCTTATTGCCATGACCATCTTCAACTCTGTGCGCTTTATTTATATTTGGAAGTTCTTCCGCATCCAGCCTTTTACACGTCAAACCCTTTATGCAATTGTGCTTGCAGCCTTTTTTATCTTTCTCATCAGCCTCATGCCGCTGATTAGTAATATTTACATTGACGTACTAGTGAGGTCGGCTATGTTTGCTTTAGTCTTTTCTGTAGCCATCTTAGCATTAAATATTTCTCCGGACATGACAGGTTTATACCAACATACATTGCAACGCTTTCAAAAGAAATAGTCTTTATCTTCATCGCCTCGCATTTACACCAAACTTTATAGCAACTGCATGGAACGTTTTCAGGGTCTTATTGGTATCGTTTTAATCTTGGGCATTGCTTTTTTATTTTCCAACAATCGGAGCCGCATCAATTACCGGTTGGTGGTCAGTGGCATTGCCTTGCAGGTGTTAATAGCCGTGCTGGTTTTTAAAGTAAAACCGGTAGCCGATTTTTTTCAGTGGCTGGGTCATGGTATGCAATTGATTGAAGGCTTTGCTTTTAAAGGCGCTTCGTTTGTGTACGGTGGTATCGGCGTTCCTAAAGGCGATGGTAGCGTGATGGACTACGCTGCAGGCGGTTTTGTGTTTGCGTTTAATGTTACGGCAACCATCATTCTTGTATGTGCTTTGGTGGCAATTTTTTATCATTATGGCATCATGCAACGCATAGTTTCCTTAATTGCCAAAGCCATGAATTTTGTGATGCGGGTAAGTGGTGCTGAAGCATTAAGTAACGTAGCGAGTGCTTTTGTGGGTCAGGTAGAAGCACAGGTAATGATACGTCCTTATCTGAAAGGTATGACCAAAAGCGAATTGTTGGCTAGCATGAGCGGAAGCCTTGCCTGCATTGCAGGCGGCATACTGGTAGTATATGCAAATATGGGTGCCCAGGCAGGTTACAACATTGCTCCGTTCTTAATTACAGCCAGCCTGATGGCAGCGCCCGGCGCATTGGTCATATCTAAAATTGTCTTCCCTGAAACGGAGGAAAGCCAGACTATGGGCAAGGTGAAATTGGAAGTTAAAAGCAATTATACTAATGTCATTGATGCAGTATCGCACGGCGCCGGTGATGGCTTTAAGATAGCGATGAATGTAATAGCCATGCTTATCGGTTTCATTGCTGTTATTTCTTGTCTCGATTACGTTTTGATAAAGATCGGCCACGTATTTAATCCAGATTTTACACTTTCGCTCAATTATATTTTTGGTAAACTGTTTTACCCATTTGCGTGGGCGATGGGTGTTCCGCAACAAGATGTGAGCAGTGCGGCGACATTGTTAGGTCAAAAGCTAACGATTAATGAATTTGTTGCATTCAAGAGTTTGACGTCTAAAGCAGTTCCTGTGTTAACACAGAAAGGGTTGCTTATCATTAGTATTGCCATTTGTGGTTTTGCCAATTTTAGCAGCGTAGGTATGCAGATTGGAGGCATTGGAGAGCTGGCGCCCGAACGAAGAACTGACTTAGCGAAGTTGGGTCTGAAAGCTTTGCTGTGCGGCACTTTGGCGAGTTACCTTAGTGCAACGATTGCAGGTTTATTAATGTAGAGATGAATAACCAGAAGTTAAGCGATGTGAGATTCAGAACTTCCGTTTGGTTTGGCTTCAGAATCATGTAGAAACCACATATCTTCTTTGGTCGATTTATTTTTCTTGATCGAAATTATATATTGAACAATGAAGCATCCGGTGAGAAATAACATAAGGTACAACATACACAATTCCATTTTCTGTTATTAATACTCTTTTGATAGTCGAAAAGAGAACCAGTTTAATAACACTAAAGGAAAACTTTATGCCAATAGTAAAAGTGTTGTTGTTATCTTGGTAATATCATTGTGCCAAATGCTTTTATTTGACCAGCTCTGCAGCATTGATTTCCCGCAAATACCTGTCGATTCCGCCCTTCAGATTGTAAAGGTTATCAAAGCCAAATTTGGCTTCCAGCTCGCGTATCGCTTTCGCACTTCGGGTGCCGCCTTTGCAATGAATCACTACCTTTTTGTCGCGCGATATTTCGCCGGCATGTTCTGCCACTACACCCAACGGAATCAATTGCGCGCCTATATTTACGGTCTCATATTCATCCGGTTCACGAACATCAATCACTTGTACTGCTTCATCGCTTTGCAGCCATTCATAAAGCTGTTCCGGCAGTATCTCCCGAACGGGTTTCTCCACCGCCTTCATACCACAAAATTGTTCATAGTCTATCAGCTTCGTTATGGTTCGGTTAATACCGGTCAGCGGGTTGTCGGGATTGTGTTTGTAAGTGAATGTTCTGGATTCAAAAGTAAGCGCATCGAAGATATAAAAGCGTCCACTTAATGGCTCGCCGATGCCTGTTATTACCTTAATTACTTCTAGTGCCTGGAGGCTTCCAATGATGCCGGGAAGAACACCTAGCACACCACCCTCGGCGCAAGAAGGAACCAAGCCAGGCGGTGGCGGCGCAGGATATAAGTCGCGATAATTGGGTCCTGTTACACCGTTTTTATCTGTATAATTAAAGACCGAAACCTGCCCTTCAAACTGGAAAATGGAAGCGTATACATTTGGCTTTCCGCTTAGCACACAAGCGTCATTCACCAAGTATCTTGTTGGAAAATTATCGGTGCCATCAGCTATTATGTCATACTCACTTATCAGTTCCATGGCGTTGAAAGAAGTAAGTTGAGTATTGTAAACAACAATGTTGATATACGGATTCAGCGATAACAATCTTTGCTTTGCTGCATCTACTTTTGGTTTACCTACCTCTTCAACGCCAAACAATACCTGGCGATGAAGATTGCTGTCGTCTACCACATCAAAGTCTACAATGCCAATGGTGCCGACGCCAGCGGCTGCCAGATACAGCAAAACCGGGCTTCCTAAGCCACCGGAGCCAACGACCAACACCTTTGCAGCTTTCAGTTTTTGCTGACCTTCCAACCCAAAATCGGGCATAATGATATGCCGGTTATAACGGTTCAATTCTTCTTTAGAGAATGATATATTTTCTATGTTCATGATGTAGTTTTTAGATAAAAAGATTGCCACCTGCAATAGCGGGTACAATGCTAATAACCGATGATTCTGCTACGACGGTATCTTGTTGCTGCAGGTTGCGGATATCATCTTCACCCACAAAAATATTAATGAAAGGACGAACCTTTTCTTCGGTATCAAAAAGATGTTTTTTTAAGTCAGGATATTGAGTTGTGAGTTCCTGTAATGCTTGCTGGACGCTGGTTCCGGCAATATTTACTTTTGATGAATTGCCTGTAAATTTACGAAGTGGTGTGGGAATAACGATGGTTGCCATAAGCCGTATTGTTTTTAGATAAATTATTATGATTGATAATTACTTTTTCTTCTTCAAATGAAGAGTGTTCTGAAAGCCGCCAGCACCTGGAAGCTGGAATCTTTTGTTTAAAAACAGAGATAATCAGGTAAGAAAAATGAGGCAAAGCGTTTACCAAGTCCTTGTCTGAAGGAATAGCATCCGAATTGGGATGCGAGTGATAAATACCTAATAAAACCAAGCCTTTTTCTTCTGCTTTTTTTTCTGCCTTCTGATAGTCTTCTGCAACAATTAAAAACTCCTTCTCTGTTGAAACCGCACTGTTCTTGCAAACGATAACCTGGCTGATGATGCGTTGATCATCGTTCTCTTTACCCAACAAAAAGCCGCAACATTCAGACGGATATTTTTCAATGGCAGTTGATACCAATTGATTGTAGCAATGTGTCGGTACAAGAAGCATTCTTTTACTTTTACTGTTCGTTATGCCACGCTTACCTTTTTACCAGATTCTTCTTTCAGCAAAAACTCAATCTTCGAAAACCATTCCGTTCCTTCAAGACTATCCGCAAGTATGGGCACTGTTAAGCCATAGTCCTTCACGGTTGCTTTTTCAAGCGAAAGATATTTTGGGTGCAATCCCCAGGTAAGAATATTCACCGTATCTTTTTTATCTACCTCCTGCAGCGATTCGCTCACCAGGCTTATCAAATGCTTTGTGAGAGCCGCTTTTAGTTCGCGTTCCTCTTTTATAATGCGCATATCCTCTATTGCATTCAGCAAAGTTTCTTTTTCTACCGGGCATATTTTGGCAATCAAAATATCGCCTTCTTTATTGTATCGTTTATGCTTGTATTCATACACATTAATCAGCAGGTTCAGCTCGTCCGGATGAGACCAATCCAATTGTCCTCTGAAAAACTTTTCAATATATCCCGGTGGATTTCCTTTAAAGATGACCGGTATATTCCGCTTTGCCATTTTGATATAATACAAAGCAACTTCAAGACTTTCCACCGGCCATTCCAGGTTCTTTACAATCATAAAATTGCAATGGCCTTTCTCAGAAAAAAGCAAACCATTTAACAATAAAGCTGCGGCTTCTTTTGCGTTTTGTGCCGTTACATATTTGCCGGGTGAATGAATAGCAATGTAATTACTCAGCCGGCTGTCTGCCTCCAACTCGTCGTTCATTAAACTATTATCAATGATATGCGTGAACCTCGCCATCGAATACAATACTCTCCCGGTTCGGGCATAGACATCAAAAATATACTCGCAAAACTTTTTGGTTTGTGCATACACTTCGTTGGTAAAGTATCGGCTGGCTTTGCCGGTAGATGAGAATACACATTGCTTTACACTGACGGTTTGCTCGCATGCATTAGCAATGTTGAAAGTGCCAATAACATTGGTTTGAAACGTATGATAAGCATTGCGCTCGGCATAGCCTGGACTGCGCTGCGCTGCCGTGTGAAATACAAACCGGGGCTGGTAAAGCAAAAAAGCCTGTTGCACTTCGCTTTCATTCCTGACATCGCATAGCACACAGGTCACTCTTTCATCGGTAAAATACTGATCAGGACAGGCAGCAATGTCTAACACAACCACTTGGTTAACATCAAACTTTAGCAACTCGTTTACCAGTATCGTTCCCACACAACCCAGACCACCTGTCACTACACAAACACTGCCTTGCAGATGTTGGTTAATGCTGCCAAAAGGAAGACTGAGCGACCGGCTCAGCGAAGGCTCGAACGGATTTTGGTCCAGCCTGCCCTGCGATGTATAAATATCGATCAGCTCTTTGGTAAGATGAATTAGCTGTGTGTAAGCTTCCTGCTGCTGAACATCAGGCGACCACTGCCATATTTTTTTATAAAGATCTTCTGTCATGTTTACCGGTTGTCAGTAAGCAATTGTTGTGAATAATAAAATAAATAGTAGGAGGCGGGTATAAAAATGTGTTACACAAGATCAATTTACACAAGGTTTTATAATTATGAAGCAAATGAATCACCTGGATTTTATTTACCGTTTAAGCCGTTTGGACTGCAATTTACATTCTTTCTTTTGCTGATAATGATTCCTGCTTTTTCACTGCTTCCTGTTGTTAAGTAAAAGCTTTTACAAATTAAAACCATTTATCAGCTACAAGAAGGGCTTTTAATCACATTTTAAACCATTTCAATCTTAATTTAAGCTCTCGACGCTTGTTAAATAATACATACGAGAAAAAAGGGTTTGTGTAAGTTTGTTCGAACGAAATTTTTGCAAATGCATAGCCCGATGCGAACGGCAAACGTGTTTAATCTTTTCATAATAATGATGGTTGCCTGCAATGGTCCGTTGCGGCAACCGGCAACATCGCAACGCGAGAGTGCCATAAAAGAGATTCGCAAAGCAGAAGAAGATTTTGCTGCGCTCTGCGCGAAAGAAGGTGTTCGGAAAGCGTTTGCGGCTTATAGCGATGACAGCGCCCATATCCGCTCGAACGATAGTTTGATCTCTGGCAAACACGCCATCGAACAATATTACGGTCAGCCATTTTTCAAGAATGTTTCGCTTCAGTGGAAGCCCGATTTTGTAGATGCCGGCGAAAGTGGAGACTTGGGCTATACCTATGGTCATTACACCTTTACCATGACTGACAATAAAGGTAAAAAAACCGAAAGCCAAGGCATCTTTCACACCGTTTGGAGAAAGCGGAACGGCATATGGAAGTTTGTATGGGATAGCTAATTATTCATATCTGCTTTACTTATAAAGAAAACCAATGAATGTTCAAACCATTTATCAGCATGCTCTTGCATTTGCGGCACGAAAACATGATGCCAGCGGCGAAAAAGTTAAGGGAACCGACCTGCCTTACTTGGTTCATGTAGTGAACGTGGCGATGGAAATTTTGATTGCTGCGCCACAGTCCGGCGAGTTCGATCTCGCTCTGGCGGTTCAGGTTGCCTTGCTTCACGATACGGTAGAAGATACAAACACAACAATTGAAGAAATTGAACAATTATTTGGGCACCACATTGCCGTAGGTGTGCAGGCTTTAACCAAAGATGAAAGTCTACCCGAAGATGAACAAATAAAAGACAGCGTGCGTCGCATTAAGAGCTTGCCAAAAGAGATTGGCTCGGTAAAATTAGCCGACCGCATTACCAACCTGATGCCGCCGCCAGCCGGTTGGAGCAATGAAAAAATAAAGCATTACATCGAAGATTCTAAAATGATACTGAAAGAACTTCAGGCGTGCAATATATACTTGGCCAACCGGCTTGTTGATAAGATAAAAGAGTATAGCCAATATTTGTAAAGGGCAAATGATTTCAAACTTTTCTAATTCACGCAATCAATAAATCACTATTTTTCCAACTTCATCTGCAAAACCAACACTGAGAAATTTAATCATTCATTTATGGGTTTATTTACCAAAAAATCTTTAACCACTTTAATGGCCGAAGCAGCCGAAAGTGAAAAAGGCATGAAGCGAACGCTTAGCTCGGGTTCTTTAATTGCCTTAGGCATCGGCGCTATCATCGGGGCTGGCCTGTTTGTAAGAACAGCTGCTGCCGCTGCGCAAAATGCAGGACCATCTGTTACACTTGGGTTCATCGTTGCTGCATTTGGTTGTGCACTCGCTGGCTTGTGCTATGCAGAACTAGCTTCATCCATACCCATTGCTGGTAGCGCATATACTTATAGTTATGCAACGATGGGCGAGCTGATAGCCTGGATTATTGGCTGGGATCTAATATTAGAATATGCCGTTGGCGCCGCTACGGTTGGCATTGCGTGGAGCGAATACCTGAATAATTTATTGGTCAATGTCCTGGGCATGAAAGCCATTCCGTATGAATGGTGCCATTCGCCTTTCGAAAAACTATACGATCCGCACACTCATGCTGTGCTTGCGCAAGGCATGATGAATGTACCTGCTCTTGCTATTGTATCATTGCTTAGTATATTACTTATCCGTGGTACGCAGGAATCGGCTTTAGTAAATAATCTAATTGTTATTACCAAAGTCGCTATCGTTGTGTTATTTATTGCTATCGGCTGGCAGTTTATCAACCCGGCAAATCATACGCCTTACATTCCCCCGGCATCTACGTATATCGACCATGAAGGCATGTCGCACAACTTTGGCGGCTTCTGGGGAATTATTGGTGCGGCGGGCATTGTGTTCTTTGCTTTTATCGGTTTCGATGCGGTAAGCACGGCTGCACAGGAAGCGAAAAACCCGAAACGAGATATGCCAATCGGCATCCTCGGCTCACTGGTCATTTGCACCGTTTTATTTGTGCTTTTCTCCCATGTGCTAACCGGCGTAGCCACCACAGAAGATTTCAGAACAGCAGGTAAAGAAGCCTCTGTGGCCTTTGCCATTCAAAAATATATGCTTGGTTATGGCTGGCTCGCAAAGCTGGTAACAATTGCGATTCTTGCGGGTTTCTCTTCCGTTATTTTGGTTATGCTTCTCGGGCAGTCGAGGGTTTTTTATTCCATGAGTAAAGATGGCTTACTGCCAAAAACGTTCAGCGCTTTGCATCCAAAATACAAAACACCTTACAAGGCCAATCTCATTATCCTGGTGATTGTCGGGCTGTTTGCTGCCTTTATTCCGGGCGATATTGTGGGTGATATGACGAGTATCGGAACCCTGTTTGCCTTCATGTTGGTTTGCGCGGCGGTAATGGTGTTACGGAAAACAAACCCCGAAATGCCGAGAGAATTTAAAACTCCATGGGTTCCGTTTGTGCCCATCTTAGGTATTATTGTTTGTGGATTAATGATTTTAGGACTAGGCTGGCCCAACTGGCTTCGCTTAATCATCTGGCTGATTATTGGCTTCGTAGTTTATTTTACCTATGGTAAAAAGCATAGCCTCGTACAGAAAGGAATTACCAGTTTACCCAGCGATCCGCCCGGTGATGGTTTGCATTAATTTTTAATCATCATATTCTTCAACAGCCGCTTATCAAGCGGCTGTTTTGTTTATTGTTTGCCTGCATCACTTGCTTTACATTTGCTGCCGTTCTTTTATAAAAGCAACTTATTCTTGCATTACTAAAAACGAAATAACGATAACGATATGGGACGCATATTTGAAGTAAGAAAAGCCACCATGTTTGCCCGCTGGGATAAGATGGCAAAAGCATTTACCCGCATTGGAAAAGAAATCGCCATCGCTGTAAAAGCCGGCGGACCCGACCCAAGCACCAACTCTGCCCTGCGCCGCTGCATGCAAAACGCCAAGGGCGTAAACATGCCAAAAGACAGGGTAGAAGCCGCCATCAAACGCGCGCAAGGAAAGGAAATGGACAACTACGAAGAAATTGTATATGAAGGTTACGCGCCGCATGGCGTAGCCGTAATGGTAGAGTCGGCAACCGACAACCCAACCCGAACCGTAGCCAACCTTCGCAATATTTTTAAAAAGGGCGATGGTGTACTCGGCAATAGCGGCTCGGTTGGTTTTTTGTTCAACCGCATGGGCGAGTTTAAGGTGAAGAAAGAGGGCCTTGATGTAGATGAACTGGAGCTGGATTTAATTGATTTTGGTTTGGAAGAAATAGGAGAAGATGCCGATGGCAATATCGTAATCCGCACACCATACGAAGAATTTGGACACATGAGTAAGGCTTTGGAAGATAAAGGCATTACGCCCATCAGCGCAGAGTTGACGCGCATCCCAACTACATCCACACATTTAGACGAAGAGCAGGCAAAAGAAGTACTGGATTTAGTAGATAAATTAGAGCAGGACGAAGACGTACAGAAGGTCTATTACAATTTAAGTTAGCCCGCCATTCATTGCCATATGAAAAGAAGAAACTTTATCGCCAACACTTCGCTTGCCGGTGCCGCTTTGTTCAGCTCTGCTGCCTTTGCCGGAAAGGAGAAAAAAGAAACGCCGGAAGGCGCGCCTTTCCATCTGAATTATGCCATTCACGATGGCATGTTTAAAAATACGGCTGGCCCTGATTTCATCGATCAGATTCAGTATGCTTACGACCTTGGATTTCGTGCTATTGAAGACAATGGAATGATGGACCGTACGCCCGATATGCAAAGCAGGATCGGCGAGGCGCTTGCCAAACGCAACATGAGTATGGGCGTGTTTGTTCATGCTTTCGATCATTGGCCGGTAAAAATTTCTCTTTGTTCCGGCGATAAGGACTGGCTGGATAAATTTATCGATTACAGCAAGAAAGCAGTGGAAACATCCAAACGCTGCGGTGGTAAACTGGTAACGGTGGTGCCCGGCAATTACGATCATTCCAAGTCGATAGACATGCAGACTGCCAACGTAATTCTTGCCCTGCGGAAAGTCACAGATATCTTCGAACCACACGGCATTGTAATGGTGCTGGAATCGCTAAGCGATACGCCTGAACTGTTTCTTCGCGGCAGCGACCAGGCTTTTGCTATTTGCAAAGCTGTAAACAGCCCGAGCTGCAAAATGCTGCACGATATGTATCACATGCAGCGCAACCAGGGCGATATTATGAAACACATGGATGATGCCTGGGAGGAAATTGCTTACCTGCAGATTGGCGATAACCCCGGCCGTAACGAACCCACTACCGGCGAGATGAACTATAAAAACATCTTCAAACACATCTACGGCAAAGGCTACAAAGGCATGCTTGGCATGGAGCATGGCAATTCAATTCCCGGCAAGGAAGGCGAAGCTGCGCTGGTCAAGGCTTACCGCGCGTGCGATGATTTTGCATAAATAGAAGAAGATTTTGCGGTAAGAAAGATGGCCAACACAGTTGGTGTTGGTCTTAACGCGCCCGGTGTTGGCGTTAACACGCTTCGTGTTGGAGTTAACAGGCTCTGTGTT
>CAZZZH010000096.1:0-6460 GCA_964658445.1 Ilyomonas sp.
TTAAATACCGGAGAAACGGGAAGCATCTTTTACAACCAGCCCATCGACCTGTCGAAATGCAACCAATGGAAAGCAGAGTTCGACTTCCGCATGTATGATGGCACGGCGGCAGATGGCATTGCATTCTGCTTTCTGGATGTGCCGCCATCAGGCTTTGTAAGTGGCGAGGGCATTGGAATTCCTTCTACCTCGAACGGGTTAAAGGTTGTGTTTGACACTTACAACAATTGCGCTAACGATCATACGCTTGACATGCCCAAAATAGAACTGCGCTGGGGAACAGGTTACGAAGAATGCTCGTCGCTGCCAACGCTTGACAACAGCAATGGTGCAATCTCGTTCGTGCGGTCAAACAATTACAACCATGCTACCATTTCCTACAATGCTGGTAACATCAGTGTCTCTCTGAACAACCAGCTTTACCTGACCAGCTTTCAGACTCTGAATCTGTCAGGTTATCTTGGTTTTACATCGGCAACGGGCGGCAACTACGATAACCAATCTATCAAAAATGTAATCATTTATACCAATGTTCCTGCTTCGGCTGCAGGGATAGATAAAACGGTTTGCGCCGGGCAATCGGTAGACATTGGATCAGCACCAAATGCAGACTATGTATACCAATGGTCGCCGGCAGAAGGTCTAAGTTCGACCACAGCAGCCAACCCAACCGTAACCTTGCCAAACCCAACAGATGTAGACCTTACCAAAATATACACTGTTACCACTTCGCTCACTGACGGGTCGGGCTGCACGGCTACCGACAGTGTGCAGGTAAAAGTGCTGACGCTAATGCCGCCTTCGGTATCAATAATAGCTTCGGTGCCGCGCATTTGCGAGGGCGAATCACCGCCTTTGTTTACGGCAAGTACGACAGCAGCCGGTGCTTCGCCACAGTATGAATGGCTATTGAACGGAGAAGCCGCAGGAACCAATAGTGATACTTTCAGCATCGCTTCGCTTCATAACGGAGATGCAGTGAGTTGTGTGCTGACAAACAATGAAAGCTGTGCGGCAGTAAACAGCGCCGTGAGTAATGTAGTGAGCTTGCCTGTCTTTCCATCACCGACGGTTGATGCGGGCGCAAATGCCGTGATTGATTATGGCGCCATGGTACCTTTAAACGCTACGATAACGGGTGATGTTGCCAGCATCTTGTGGAACCCGTCGGCCGGACTAAGTAACCCGCGAATAGCCAGCCCGGTAGCCAGCCCGAAAGCAACGACGTTGTATACGATCAGCGTTGCATCGAAAGATGACTGCGTTGCAACAGACACCATAAGAGTGAAAGTGATTTCAAAAGATGTGGTGGTGCCCAACGCCTTTACGCCAGACGGCGATGGAAAGAATGATATGTTTAAACCCATTGTGCTCGGTACTACAATTACTTACCGGTTTATGGTTTTTAACCGATGGGGACAGAAACTCTTTGACAGTCAAACGGCCGGTAATGGCTGGGATGGAACTGTTGGTAAAGAGCCGCAACCGGCAGGAGCATACCTATGGACGCTGGACTGCACGCTGGATACTAATGTGCGGGTGCACAAAAAAGGAACGGTGGTGCTGATTAGGTAAAAGTTAGTAAGGGAAATTTATAAATTATTCAGTATTCTTCATCCGGCATAGCTCTTACAAGTATTTATAAATGGCTTCTATAAAAGCATTTTTATTACTTATCATTTGCCTGCTAACTTACTCTCTTCCCCTGCATCAGCCGCTCTACTGCATCGTCGAAAGAGCCAGCTTGGATCACTTCTCCCCCATTCACAAAGAATATTTCGTCAGCATTGCGGATGGTATTGAGTCGGTGGGCAATGGTGATGCGCGTGGTAGTTCCGGGCAGATGATTTAAAATGTCGTCGAGCAGGGCTTCAGTAACAGTATCGATGTTGGCAGTAGCTTCATCCAGTATCAATACATCGGGATTGCGAAGCACGGCGCGCATGAAAGCGATAAGCTGTTTTTGACCTAAACTAATGCCATCGCCGCCAGACGTGACTTTGGTTTGTAATCCCGCCTCGAAGATGCTGAGCAGGCTGCCTAAGTGAGCCTCACCAATAGCTTTTTCCAACTGCTCATCGGTGTAAGATGCATATTGTTCGTTGCTATAAAGGAGATTATCGCGCACGGTGCCGGTGAATAGAAAAGGCTCCTGCAGGATGAAGCCAATTTTCGCCGTTCGCTCGGCAGACGTGTAGATGCGAAGGTCTTTGCCAGCGAGATAAACCGTGCCTTTTACGGGATCGTATAGACGTGCGATGAGTGAAGCAGTCGTGGTTTTGCCACCACCGGTAGGCCCAACAAAAGCATAGGTCTTTCCTCTTTCTAACTGCAGGCTGATGTTGTGCAAAATCTCCTTACCTTCTTCATAGGAGAAGGATACATTTTTCATCTCGATGAGCGAAGCGGAAGACGAGGTAGGCGCTTCTTTTACTACGGTTAAGTCAGTCTGTAGCGAGAGGATTTGCGAAATCCTGTCCCAGCCTGCAATTGCTGTTTGAAAGCCAGCCCAGAGCGTGGCAAGCTGCCGCAGAGGATTGTAGAAATTGACGGCGTAGGATAAATAACTCACCAATAAACCAACTGAAAAATCACCGGTGGAAATAAGATAAATACCGTAAGACAGCACGACCAATTGTGCAGCACCAGAAAACAAACTATATACGGGCAGAAGGAAGTTGTTGGCGAGCCCTGCGCTAATGGCGGTGGTGTAATTCTGCCGGTTCACTTCCTCGAACCGCTGGCGGAAGTAATCGCGACGGTTAAAGGCGATGGTGACCTTAAAGTTGTTGAGGCTTTCCTGTATGTCGGCGCTGAGAAGCCCGGTGCTCCTGAGGTTGAGCGCATTTTTCTTTTTTACAAAAGGAGAATACAGCCAGGTAAACACAAGTATGCATATGGCAGGCAATAAGGCAGCTGCACCCAGCTTTACATTAATAGCGAGCAGGAAGATGCCCGCACCCAGCATGGTAACAAGACTGCCAATGAACTGCATTAACGACTGCGAGAAAAACGTATTGATCTTATCGGTATCGTTGTTGACCCGCGAGATGAGATCACCGGCTTTGTTGGCATTGAAAAAAGCCACCGGAAGATCCTGCAACTTAGCAAATACCGAGTTGCGCAACGCAAATAACATGCGCTGTCCTACGCCACCCATCAGGCGTGTTTGAAAGTAAGACGTGAACAAAGAAACGGTGTACATGGCTAACAGGATGCCCGAAAAGAAGAGCACACCCTGGTAGTCTTTGTGCGCCACATAATGATCTATAGTATAGCCAATAAGGAAGGGACCAGTGAGGTTAAGCGCGGCATTAAGCAGGATAGCGCCGAGCGCGAGCCAAAGGTTCTTCCGCTCGTTGCTGATGAGCGCGTAAAGCCTGCGCAACGCTGCCAGCGTAGACGTTTTTTCCTGCTGTTTAGAGAGTGCATTAAGATTGTAGTTCATAGTTGCTGGTGCTTTGCTGAGAGTTGAATAACTGCACATATTCATGGCTGGTCTGCAGCAGTTGATGATGTGTGCCGCGACCAATCAGATCACCCTCCATGAGCAAAATAATTTCATCGTACTGCTCTACTGCAGCTATCTTTTGCGTTACGGAAATAAGCGTAATGCCGGGATAGTTCTTCGCAATGTTTTGCAGTATCTGCTGCTCGGTGTTGGTATCCACGCGTGCCGTAAAATCATCCAGCAATAAAACGGTCGGGTTGACGGCTAAGGCACGAGCCAGCATGATGCGCTGCTTCTGCCCGCCCGACAATGAAGTGCCTCGTTCGGATACAATGGTATCCATACCTTCGGGCAGCGTACTGATAAACTCTGAAAGTTCGGCGGTATCTATTGCTTTTTGTAAAGCCTCATCTGTAACGGTATCGCTGAAAGCGATGTTCTCGCGGATGCTCATGTTGAAGAGAATGCTATCCTGAAACACCAGCCCCATATCTCCGTAAAATATCGTGCTTTTGTATTCATCAATGCTATAGCCATCGTAGTGTATAGAGCCGGAAGAAGGTTTGGTAAGACCAGACAACAAATAAAGCAATTGTGTTTTGCCCGCTGCTGTAGGACCGATGATGGCTGTACGAGAGCCAGCTGCAATGCTGAACGAGATATCTTTAAGCACCGGCGTTTGCCCGTATAAAAGATTTAAGTTGCTTACTTCTATATTGCCTTGCAATGCGCTGCTGATAGTGCCGTTCTCGGGCGGCTCGGGCGTAGCCAGAATGCCGCTGATACGCTCAAAAGAAGCGGTCGCCTGCGCAATAAGATTGCTCATAAAACCCAGAATGAGAATAGGGAAAATGAGCATTGCAAGATAGCTGTTGAAGGCTGCAAAATTACCAATGGTCATACTGCCGCCGATAACGAAATGACCACCTAATGTAAGAATGGTAAGGGCTGCCATATTCGCCGTGAAGGTGATGACAGGAATAAGCGTGGCAAAGAGTTTCAATATGGATAAACCAAGGCCTTTGGCTTTGGTGTTAGCTTCGAGAAATTTATTGTATTCGGGCACCTGCGCATTGATGACGCGGATAAGGGCAGCCCCAAGAATGCTTTCGTTGATCACTTTATTGAGCCAGTCTATCACCTCGCGCGCCTGCTTGAACAAAGCCCTCACTTTGCGCAGCACAATAAAATAAGTGGTGCCAATAATAGGAATGATAGCGATAACACAGAGTGCTAATTTCCAGTCGATGGTTATCAATAAAACACTGGCGCCGATGATGATGAAGAGCGATGAAATGACCGATACAATGGCCTGCGAGATGAAGAGCTTGATAGAGTCAACATCAGCAGTAAGATTGGTGAGCAGCCGGGATGGATTGGCAGTTTGAATGAAGGCATAACTTTGCTTGGACAGCTTGTCGGATAAACGGCTGCGCAACTCTCTTGCCACACGCTCTGACACATATGTCTGAATAATGCTCTGGAGATAACTAAAGATAAAGATAGATACTACTGCAATCGTAAAATCTGTGATGACTACTTTGTAAGAAAAGTGCTGACTGCTGAAGGCATCTATGACGCGCGAAATGATCTTTGGCAGCCAGAGATTAAAGGCGTTGCTAAGCAGGGTAAATAACAACAGCAGCGCTACCAGTGCCCGGTAAGTTTTGAGGAGGGAGAATATGCCAGGCGGTTTATTTTCTTTCGCTTTCATAAATGATGGAATGTTCAAATGTAGTTAGAATTGGTATGCGCCGTTTCTTCCCTGCTACATTCTTCTACAAGAACGAATCCGTAACATTGTTTACTTTACATATCTTCCATAATATCTAATTCTTATCTTTTGCATAGCATTTTATTGATACGGTTTTGTTTTTGCTGCTAACCTCCTTTTACACGGCAAAAATTTTTCAATTAAACAAAGAAGATGAAATACAATTTATTAGGCAACACAGGTTTGAAAGTGTCGGAACTATGCCTTGGCACGATGACATTTGGTGGAAAAGGTTATTTTAAAGCCATTGGTAGTTTGGGTCAGGAAACAGTTGACCAATTGGTAAAGCGTTCTGTAGATGCGGGCATTAATTTTATAGATACCGCCAACGTATATTCCGAAGGTTTATCGGAGGAGATGACAGGGCAAGCCATTAAGAACTTAGGCTTGAATCGTGATGATCTTGTTATTGCCACCAAAGTACGCGGCAAAATGGGCGACGGTCCTAACAATGCCGGTCTTACCCGCAAGCACATTATGCAGCAGGTAGATGCCAGCCTGAAGCGCCTGCAACTTGATTATATTGACTTGTATCAAACACATAGCTTTGATCCGCTTACGCCTTGGGAAGACACTTTGTGGGCATTAGATGACTTAGTGAAATCGGGCAAGGTTCGCTACATAGGTGCTAGCAATTTGGCTGCCTGGCAGCTAATGAAAGCCTTAGATTTCTCTGCCTATACGCGTGTGGCAAAGTATGTATCTCTACAGGCCTATTATACCATTGCGGGCCGTGATTTAGAGCGAGAGATCATTCCGTTATTAACCGATCAGAAGTTAGGTTTAATGGTCTGGAGCCCGCTTGCAGGTGGCTTGCTCAGCGGCAAGTATAGTCGGGATGAACAAAACAAAGAAGGCGGCAGACGCGCAAACTTTGACTTTCCGCCAGTAAATAAAGAACGTGCTTTTAACGTGGTCGATGTATTGAAACCAATGGCAGAAGCCAACGGCGCTACGGTGGCTCAGTTAGCGTTAGCATGGCTATTGAAACAACCTGCGGTAACAACGGTAATTATTGGAGCTAATAAAATGGAGCAACTGGAAGATAATTTGAAAGCGATAGACGTAACATTTACCGAAGAAGAAATGAAAAAGATAGACGAAGTAAGCAAGCTACCTGCCGAATATCCGGGCTGGATGCTGGAAAGAACCGGTGGCGACAGGCAAAAATAACCGATGATATTTTTCATTCTATTTTATAAAAAAAAGAGCGGCTCGATTGTGTATCGAGCCGC
>CAZZZH010000096.1:6470-12936 GCA_964658445.1 Ilyomonas sp.
GCTCTTTTTTTAGCTCGGCAGTGATATGATTTATTGCAAGCTTGCTTTAAACGCTTCGCCGCCATCGCGCAGTGTACCGTCATTGTTTTGAAGACCTACTGCCTGCTCGGTGGTGTTGCGCTCACCGTCACCCGAGTACCAGATGGCATAGCGAAGATGAAGCTGGCGGCAGGTTTGAACAATAGCTTTTACAGTTTCAGGTGAGTTGTCCTGTTGGCCAATCTCGTTGCTGATCGCAAGCTTGCCGGTGGCGCGCTGCAGATAATTGACCACTTCTACAAGACTCTTGGTATCACCGTTTTTACCGTACCAGTGAAAGTTTACATAATCGATGTCGCTCTTAGCATAGCCATCTATCAGTTGCTGCAAAAACTCTTTGCGGCTGGTAAGCCATTTGGCAGTAAAAGAAACGGAAGAACGCGATTGCAGGTCGGCAGCCTCCTTTGTTTTTCCGTGCGCCATATAATCTTCATACACCAGATACAACATAGCAGGGAAAGTAATGCCGCCATTGGTTACCGGTATATGGTTAGCGTGCGCTACTGTAGCGGCAGCTCTTAACTGGTTTAAATAATCCTGCGCCGAGCCGGAATGAAACTGGAGATTGTTCTCTTCGTTCTCTATCACCAGCAATACGGGTTTGTGCATCATCAGCGATATCTGGTAGCTCAGCTTGTTTTTGTAAGTGGCAGTGTCGGTAGGAAAAGGCGATTGACCTTTGTTTGCCAGTGCGCTGTTGTTCACATTCAGCACCACTTTAAATCCGGTATTGAAAATAGGTTTGTCCTTTGGATTATCCAGATTCACTACATCTCGAATGCAGTCAAGCCCTAATTTTCTTGCAATGCTGATCTTGAAATTCATAGCCATTTTATCGCCTGGCAAAGGCGGTTTAATTAATGCACCAAACTGTGTGCTGCCAGTGCCGTTGTTACCGCTGTTACCGGCAGAAACGATAGTTGTATCTTCCATTTGAGGCTGGCTGATATTATTATTCCTTCTCGCGCGACCCCGAGGCTGTTGGGCACTACAGGATAAGATACATAAAAGGAAACCCAAGCCAAGTAAATATTTCATAGTTAATTGTTATGATAAATAAATAAAGACAATAAGAATGCAAATTTTTATACCGGTTTAAGCAACTGCAGTTATTCGTTGCTGTCACCATCATTTGCACCATCTTTCAAGCTGATGGTTATTATAAAAATGAATTCCATAATTCAAACAAACAGGCTGCTTTCAATGCTAAAAGCGGCTTTATATTGTGTGTAAAATTTACTCAGGCAAAGAGAGGCTCTTTTTCTAAAAAGCAATCCCTAAATTAAATAGCTGTTGAAAGTTTCTTTCCTTTCGCGTTTTGTAAAACTCATTTTTAATGTTCATTTAATAGTCAGAAACCAAAACGACAAAAATAGTTTCGATAGTTTTGGCCGCATGATAATGAGGGACCGGATACTGGAGAAGGCAGAAGAATTGTTTATAAAATACGGTATCAAACGCGTTACGATGGATGAAATTGCGGCGCGTCTGGGTATTTCAAAGAAAACCATCTACCAGTCTTTTGTCGATAAGAATGAACTGGTGGCAGAGATATTTGACAAACACATTCGCAGCAGCCAGCAGAACTGTGTGGCAGATGTAAGAAAGGCAGACAATGCTGTTCAGGAAGTGATATTCGGGTCAGAAACATTTTGCGCCACTATTCAGTCTATCAATCCGAGTGTGCTTTATGACCTGGAAAAATTTCATCCAGATGTTTTTAGTCGGTTCAATGAATTTAAAAATAATTTTCTTTACAAAATAATTTCCCAAAACCTGAAACGTGGCATGGAAGAAGGCTTGTACCGAAAAGATATAAAAGCCGACATTATAGCAAAAATGAGATTAGCTAATATTTTACTGGCAACGAATATCGAACTGTTCCCAGGTCACCAGTTTACCTTGCCTGAGGTAGAGCGCGAGATTGTTACTCACTTTTTGTACGGCATCGTTACACCGGAAGGTGCAAGGATAGTAGAGGAATATACAAATCACTTACAGACATCGTTTGTTCATCATACTTTTAACTGATACCACAATCACCATTCACTAACTAAATTCTGAACCAACCAGTTTTTATATCCAATGAAAGTAAATTACAGGAAACCATATTCCGCTTATTATTTTATCATCGTTCTATCTATTTTTTTTAGTCAGGCAAAGGCACAGCCGGCAGCGCCTATATCGCTTACTTTGCAGGATGCGCTGCAATATGCGCTTAAGAACAGCAGCGATGCCCGCAAAGCCGCACTGGACGTGCAAAACGGCAATTATAAGATAGACGAAACCCGAGCCCGCGCCCTGCCGCAGCTTAGCATCAACAGTTCGCTGACCGACCAATATAAGAAGCAGAGCTTTGTATTCGACAGTTCGTTTATCAAGCCAGGCGCATCAGGCGCTATCCTCGTTCCTGCGGGCACTACCTGGAACAGTTTAAGCACTATTAACTTGGAACAAAAGTTATTCGACCAATCTGTTTTTACAGGTTTGAAAGCAGCAAAATCTACCCAGCAATACTACCAACTTGCCTCGCAGCTCACCGACGAGCAAATCATAGAACAGGTGGCAACCGCTTACTACCAGGTACTAGTGCAACGGCAAAAACTTGTGGTGATAGACACCAATATTGCTAACACTACCAAAGTATTCAACATCATCAGTGGGCAATACCAGAACGGGCTTGCCAAGAAGATTGATGTAGACAGAACACAGGTTACCATCTCGAATTTGAAAGCGCAGCGGCAGCAACTCATCAATGCCGTAACACAGCAGGAGAATGCACTAAAGTTTTATATGGGTATGGAGATCTCCATACCCATCAGCCTGCCACCTTCGCAGATTAACAACATTCAACCGCAGGAAGTTTCCCCGCAGGATTCTCTGGACATTTCAGAGCGCACCGAGTACAAGATTTTAAAGAAACAGGATGAACTTTACCGCTTCAACCGCGATGCGTTTAAAGCAGAATATTATCCTACTTTATCGCTTTCTGCAGCACATTCGCTTAATGGCGTAAGCGAGAATTTTGTTCTTTTTCGGGGTAAAGATCAGGGTGGTTATTGGTTCAACTATGGTAGCGCTTCGCTCAACCTTCATGTGCCGCTGTTCAATGGTTTCGCCACCCGCGCAAGGGTACGAGAAGCCAATGTTAGTCTTGAAAAAAACACCGAAGACATCCGCAATACTGCCTTGTCGCTGAACTTGGCTTACCAGAATGCAAAGACACAAATTGAAAACAGCATCATTACGTTAAACAATCAGAAAGACAATGTGCAATTAGCACAGGAAATATTCTTCGACACGCAAAACAATTATAACAATGGACTTGCGCCGCTTACCGATCTGCTGGATTCTGAAAACTCACTAACAGAGGCGCAAAACAACTACTCTTCTGCCCTGCTCGATTACAAGCTGGCAGAAATACAACTCATCAAATCGAAAGGACAACTTAAAACGCTTACCAGATAATAAAGGTTATGAAAAAAGCAACGCGTACTATCCTTACTGTTTTACTTATCATCGGCGTTATTGCGCTGATTGGTTTTGTATTAACCAAAAATAAACAATCCAACGAGGCCAAAACAGCCATCGTTGCTTCGCAGGACAGCAACGCCATTGCCGTTCGCATAGATACAGTAAAAAAGCAAACCCTAAAGCTCGACTTCAGCGCCAACGGCACTTTCGAGCCGCCGAAAAACCGGGTCGTGTGGTAAAAATATTTGTAGAAGAAGGCGACCATGTAAGTGTAGGCCAGGTTTTGGCAACTGTAAGAACCGATCAGCTATCGGTTGATTTAGAAAATGCACAAGCCAACCTTGCCAATGCGCAACGCGATAAAGAGCGTTATGAAAATGCTTTTAAAACCGGTGGCGTTACGCAACAGCAACTCGACCAGGCCACGCTGATGCTGGAAAATGCAAAGGCAAAAGTGAACCTGGCAAGCATCAATGCAAGTGACGCTAACATTCGCGCCACCATCAGCGGTATTGTGAACAAACGATACATAGAGCCGGGCGCTGTATTAGCCGCAGCCACGCAGATGTTCGACATTGTAGACGTATCGAAACTAAAGCTGAAAGTTACTGTGAATGAAAGCCAGGTGGCTGCCTTAAAACTCGGCGATAATGTGAAAGTAACGGCTTCTGTTTTTCCCGGCGAAAGCTTTAGCGGCAAGCTTACCTTCATTGCGCCCAAAGCCGATAACTCGCTCAACTTTCCGCTCGAAATTGAGATAGCCAACAATCCCAACAACCAGTTGAAAGCGGGCATGTATGGCACGGCTGTTTTTGCGCAGCCCAATGCGCAATCGCTCATTGTTATACCACGTACTGCCTTTGTCGGCAGTGTCAGCAGCAATGAAGTATTCGTAGCAGAAAGCAATACCAGAGCGCGTTTGCGTAAGGTTACAGCGGGTCGCATTGTTGGCGATCAGGTAGAAGTGCTGGATGGCTTGCAGGAAGGCGAATATGTGATAACCAGTGGACAGGTAAACCTAACCGATGGAAGTAAAATAACCGTAATACAGTAACCATCAATTTAAAGAAATAGAAGTAGGAAGATGGGAATACAAATACAGTTTGATGAGACGAGCTTGGGTAACTCCGGTTTAACTTCGTTGCGACGCTCCGTTCAACGGCAGAATAGGCATTGAGCTTTCCTTACAGCGATAAATAACTTGACAAAAGCTGAGTTGATGAATTGAAAAGAGCAGAAATGTTATAGTGTAATTGAGTCCGCAAAATAGCAACATCTCATGCATTCCTTACATCATCCGCAGACCACTTGAACGAAAAAAGAACAAACATGAAATTAGCAGAAATATCCATCAAACGTCCCACACTTATCGTTGTGTTGTTTACGGTATTAATTCTGGGCGGCATACTTAGCTATACTTCGCTAACCTACGAGTTGATTCCTAAATTTTCGCAAAACGTAGTTTCCATTACCACACTTTATCCTGGCGCTTCGCCCGGCGAGGTGGAGAACACCGTTACCAAAAAAATTGAAGATGCCGTATCATCGTTAGAGAACATTAAGAAGCTTGAATCAAAGTCCTATGAAAGCCTGTCCAGCATTGTTATCACACTAACCGATAATGCCGATGTGGACTATTCTCTGAATGATGCGCAGCGTAAAGTAAACGCCATTATATCCAGCCTTCCGGACGATGCGAAAACTCCTTCGCTGAATAAGTTTTCCATAGATGATTTGCCCATCATCACACTATCGGCTTCTGCCAACATGGATGAAGCTGCTTTTTACGATTTGATAGACAACCGTGTAGCGCCAGCTCTGTCACGCATTTCAGGCGTAGCACAGGTAAATTTAGTGGGTGGTCAAGAGCGCGAGATACAAGTGAACTTAGATGCCAGCAAGCTGCAGGGCTATGGCTTAAGCGTGCCGCAGGTGCAGCAGGTTATTGCCGCTTCTAACCTTGATTTTCCTACCGGAAGTGTGCAGACAAGACAACAAGACATCACCATTCGGTTGCAAGGAAAATATAGGTCGGTTGATGAACTGCGAAACCTGGTTATCTCTTCTAAAAACGGCATCCAGGTTCGTCTCGGTGATATTGCCGATGTGCAGGATGCACAGAAAGATGTAGACAAAATAGCCCGCGTGAATGGCAAAAGTGCTATTGCATTGCAAATGTTGAAACAGTCCGATGCCAATGCTGTGTCTATCTCTGACGAAACCAAAAAAGCAGTTGCCAAGCTGCAGCAGGATTATGCTGCCAGCGGGCTCCGTCTCAGCATTGCCAACGATAGTTCTGTCTTTACTCTAGAGTCTGCCGATGCGGTGATTCACGACTTGCTTCTGGCAGTGGTGCTGGTTGCCTTCGTGATGTTGTTTTTCCTGCATAGCATTCGAAATTCTCTGATTGTAATGGTGTCTATTCCAGCGTCGCTGATTGCAACGTTTATCGGCATCAAGCTGTTTGGATATTCTTTAAACTTAATGACATTACTGGCTTTATCGTTGGTGGTGGGCATTCTTGTAGATGATGCTATTGTAGTGCTTGAAAACATTTACCGCCACATGGAAATGGGAAAGAACCGTGTGCGCGCTTCGTATGATGCCACAAAAGAAATTGGCTTCACCGTGTCTGCTATCACGTTGGTGATTATCGTGGTATTCTTCCCGATTGCAGTAAGTACAGGACTGGTGTCGAACATCCTAAGGCAATTCTGCGTAACGGTTATCATCGCCACTTCTTTATCGCTGTTGTCTTCCTTTACCATTGTTCCCTGGCTGTCTTCGCGCTTTGGAAAATTAGAAGTCATCACCGGCAAAAATTTATTTGGAAGAATTATTCTTTCTTTTGAAAGAGGTTTGACCAAATTTACCAACTGGATGACGGGATTGCTTATCTGGTGCTTAGGTCACAAACGCTGGACCTTGCTGGTCGTTGTTATTTTATTTTTAT
>CAZZZH010000096.1:12946-15190 GCA_964658445.1 Ilyomonas sp.
GGTGGCCGGCGGTTACGTAGGCTCTGAATTTTTCCCAAAAAGCGACAGAGGCGAATTTTTGGTACAAATTGAAATGCCTAAGGATGTAGCCATTGAGCAAACCAATTTAATGACGCAACGTGCCGAGCAGTTTTTGCGTACTAAAAAAGAAGTAACCGACTTAATCACTACTGTAGGACAAACCAGCGAAGGCTTTGGTGCTACGCAGGCAACGGCTTACAAATCGGAAATAGATGTAAAGCTGGTTCCGCGCGAAGACAGAACAGACGACTCGTACGTATATGCTGCCAAGACTAAAAGCGAACTTGCAAAAGTATTAGTAGGCGCTAAAGTAAAAACAGTGCCCGTAAATATTATGGGAACAGCCGACCTGGCGCCTTTATCATTGGTAGTTACCGCGCCTACTTTAGATAGTGCGATGGTATTTGCCAATTCCGCAATGGCGCAGCTGGCTACCATAAAGGGAGCCACCGAGCTGAAGCTATCCGTAGAGAGCGGCAACCCTGAAATTGATGTACAGGTTGACCGTGATAAAATGGCTGCTTTAGGGCTGAACCTGCAAACAGTGGGTACCACTATGCAGACTGCTTTTAGCGGCAATACAGACAGTAAGTTTCGGGCTGGCGATGATGAGTATGATATTGATACTCGCTATGGAGATTTCAACCGTAAGAGCATAGCCGATGTACGCAATCTTTTGTTTACAAACGATCAGGGGCAACAAATAAAATTGGAGCAATTCGCTAACATAAAAGAAGGCAGTGGGCCCAGCCAGTTGGAGCGCAGAGATAAAAGTCCGTCAGTGACTATCAATGCGCAAACCATTGGCCGCCCTACCGGTACAGTTGCAGCCGAGTGGCAATCGCAATTTGAGAAACTTAGAAAGCCGGCCGGTGTGGGTTATGTATGGAGCGGCGACATGGAAAACCAGACGGAAGGGTTTGGTACATTAGGCATCGCCCTGTTATCAGCTATCATCTTGGTTTACCTAGTGATGGTAGCTTTGTACAACAGCTTTGCTTATCCTTTCGTTGTGTTGTTCTCTATTCCGTTATCATTTATCGGCGCCTTACTGGCCTTAGGCTTAACGAACGAATCTTTGAGTTTATTTACCATCATGGGTATCATTATGTTGATTGGCCTGGTTTGTAAAAACGCCATCCTGCTCGTCGACTTTGCCAATCAAAGAAAAGCCGAAGGCGAAAGTACCAATCAGGCTTTGATAGATGCCAACCATGCGCGTCTTCGGCCCATCCTTATGACAACTATTGCGATGGTATTTGGTATGATACCTATCGCGATTGCCAAAGGGGCTGGCGCCGAATGGAAGAATGGTTTGGCTTGGGTAATTATCGGTGGTTTGCTAAGTTCGTTATTTCTTACGCTAGTTATTGTTCCGGTGGTGTACGCCATCTTCGATAAAATAATTGCCAAATTCTCCGGCAATAAACAAAAGAAAACAATGGATGAGTTAATGGTTGAAGATTATGTACCCATAGAAGTGCACGAAAATGGGCATGGCGTTGCCATTCCGGTTTGATGAATTTAATTTCATAAAAGAGAATGCCCTGCTTTACATAACAGGGCATTCTCTTTTATAGCACCCTTACTGATCCATACTCTTATCCTTGCTTCATTTTAATTATAGATCGATTTTACCCTGCTTCCAAAGAGTATTATTGAATCCACTTTGAAACTTTATAGGACTGTCTTTTTATAAAATCACTTTCCAAAATCAAAACCATTTTTTCCAATAACCGGAAACATAGAAATTTAGATACTTCAAAAATTGATGACCTTCAATTGATTTACCTTTGGCATTAGGCTTGCCAATTAGTATGCGATATTGGATTCCGGGTGAGCATTTCTATGCATGCCCCTTTTTTAAAAATTTTCCTCTTTCTTACACAGATCGTTTGTAAGTCAATTCTACTCAGCAAAGTAAATAAACATTATACTCACGAATCAATAGACATAACTGCAACACTTAAGTGTTGTCAAATTTTACTAGATATAATTTAAAAGAAATAACTCACGACGACAACCGGAAAATTAATCTTCCAGATTCGAATCGCGCCTTCTTTGCCGTCTGCGATCGCGGTACTTTAAGATGGGAACTTTAGTTTCGGTACCTTTTAAAAGCCGGTTGATATTTTTCTGATGGGTAAGAATCACCATCAGTGCCACTGCAACAGAAAAAATGCGGTATAACGTTACGTCATCATTAAAAACGAAAAGAATAAA
>CAZZZH010000097.1:0-15169 GCA_964658445.1 Ilyomonas sp.
CTTCACATTCTGCAATTGAAAATAATACGGTGCTGTTTTCTTTTGCAAAGAAGAAAATAGAAGTAAGCGACTGGATACGGTATGTACAAATGAAAATTCAGGAAGGTAATACCAGCCCCAAGCCGGAGTATGAACTGCTGATGCCCCAGTTTATCAGCTATGCAACCACAAATTATTACAAAGAACATATCGAAGATTTTCATCCCGAACTGAAGGACCAATTGAATGAATTTAACGATGCCAACCTCTTGTTTGTTGCAATGGATAAGCACGTGTGGAGCAAGGCTGCGCAAGACACTGCCGGCTTACTGCAATATTATAAATCACACAAGCAACAATACATTTGGGCGCCAGGTGCAGATGCTATTGTGGTAACGGCAAATAATAAACAAATCGCCGATGAAGTGGGAAAAAAAATAAAAGACAGCACCGCGAACTGGCGCGAGATTATCGACTCTTATGGAAGCCTGGCACAAGCCGACAGCAGCCGGTTTGAAAGAGACCAGTTACCCGTAAAAAGCACTTCAGATATTCAGGCAAATTATCTGTCGCAACCCGCGCCTGTAAATGATGGCAATGGGTATTCTTTTGTTTATGTTACTTCAGTTCACACACAGCCCGAACCGCGTAGTTTTGATGACGCAAAGGGCATGGTTATTAACGATTACCAACAAGTGGTTGAAGACCGGTGGATTGCAGAATTAAAGAAAAAATATCCCGTAAAAGTGAATGAGGCAGTGTTCAAGAGCATCAGATGAAAGTAGTTAAATATAGACTATATTGTATTGTAAAATAAAAGGCTATCTCATACAGCCTTTTATTTTACAATGGCAACAATCAAATTATTTTTGCCGCATGAACATTGCCTCGCTTATAGAAGAAATACGGAGCAAACAAAGTTATTTATGTGTGGGATTAGACAGCGATGCCGACAAACTTCCTGCTCACTTAAAAGGAAAACCGAACGGCGTTTCCAATTTTAATAAATCAATTATCGACGCGACAAAAGACTATTGTGTTTCTTACAAAATAAACACTGCTTTCTACGAATCGCAGGGCAGCAAAGGCTGGCAGGCAATGGAAGAAACCTTACAATACATTCCTTCTACTCACTTTACCATTGCCGATGCGAAGCGGGGCGATATCGGGAACACATCGGCGCATTATGCTAAAACATTTTTTGAAGTATTACCCTTCGATGCCATTACTGTAAACCCGTACATGGGAGAAGACAGTGTACGTCCTTTTTTAGATTATGAAAACAAAGTGACTATTCTGCTCGGGCTTACTTCGAATGCCGGTGCTAAAGATTTTGAAATGCAGCCATTGGCATCACAGCGATATTTGTATGAATGTGTGCTTGAAAAAGCTGCTGCTTGGGGAACAGCAAACAACCTGATGTTTGTAATTGGCGCCACGCAAACCGAACAGTTGGCTTCTGTAAGAAAAATAATTCCGGATCATTTTTTTCTTGTTCCCGGTGTAGGCGCACAGGGCGGAAGCCTGGAAGATGTTTCGCAACATGCGATGAACAAAAGCTGCGGCTTGCTGGTAAATGCCAGCCGGGCTATTATTTTCGCTGGTAACGGTGAGGACTTTGCTGACAAAGCAGGTGAAGCAGCGCGCCATTATCAACAGGAAATGAAATCGCTTTTGAAAAATAGTATGATTCAATAACAGTAGTGGGTAGTTATGGCACGTCGGAATGTTGAAACAAAACAGAATGAAAGACAATCTTGCTATATTTTTACAAAAAACAAAAGCTACATACAACAGTATCTCAACAAAATTTGTAAGACATCTTGATAGACAAACAACAAAAAGTAAAAGAAGAGGAACGGGCCGTGTTAGTTGGCCTGATACAAAAAGAAGAAACCGAACAGCAGGCTCAGGAGTACATGGATGAGTTGGCATTTCTTGCGGAAACAGCAGGCGCTATTACCATTAAGCGATTTACGCAGAAAATGCAGCACCCCGATAGTCGCACGTTTGTAGGCAGCGGTAAGTTGGAAGAGATAAAAAAATATGTACAAAGCAAAGACATCAACCTTGTCATTTTTGACGATGAACTCACGGGCTCACAAATTACCAATATCGAAAAAGAATTGGGCGTTACCACCATTGACCGCAGCGACTTGATACTCGACATTTTTGCACGCAGGGCAAGAACGGCACAAGCAAAAGTTCAGGTTGAACTGGCGCAATATCAATACCTGCTGCCGCGATTGAAAGGTATGTGGAAGCATCTCGAACGGCAAGGCGGTGGTATTGGTTCAAGAGGTCCAGGTGAAACAGAAATTGAAACCGACAGGCGTATCGTAAAAGATAAAATTTCGTTGCTTCGCAAACGGCTGCAGGAAATAGATAAGCAGTCTTCTACACAACGTAAAGAACGCGGTGAACTGATTCGTGTATCGCTTGTTGGTTATACCAATGTGGGCAAAAGCACCATCATGAATTTACTGAGCAAGAGCGATGTTTTTGCAGAGAATAAACTCTTTGCCACACTGGATACGACAACCAGAAAAGTAGTGTTTGAAAACACGCCTTTTTTATTAAGCGATACAGTTGGTTTTATCCGCAAACTGCCGCATCATCTTATCGAAAGTTTTAAAAGCACACTGGATGAGGTACGCGAGGCAGACATTCTTTTGCACGTGGTAGACATTTCGCATCCGCAGTACGAAGAACACATGGGTATTGTGAATAAAACACTTCAGGAATTGAATGCCTTTGATAAGCCGGTGCTGATGATTTTCAACAAAATGGATTTATACGAAAAGATGACTTTTGACGAATGGCTGGCGGTTGATGTGAAGACAGAATTACTTCGGGATCTGCGCGAGCGTTGGGAACATGAAACCAATGGCAACTGTATTTTCATTTCGGCTACCGAAAAGCAAAATATAGATGGGTTGCGGGATTTTATCTTGACCAAAGTAAAAAATATGTATGCTGTACGCTATCCTTATCGCCCAGCATTTTCGTAAACCTTCTTTCGAGAAACATTTTATAAAAACGATTTGGATAAAAACGATTTTCGCCTATTTTTGCAACCCCTTACAAAAAGGAAGATTCCCGAATAGCTCAGTTGGTTAGAGCATCTGACTGTTAATCAGAGGGTCTCTGGTTCAAGTCCAGATTCGGGAGCTTCAAACATTAAGCACTTACGCTGTATAAGCTGAGTGCTTTTTTATTTGCCTTATCATCTTTACTAAATTTTGTACAAAACTTCACCCGGGAAAAGAGCCTTTGTATTGTTCGGTCAGCTTGCTTTTTAGTTTAGACTGAGAATAAATTATTCCCGAAATTATTTACTGATGTTCAGAAAGGCATAATTCTTATTGCCTTCTTCTCTATTATACAATAAGTAGCTATGAAAAATACTGTATCAGATTATTTGGTTAAACGTATGCTGGAATGGGGCATTCGCCGCATTTATGGATATCCCGGAGATGGTATTAATGGTATTATGGGCGCGCTCAATCGTCATAAAGAGGAAATGAAATTCATACAGGTGCGGCACGAGGAAATGGCAGCTTTCATGGCGTGTGGTCATGCAAAGTTTACGGGTGAAGTTGGTGTTTGCATGGCAACTTCCGGCCCTGGAGCTATTCACTTGCTGAATGGTTTATACGATGCCAAAAAAGATAATCAGCCAGTGGTTGCGATTATAGGTCAGCAATCGCGCCTGGCTTTGGGAAGCGATTACCAGCAGGAAGTGGATTTGGTTTCATTATTCAAAGATGTTGCTCACGAGTATGTGCAGATGGTAACACAGCCTGCACAGATGCGCCAAGTAGTAGACCGCGCCTTCCGTATTGCTAAAGCTGAGCGAACGGTGACGTGCATCATTGTTCCTAACGACCTGCAGGAAGAAGACGCAGCAGAAGCACCACCGCGCGAGCATGGCAGCGTGTTTACCGGTGTTGGTCATGCCAATATTCACATGGTACCTGAGGCAGCCGATTTGCAAAAAGCAGCTGATGTATTAAATGCCGGCGAAAAAGTAGCGATGCTTATTGGTGCAGGTGCAATAGGTGCACATAATGAAGTAGAACAGGTTGCTGAATTATTAGGCGCCGGTGTCGCCAAAGCGCTGCTTGGAAAAGCAGCTTTGTCAGATTACTCTCCTTACACAACAGGCTCAATTGGTTTGCTGGGAACTAAGCCCAGTTGGGATTTGATGATGGAATGTGATACATTACTAATGATTGGCAGTTCTTTTCCTTACTCTGAATTTTTACCGAAAGAAGGTCAGGCAAGGGGTGTGCAAATAGACATTAACAGCAAAGCACTAAGCAGCCGTTATCCGATGGAAGTAAACCTGCCGGGCGGTGCCAAAGAGACCTTGCAGGCGCTCATTCCTTACCTGCACCGGAAAACAAACCGCAAGTGGCTCACCAAACTGCAGGAAGCAATGCAAGACTGGCAGAAAGTATTGGATGCGCGTGTAAAGAATGAAGCGAACCCAATCAATCCTGAATATATTTTCAGTGAGCTTTCTCCGCGTTTACCCGACAACTGTATTTTATCGGCCGACTCAGGTACCTGCGCCAACTGGTTTGCCCGTCATCTGAAAGTAAAAGAAACCATGATGGCATCGCTATCCGGCAATTTGGCTTCTATGTGTCCTGGAGTGCCATATGCCATTGCTGCCAAGTTTGCTTATCCCGACCGCATACCGATAGCGCTTGTTGGCGATGGTGCTATGCAAATGCTGGGAAACAACGGTGTTATTACCATTTCGAAATATTGGAAACAATGGAGCGATCCCAGACTCATTATCATGGTGCTAAACAATGGTGACTTAAACCAAGTAACCTGGGAACAACGCATCATGTCGGGTGATCCAAAGTTTGAAGGCTCGCAAAGTCTGCCTTATTTTCCTTATTCAAAATATGCAGAATTGCTGGGTTTAACGGGTATTTATGTAGATAAGCCGGAAGACGTAGGAGCTGCCTGGGATGCAGCTTTAGCGGCAGACCGACCCGTGGTGATCGATATGAAATCTGATCCCAATGTTCCAACCATTCCGCCACACATAACATTTACTCAGGCAAGAAAATATGTCGGCACTTTATTAAAAGGAGATCCTGACGAAGGAGGCATTATCAAGCAAACATTTAAAGATGTGGTTGAAACTATTCTCCCGCATAAAAGCTAAGCGGTTTTCATTTTATCAAATTTCCGAATAAAACATCGAAATAAAAGAGCCATCGCTTCCAAGTGGATGGCTCTTTCATTAATAGCTCAACAAACTATAAAAAGCATCATGCCGCCATCTTTACTATGTCTTAAAGGAAGTCACTAATTTTTGAATTGATTTGAATAAATAAAGTTGACTTTGTTGAATAAAAGTGTTGATTGACCTAGGAAGTTAAATATGGTAGCACCTCTTCGATCTTTTAAAGTAGTGTTTGTTCCGAAGGATGTTTTTATATTTTCTGAAATTGCTTCTCAGTCCATTTCCTTTCTATATAAAAATAAATTTTGCTGAAAAGCCAGCCGAGCAGACTACCTAACAATGCTGCTACCAATACGTCGGCTGGATAGTGAACGCCATTATAAATGCGGCTATAGCTGACCAATGATGCCCATAAAAAAAGTATGACTTGTAAAGGCCGAAAGGAACATGGAAGTACACACGACAAGAATACGCACAGCGCAAAAGAGTTGGATGCATGAGAAGAGATAAATCCATAAGGTCCACCAGCCCCTGCCTGGCTGAGATGTATCATATTTTGGAGAGCCGCTTCGTGGGATGGTCGCAATCGCTTCACTGTATTTTTAATAAGATCAGACGCGAGCTGATCGCTGGCGGTAATGAGCGCCGCTATACAAAGTATAACAAGTATACATTTCTGTTTAAAATACCTGATAATGATGATGAGAAGGATAAGATAAAATGGCAACCAAAAAAGTTTGTCGCTTGCCCAATACATAACGACATCAAAGAAAGAGTTGTGCTTTCCGTTTAGATATAAAAACAGTTTTGTATCCCACTCTTTTATTTTATCAATCATGATAAGCAGCAGTAACTTTTGCGTAAAGTAAACTTTTTTCTGCTTTCAATGGCGGCGCCTCACAAAGATGCAAGCAGTAATTATGAGTGAAGAATGCTTCTTCTGCTGAAAGGCTGACTTAATAAAGCTTTCGCTTTTAGATGTACTCAACTGTTTATTGAATAAGTTGTTTATGTTTTAGTTTGGAAATTATTTCACCAAACACCTCGTAGCAGGAAGGCTAAATGTATCAGGCATAGGACGGTAGTTCTTAAAAAATAAATTGTGCTTTGCGCAAGAAGGCAATTGTAAAAATATCTGTCAATAATTCGGTGAAAATAACCAACAAAAAAGCACTCCAATTTGTTATGGAATGCTTTGTATAAAAAAGAAGAATTAAGCTTTTAGATAGAACGCGAATAGCAGAGGCAGAAAGATAATAACACCACCAAAAATGATTCGTTTCAGAAGATGCATGTTGTGGTTGGCAATCATATGATCGATGGAAATAAACCAAGCCACAACTAGACCTGCGACACCTGCTATAACCAGAAGACTTTTTAAAAAAACACCGATTAACAACAAAGGCAAACTTATAACCAATAATACCAGTAGCGCTATGTCTCTTTTTGTCAACTCCAGCTTTTTCATAATCTCTTTTTTATTTTTTATTTGAAAAATGTGCCAGACTTGAAAAAAGTTTCAACCGCAAGTTTTATGCAGCAAGCAAAGCACTGATTGGCAGTAACAAATCTTGACAAAAAATTTTTTTGCCCCAATTAAATTAAGATTAAAAAAGAAGTGGTTTTGTGTAAAGAGATTTAGTAACAGTCAGCAATAATTCTTATAAATGGCTCATTTTTTCAATCAACGATGTGGTAGAAAAGCCGGCTACGATCGGGTTTATTACTACACGGCCGCCATTGGCTATTACTTCTTTGGCGCCGACAATACTATCAACAGTATAGTCACCGCCTTTCACCAGCACATCCGGCAATAAAGACGTAATGAGTTGGTGTGGTGTATCTTCCTCAAACACAACTACAGCATCTACCACCAGCAAAGAAGCCAGTAAAAGCGCACGGCTTTGCTGGTTGTTTACAGGGCGGCTTTCGCCTTTTAAACGCTTTACGCTGCTGTCGGCATTTACACCAACAATTAAGTAACTCGCTTCACTGGCTGCCTGGCTTAGCGAATAAATATGGCCTTCGTGAAGCAGATCAAAAACTCCATTGGTAAACGCTACCTTTTTGCCGTTTAAACGCCAACCGGCAACACGGCGTATAAGAGCAGTAAGAGTATAGATTTTTTCTTCTATAGCTGCAATATTTTTCATTAAAGTTTATTGCCTTCTTTTGGAAATACAAGCCAGGGCTGGAAAGTTCTGGCTTCTTCAAAATCCATTGAAGCGTAAGAAAGAATAATGATAACATCTCCCACAGCGCCGCGTCTGGCGGCTGGTCCATTTAAACAAACCGTACCACTGCCACGCTTTCCTTTGATAAGATAAGTTTCAATGCGCTCACCATTGTTGACATTCACCACTTGTATTTTTTCGTTGGCTATCATATTCGCTGCATCCATCAAGTCTTCATCCAGCGTAAGACTGCCCACATACTGCAGATTGGCTTCGGTAATAGTAGCTCTGTGAATCTTCGATTTTAGTATCTCTATTTGCATAGCGGCGCAAAGGTATAGGGAATTTTCTGTGGGTCAAACACTGCAGTAAGGTTATGACTTATCCATAACAAAACGAAATTGCACAGTTCTTGTTTACACAGCAGTAAATGTTTTTATGAAAAGAATAATTGCAGTTCTTATTATTACAGCTTCTATCGCTGCCTGCGGCAACAAAACAAATGATGGCAGCACCGCGCCAGGCAATGATGCTGCCGGTGGTACAACGCCTTCTATAACTTCGGGCAATAATGCCGCGCGCCAGGGGCAGGAAATACCTACCGATTCGGTAGAAACCAGCAAGGATAGCACCGGCAATATCCATCCTGCCGATACGACTAAAAAGTAGTGATTACTGAATTGGATTTTGCTGCATCTTTACGCTTTATGCAGCCCATTATCATTACCATCGATGGTTATTCTTCATGCGGCAAAAGCACGCTGGCAAAGGCTTTGGCGAAAGAATTGAAATATATCTTTATTGATAGCGGTGCTATGTACCGCGCTATTACATTATACTTTCTACAAAATAAAGTCAGCTTTACTGATAAAGATGAAATCAATAAGGCTTTGGAAAAGATCCATCTTTCATTCCGGCGAAACTTAGATACTGGTAATAACGATATTTTTTTAAATGAGGATAATGTTTCTCTTGCCATTCGCGAGATGAACGTTAGCGACTGCGTAAGCGAAGTATCTGCTATAAAAGAAGTTCGCGAATCGGCTGTGGCACAGCAACAAAAGATGGGTTTGCAAAAAGGTCTGGTCATGGATGGCAGAGACATTGGCACGACGGTTTTTCCGCAGGCGGAACTAAAAATCTTTATGACGGCCGACATTGAAACCCGCGTCTGGCGCAGGTTTCAGGAGTTATTGCCACAGAACCCAAACCTCACGATAGAAGAGGTAAAAAAGAATTTGGAAAAACGTGATTACATAGACAGCCATCGTGAGGTAAGCCCGCTTCGCAAGGCTGAGGATGCTATTGTCTTAGACAATACGAATTTTACAATGCAGCAGCAACTGCAGCTGGCATTAGGTTGGGCAAAAGAAAGAATGAGTTAAGTAATTAACACTTTTCTTTAGTAAGTATGATTGCAAAAAGCATTCGCTGGCAAGAGATAATTATTTTACAAAACTGTTGTAGAAGTCCTTTCTTAAAAACGACTTATTGTTTTAAAATACAATACTATCCTTACTCGCGCATCATCGCCTGTATTGTTTCTATTACATCTTCTGTGTTGGGTTTAGAGAAATAATCGCCGTCGCTGCCGTATGCCGGGCGATGTGGTTTAGCAGCAAGCGTTTTGGGTGCAACATCGAGATATTTATAACCATTTTGTTTTTCCATTACTTCATTATACATAAATGCAGTTGCCCCACCAGGTACATCTTCATCTACAAATAAAATGCGATTGGTTTTTTGCAACGATTGTACAATGCGATGATGAATATCGAACGGCAACAAAGTCTGCACATCTATTACTTCGCAGCTAATGCCTAACGTTTGAAGGCGCTCAGCAGCTTCGGTGATAATACGCAATACAGAACCGTATGAAACAATAGTTACATCGTTGCCTTCACGTATCACCTCTGGCACACCCAGCGGAACGGTAAAATCATATAAATTGGAAGGCATTTTTTCTTTTAGGCGATAGCCGTTTAAACATTCAATTACCAATCCAGGATCGTTGCTTCGCAACAATGTGTTGTACATGCCCGCCGCTTGCGTCATGTTTCGCGGCACACACACATACATACCTCTAAGTGCGTTTATAAGCATCCCTATCGGCGAGCCGCTGTGCCACACACCTTCCAGCCGGTGACCGCGGGTACGCACAATAAGCGGGCAACTTTGTGTGCCGGCAGTACGGTAATGCAGGCTGGCAACATCATCGGTAAGAGTGTTTAATGTGTAAACAAGATAATCTAAATACTGAATCTCTGCAATAGCCCGTAAGCCCCGAAACGCAAGCCCATAGCCTTGTCCAATGATTGTGTTCTCGCGAATGCCGGTATCGAAAATGCGATGCTCGCCGTACTTTTCCTGCAAGCCTGCAAAGCCCTGATTCACGTCACCTATTTTTCCTACATCTTCTCCAAAAGCAAACACCGTATGGTTATTCTCAAACAAAGTATCGAAGTAAGCATTGATAAGTTCATATCCATTTACCGCTTTTGCATCATCCGGTATCACAGCCTTTACTTCTTCTACGTGCAAGGCGCTCCGGCTTCCTTCATTGTATAAATGTGTGTCGTAGCGTTTCACATTTTCCGCCTTTAAGCGTTTGTAATATTGAACCAGTTCTGCTTTGTTTGTATCGTTGGTTATAAGCTCTATTGCCTGCGCTACGGTGTGAAGTATATCTTTCCGAACAAGATCGCGGCGCTTTTCTAAATTTCCCGCTAACTGCTGTAACAACTGCGCGGTTATTTCATTACCAGCATTGCTGTTTTTCAATAGCTGCACAGCTTCTGCCGCTTCTTCTTTCAGTGGTGCCAGATAATTTTTCCAGGCATTATCTCTTGCTTCCCGTACCGTTTTGCGAGCCTGTATTCTTACTGTGTCCAGTTCGTTTTCATCAGCAATTCCGTTTTCTAAAATCCATTCTTTAAATTTCTTTACATCATCCCATTCCCGCTCCCAGTTCAGCCGCTCTGCCGACTTGTAACGCTCATGGCTTCCCGATGTTGAATGACCTTGCGGCTGGGTGAGTTCTTCTACATGAAACACAGCCGGGATGTGGGTTTCGCGCACTTTCTGCAAGCCTTCTTCCAGCACTTCGCACAAGCCTGCATAGTCCCATCCTTTTACACGATAGATATCAATGCCATTGGTATTATCTTTCTTTTGAAATCCTTTTAAAGCTGCGGAAATAGACCCTTTAGTAGTTTGATAAGTCACGGGCACCGAAATGCCATAACCATCATCCCACACAAACACTGCCAGTGGCACCTGGAGCACGCCAGCCGCATTGATGGTTTCCCAGAACATGCCCTCTGATGTAGAGGAATCGCCAATCGTACAGAAGCAGATTTCGTTACCATCGTTTGATAACTGAGATAAATGTTGCAGCGATGGATTGTCCCGAAACACTTTCGAAGCAAACGCAAAACCTAAGGCACGCGGCATCTGCCCGGCGGTTGGCGACATATCTGCAGATATATTTTTTAACTGTGCAAGCGGAAGCCAGTTGCCATCACTGTCTACATTGGGTGTAGAGAAATGACCCACCATTTGCCTGCCGGCACTAAAAGGTTCGCGGCTGCTATCGGCATCGGCATAAAGCTGCGCAAAGAACTGTTCTAATGTTGCCAAGCCGGACGACAACATAAAGGTCTGATCGCGGTAATAACCTGCCCTGAAATCGCCAGGCTGAAAGAACTTTGCCATAGCCGTTTGCGCTACTTCCTTACCATCGCTAAATACACCAAATTTTGCTTTGCCAGTCAGCACTTCACGCCTGCCCATCAGGCTGGCTTCGCGGCTGATTATGCACTTGGTGTAGTCGTTAATTACCTCATTGCGAAAGGCTTCATAAGATAGCATAGCCTCGTTCTCGGAAACAACAGCAGAGGGATTTTCCATGTGTCAAAAGTATTAGTTTGCAAACAAACGCGTGTTTGTAGAAATCGTTAGGGAATAAAGGTAAAAACGATTTGGTAATGATGAAGCAGGATCATAATTTATTAATCACAAGACGTGAATAAATATTATTCTCATCTCGGCCGCAGAATGTCTTAAACTTTGACCATATTCGGTGTTCCCTGTTCGATGCCTGCTATCTTCGCTTTGATTTTGAAGTACTGATAAAATCATTAACGAATGAGCCAACAACCTAACAACTGGCTGAAAGAAATTGCCGGCAGACTGTGGGCGGTATGGGCATTACTGCTCTTTGCAGCAACGATGCTGATTGCTATGCTTTTTTATGCGGCTTGCTATGTTATGAAAGAACCGCATGCCGCAAGATGGCATCGTCGTGTATCGATTGTATGGATGACTTTATACCTGAATCTAATCGGTTGCCCTTTGAGGGTAAGCGGTAAAGAACATTTTGCCGAAGGCGAAAACTATGTGGTCGTTTGCAACCACAATAGTTTTATGGATGTGCCCGTTACCACCCCGTTTATGCCTCATGCCAATAAGACAATTGCTAAGAAAGGATTTGCAAGGATACCTGTATTTGGATGGATCTATAGCTTAGGCAGCGTGCTGGTAGACAGGAAAAGCCCCGACAGCCGGAAGAGAAGCTACAATCGCATGAAAGCCGTGCTGAGATTGGGTTTAGACATGGTTATCTATCCTGAAGGTACACGCAATAAAAGTGATAAACCGTTAGGTAATTTTCATGATGGAGCGTTCCGGCTGGCGAAAGATTGCAACAAACCTGTTATGCCAACACTGATTTTCAACACGCGAAAAGTATTACCGGCTTCCAAGCCCTTCTTTGTGTTGCCGCATACTTTATACATGCACTTTTTACCACCGGTTTCTCCAGTCGGTTTATCGATAGAAGAATTAAAAGAAAAGGTTTTTACAACAATGTGGAAGTATTATGAGGAGAATGAGGGGAAGCATGAAAAATAACAAGAAAGCGACAACAGCTTTTCTTTGGTTTTCATCCAGAAGCAACAAAGCAGCTGCGATTAACCGTCTTCATCTATTAACTGAACTTCATCTCCGGTACTTCGTTAGGAGCTATTAAATGACCAGCCGTTTTATTTCTGATCTCTTCTAAACTCACGCCAGGTGCACGTTCCAGTAATAAAAAACCTGAGTTGGTAATTTGTAAAACAGCCAGTTCTGTCACTACTTTTTTTACGCAACCCATGCCGGTTAGTGGCAATGTGCAACGAGACAACAGCTTGCTTTCACCTTTTGGGTTGGTGTGCTGCATGGCAACAATAATGTTCTTAGCAGAAGCTACTAAATCCATGGCACCACCCATGCCTTTTACCATTTTGCCAGGTATCTTCCAGTTGGCAATATCGCCGGTTTCGCTTACTTCCATCGCTCCTAAAACGGTAAGGTCTATTTTACCGGCGCGTATCATTCCAAAGCTTTCGGCACTATCAAAAAAAGCAGCGCCGGGCAAAACGGTTACGGTTTCTTTACCGGCGTTAATCAGGTCAGCATTTATCTCTTCTTCTGTAGGATAAGCGCCGGTGCCAAGTATGCCGTTTTCGCTTTGCAATATTAATGTCATGCCCTGCGGAATATAGTTAGCAACAAGTGTTGGAATACCTATACCGAGATTGACATACATCCCGTCTTCCAGTTCCTGTGCAATGCGCTTGGCGATGCCGTATTTATCTAAAGCCATGTTGATTTATGATGTTAGATGTGTAATGTAGGATGTGATAGTGACGAATAGAATCTATAATCGCACTGTTCTGCGCTCTATTCTTTTCTCATAGTTTGTTCCCTGGAAAATGCGGTGCACATATACACTTGCTACATGTACATCATCCGGGTCTATTTGTCCTGGTTCAACCAGTTCTTCCACTTCAGCAATCGTTACGGTTCCGGCCTTTGCCATAGCTACTGAAAAGTTGCGCGTGGTCTTGCGAAAAACTAGGTTCCCCATCGTATCTCCTTTCCAGGCTTTCACTAATGCGAAGTCGGCTGGCAATGCATATTCCATCAAATAATTCTTGTTGTTAAATTCTCTTTCTTCTTTGCCTTCTGCCACTTCTGTACCATAGCCGGCAGGTGTATAAAACGCAGGAATACCAAGGGCTGCCATGTGTATGCGTGTGGCGAGTGTGCCTTGCGGAATAAGTTCTACTTCGAGCTCGCCGGACAGTAATTGCCGCTCAAACTCGGCATTCTCTCCCACATAGCTACTGATCATTTTTTTAACCTGGCGGCTTTGTAATAACAAGCCCAAGCCAAAACCATCCACACCCGCGTTGTTAGAGATACAGGTAAGATTTTTTATCCCTTTTTCTTTGAGCGCAGCAATGCTGTTTTCCGGAATACCGCATAAACCAAAACCGCCTAACATAAGTGTAGCGCCATCTTGTATATCGGCAATGGCTGACTGAGCATTGGTGAATACTTTCTTCATTGTAAAGCAAGCGAGTTAATTAAAAACGTTAGGTTGTAAAAGTAAGTGTTCATTATAAAATGGCAAGTTTAGAATCTTCTTGTTGGGTTAGAGTGAAACAGTTTTTTCATTGCCGAATTGGTAACAAATCGCACAAGAGAGATTGTTGTTACTAAGAAAAGACAAACAAACCTCGATAACAATGATTATTGAAGAGGCGAAACTCTTTTTCATAATAGAACTGCTGTATAAATTATTCGTGTTTTTTGTCAAACAAAAAGCCGTTGACAGCGTCAACGGCTTTTTGCTATGTAGTTTAATTCTTTATTTACCCAATTTCACTTTTAGATTCTTATCTAACTCTTCTAAAAATTCTTCTGTATAAAGATAATCTGTGCCATGCTGAACCTTTGGTTTGATAGTGATGGCAAGGTCTTTAGTCATCTTACCGCTTTCTACGGTTTCAATGCAAACGGCTTCTAAAGCATGACAGAAATCAATCAGTTCCTGGTTGTTATCCAGCTTGCCGCGAAACTCTAAACCGCGCGTCCACGCAAAGATAGAAGCAATTGGATTAGTAGAGGTCGGGTTGCCTTTCTGATGTTCGCGGTAGTGGCGCGTAACCGTTCCATGCGCAGCTTCTGCTTCAATGGTTTTGCCATCGGGCGTAACCAATGTTGAAGTCATCAAACCCAAGCTGCCAAAGCCTTGTGCTACGGTATCGCTTTGCACATCGCCATCATAATTCTTACAAGCCCATACAAAATTACCGTTCCATTTTAAGGCACTGGCAACCATATCATCAATCAAACGATGCTCGTACGTAATGCCCGCTTCGTCAAATTTGTTTTTAAATTCCTTTTGATAAATATCTTCAAAAATATCTTTGAAGCGACCATCGTATTTTTTTAGAATGGTATTTTTTGTTGAGAGATACAACGGCCATTTTTTTGTTAATGCCTGGTTGAAACAGGCACGTGCGAAACCGCTGATGCTTTCATCGGTATTGTACATAGCTAAGGCTACGCCGTCGCCTTTAAAATTATACACTTCAAATTCCTGCTTCGTACCATCTTCTCCTTCAAACTTTATAGTCAGTTTGCCTTTGCCTTTGGTAACAAAATCAGTTGCGCGATATTGGTCTCCAAATGCATGACGACCGATGCAAATAGGCGCTGTCCAGTTGGGCACCAGGCGTGGTACATTGTTACAAACAATTGGCTCGCGAAACACTGTGCCATCAAGGATGTTGCGGATGGTGCCGTTCGGGCTTTTCCACATCTGCTTCAAGCCGAATTCTTCCACACGAGCTTCGTCGGGCGTGATGGTGGCGCACTTGATACCAACACCATATTCTTTAATGGCATTAGCAGCATCTACGGTTACCTGGTCGTTGGTTTCGTCCCGGTATTCAATACCAAGGTCGTAGTATTT
>CAZZZH010000098.1:0-15121 GCA_964658445.1 Ilyomonas sp.
TTTCCTTCATCATTATTGCCACTCATCGTGTAGTTCTGCGTTCTTATATCCATGTGTTCTACATCTATCAAAGGATTAATAAGATGCAACCCGCTGGTAAGTACGTTGCTTTGAATATTACCGAACAGTTTTTGCACGCCTACCTCACCGGCATCAATCTGCACTGTGCCGGCAGCAACAAAGCCCAGCAGAGCGATAAGAATACCAATAACCTGTACGGTTTTGCTGTAAGGCTTAAAAGCAGGATTGGTACGGCTTAGCCCTAGACTAATAAAAAAAACAACAAGACCTATAATAAGAAAAAACATAGAATGAATATTTGTGGGAAAGTGAAATAAATAAATTAGTGAAGAACAAATGTATAGCAACAATATTAGGGCATAATATTTATTGTCGGTGTTGCAAAATAAGCTAACAGATGAGCAGTCCTATATTCTTATGTTTATATCCATCCGTCAGCGCGGCTTTGCTAAAGCAAAGGTTTCAGCTTTATAATCATATAAGGTAAAGAATCTAAAACATCAGGCACTTCTTAGCTTTAGTAAAGTGTAACTGCATTCATCAGAAAAGCAATGCACTAAAACCTTCAACTTTGTTTATTACAACTGTTTCATTAACTCCTATCTTTAAGCGCAAGCAAACCACGTCTATGAAAAATATTATCTTCTTTGCATTATTGTTGCTATTGTTTGTTACGAAAGGAATCACGCAATCTTCCGCCATCACAGGCTTTAGCAGTACAGATGCAAAACAGCAGCTTGCTATTGAAAAACAGTTTGACCAAAACCTGAGCGCAGAGCACATTGGCAATACTATTAAACTCTTATCATCAAGACCACATCATTTGGGTTCAACAGGTAATAAAATGATGGCAGACACCATTTACAACCGTCTTAAATCGTATGGCTGGGATGTACGGGTAGATACCTACACTGTATTGTTTCCAACCCCAAAAACAAGAGTGCTAGAAATGGAGTCGCCAAAGCCTTATAAAGCCCTGTTGAAAGAGCCTGCGCTACCCGAAGATGCTACCAGTGGACAAAGCGGTCAACTGCCAACTTACAATGCCTGGAGCGCGGATGGCAATGTAACAGGCGACCTTGTTTTTGTGAACTATGGCTTGCCTGATGATTATGAAAAACTAGACCGCATGGGCATCAGCGTGAAAGGAAAAATAGTGATTGCCAAGTATGGCAGAAGCTGGCGCGGCATCAAGCCAAAAGTAGCGCAGGAGCATGGTGCCATCGGCTGTATTATTTACAGCGACCCAATTGATGATGGCTATGCTGCCGGCGATATGTATCCTAAAGGTGCTTATCGCAACGAGTATGAAGTGCAGCGTGGCAGTGTGCTCGATATGCCTATCTATCCAGGTGACCCGCTAACGCCGGACATTGGCTCAACAGCAGATGCAAAACGCATTGCGCGCAGAGATGCAAAAAACTTATTAAAGATACCAGTGATTCCTATCAGTTATCACGATGCTACGCCTTTTTTACAATCGCTGGGCGGTTCTGTAGCACCGCGCGATTGGGTAGGTGATCTGCCCTTTACCTACCATGTGGGCGGCGATGGCAAAACTAAAGTGCATCTGGATATGGCTTTCAACTGGGACCAAGTCCCTTGCCGCGATATTATTGCCACTCTTACAGGCGCTCAGTATCCGGACGAATGGATTGTGCGTGGCAATCATTATGATGCCTGGGTGAATGGCGCCGGCGACCCGATTAGCGGTCAGGCACCCATGCTGGAAGAGGCTTTGTCTATCGGGCAATTGGTGAAGGCCGGATGGAAGCCGAAACGCACCTTGGTGTACTGTGCGTGGGATGGCGAAGAACCTTCGCTGATGGGTAGTACCGAATGGGTAGAAGACCATGCAAAAGAGCTTCAACAAAAAGTCGTGGTTTATATCAACAGCGATGGCAATGGAAGAGGCTTTTTTGGTGCAGGCGGCTCGGCGGCTTTACAAACCATGGTGAACGAAGCCGCAAAAGAAGTGACTGACCCGGAAACAGGAATTACTGTAAAAGCCAGAAGCCTGGCTAAAGGTGTAGCCGATGCAGGAGGTATAAAAGCAAAAGAAGAAGCCATTAACAAGAAAGATATAGAGCTGGCGCCATTGGGTTCCGGTTCCGACTTTTCTCCTTTTTTGCAACACCTTGGTTTGCCTTCCTTAGACATAGGTTTTGGCGGTGAAGATGGCGGTGGTGAATATCATTCTATCTACGACTCGTATGATGATTACCGGCGCTTTAAAGACCCGTCGTTCCAATACGGCGTAACGTTAGCAAAAACCGCTGGCAGACTGGTTTTGCGCATGGCTGATGCAGACAATCTTCCTTTCGATTTTTCCTATTTATACACAGCAATCAACAACTATACAAAAGAAGTCATTGCTCTTGCCGACAACTTGCGAGAGAACACAAGAATAGAGAATAAGATAATCGAATCAAATATTTATAAGCAGACTATGGACACAGCCTTTCATCTGCTGGCGCCGCCTGTGAAAGCTGGCGTGCCTTACCTTAATTTTTCACCCTTACAGAACGCTTTGGACAGTTTGCAAAAGAGTACTGACAGTTTAAAAGTAAGGCTCGGCAAAAGCGATACTTCAGCCGCGAACGAGACTGTTAATAAAGCCTTGTGTATGGCAGAGCAACAACTCTTGTTGCCTGATGGACTGCCAAGAAGAGAATGGTATAGGCATGCAATATATGCACCTGGTTTTTATACCGGCTACGGCGTAAAAACATTGCCTGGGATACGAGAAGCGATTGAGCAGCGCAATTGGGCTGAAGCACAAATCCAGATTGGATTAGCTGCAGATGCGATAGTAAAGTTTAGTGCTTATTTACAAAAAATTCGCCCGTAAAACAAACCGGTCATTATCATATATTAACAACCTGAACGGCGGTGCCATAACACAGCACTTCTGTTACGCCCTGCATAATTTCGTTAGCATCGTAACGGACATTAATAACTGCGTTTGCACCCCTTCCATTAGCATGTTGAATGAGATGATCGTAGGCTTCCTGGCGCGTCTTTTCACAAAGTTCTACATAAATAGAAAGACGACCACCAAACAAGGTTTGTAGTCCACCCGCCATGTTTCCGAAAATGCTTCTCGAACGCACCGTGATGCCTCTCACAATTCCTAAATGTTTTACGATTCTGTAACCTTCTAGTTGGTCGCTTGCGGTTACCAATTCATGATCTACCATAGCCTGATTTTTTGATTGTTTATTATTCAAATCTAAAGTAAGAGAGTTTTTATCAGAACATCATTTGTTTTCTTATTTCAGACTATCATTTACTTTTCTTCAAACTTTTTTTATAAAAAATTTTGTTAAGTAAATAACATTTCTATCTTTGCACCCGCAAACAAATAATACACTATGCAACGCAATACATTTACACACATAAAAAGCTGGAAGTGCCCGCAGGCACTGCATTTCAGCGGCGAGGCATATTTCATTGTCAACTAAGTTTATAACAACTTACTATACATGAAGCCTCGCAAATTGCGAGGCTTTTTATTTGTGTTTTAAAAAGAAAAATCATGCTGGAACTACAAAATATATTATCACCATTTTATCAGCAAAATCATAGCTGCATAGAACAGCTGAAAGGGACTATTATGCCCAGGACAAGTGCGAATAATGATGATGTGTTTATGGGCAAATTATATCCGGATTTACGACCGTGGTGTTTAATAAAAGAATACTGTTGACAAAACAATATTCAGAAGTAAAACCCGGTCAGGATTCACAACCAGACCGGGTTTTTTTATTGAATAAATTTTAGACAAGAGAAACAAAAGGAGGCGAATCATGCGATTCAATTTTATGAAAAGAGGAGTTGTGCAAGAGACTGTAAACTATGAAGGAGAGAAAGCCTTTACGCTTACACCACAGCTCGAATTGTACACTGCCGTTGCGACTGCAGCTTTAAGTGATAACTTCTACGAAAAAGCGAACGACAATTTGAAAAGAATCATCGATTTGATTCAAAAGAATGATGCTGTATTCGTGGCAAAGCTGGCGGTGTATGCAAGAGAACAAATGCATTTGCGAAGCATTCCTTTGGTATTGGTTACTGAATTAGCAAAGCAACACAATGGGGACAATCTTGTTAGCGCAGTTACTGCAAGAGTTGTGCAACGTGCGGATGAAATCACCGAATTGTTGGCTTTCTACGCGCAGAGCAATGGTCGTAACGATGTGAAGCAACTGAACAAATTAAGCAAGCAATTGCAGAAAGGTTTGTCCTTTTCTTTTAAACGGTTTGATGAATACCAGTTTGCGAAATACAACCGCGATGCACAGGTAAAACTGAAAGATGCTTTGTTCCTGGTTCACCCAAAAGCAAAAGACGAAGTACAGCAAGTGTTGTTCGATAAAATCGTGAAAGACGAATTGCAAACACCTTATACATGGGAAGTTGAATTGAGTGTGTTGGGTCAGCAGAAGTGGGATGATTCGGAAACAAAAGCAGCAGCATTCAAAGCGAAATGGGAAGAACTGATCTTCAGCAACAAACTTGGCTACATGGCTTTGTTGCGCAACCTGCGTAATATATTGGAAGCGGAAGTAAGTGCAGAAGCATTGAACAGGGTATGTGTTCATATTAGCGATGCTAATGCAGTTGCCAAAAGCAAACAATTGCCTTTCCGTTTTTTAAGTGCTTACCGCGAGTTGAAAGCGTTACACAACGGTCGCGTAAACAAAGTTTTGAATGCGTTGGAAGAAGCGGTTTTGCATAGCGCAAAAAATATTGCAGGTTTTGATGACAATACAAAAGTTGTGATTGCCGCCGACGTAAGCGGAAGCATGCAAACATCCGTAAGCGCGAAGAGTAAAGTACAGCGTTTTGATATCGGGTTAATGCTTGCGATGTTGTTGCAAAGCCGTTCTGCCAATGTAGTAACCGGCATGTTCGGTGACCGTTGGAAAGTCATCAATATGCCAACGAAAAACATCTTGGCAAATGCAGATGAGTTTCATCGTCGCGAAGGTGAAGTAGGTTATGCAACCAATGGTTATTTGGTGGTTGAAGAATTAATCAACCGGAAAAAAGTGGTTGACAAAATTATCTTCTTTACCGACTGCCAGTTGTGGAACAGCAACGGCTTTGCAAGCATGAGCGATGTATGGAAACGCTATAAACAAATAGCACCAAACGCAAAGCTTTACTTGTTCGATCTGGCGGGTTATGGCACTACACCATTGAATGTAATGCGAGATGATGTGTACCTGATAGCAGGCTGGAGCGATAAAGTGTTCGATGTATTACGCGCAATAGAAAATGGTGGCAACGCGGTGCAAACCATTGATGCCATTGCATTATAAGAGATGTGCTGAAAAGGAGGAAAAAGCGTCCCGCTTCCGGGCGGGACCTTTTCTAAAAAAGTGTAAACAACAAGCTGTCAGTTGATTTCTGAAAGTTGACAGCTATATAGGGAAGTATTCCGGTTGGTCGGATACTCCATTTGGATTGGAGAGGCTGCAGGTTCGAGTCCTGTCTTCCCTACAAGTTCTTTGAATGTATTTAAGATAAATAAGGATGTCGTAGAAACGGGATACTTCGCTCAATCAGGGGATAGGGTCCTGATCAATCAGGAAGAGGTGCAAATCCTCAAATGCGTGCCCCGCTCCCGTTTCGCCTGTTACTCCTTTTAATATTTGAAAGGTGTCGTAGATAAGTGATACTTCGCGGCTATCGTTTGTTCGAATCAGACCATCCCGACAAGTTTTCAAAAGGGATGAAAGTCTCTTATCGCCTTTTTACCCTTTCAATTTATTTTTTGAATGATGCCGTTAGAGCAGTGATACTTCGTCATCTGGTAAGAATGTTTGTCAACTGGCAAATACAGCAGGTTCGAATCCTGCCAATGTTTTTGTGCAGACAAAAACGGTGCATTGCCCGCCTGTTGCTCATTCAAAATGTTATTGTCCTAAATCCTAACAGGTGTCGTAGAGAAGAGATACTTCGCAAAGGGACGCATGGGTCAAAGGTTCAAATCCTTTTCATGTTACTTACATGGTAGCTCAGTCTGGTCAGAGCAATGCAACAAAAGCCTCTTTTCGTCATATTACCCTGTTTATTGCCGGGTGGTGTAATGGCTCAACATACCAGATTTTGATTCTGGTGATATAGGTTCAAATCCTGTCCGGGCAACAGTTACAGGTGCCGTAGAATAAAGATACTTCGTGTGTCGCAGGTTCGATCCCTGCTCATGTTTGATGCAACATGATAGCTCAGTTGGTAGAGCAACAAGCTGGTAACAGCTATAGACTTTATTCGTCTTTTGCCCTGCTTTTTTTTATTGAATTGACTCGTAGCTCAATGGTCAGATGCACCGCACTTTTAATGCGGGGGTTGCAGGTTCAAGTCCTGCCGGGTCAACGGTTTTCATAGTTATGTTGGCTGTAGCTTATGTGGTAAAGCGTCCGCCTGTGAAGCGGGAGAACAAGGTTCGAGTCCTGAAGTCAACCATTGGTTTATAGTATAACGAATAACACACTACACTACGAATGTAGAGATAGAAGTTCGATTTTTTTAAACCACCAAACAGGTGTCGTAGAAAGGAGATACTTCGACTGAAAACCGGAAGGTCGCGGGTTCGAGTCCCGTCCGGTCCGCCATGAAAATGATGGATCAGGTAGCTCAGATTGGTTAGAGCATCACGTGCTCCCTTCGCTTGTTACCCTGTCTATTTTGGTGCTTTGGCAGAGATGGTCTATGCTCCGGATTGAAGCTCCGGCGAATGAGGTTCGAATCCTCAGGGCACCACCAAAAAGTTTATTCATTTTATAAAAACAAAGTCATGAAGAAGAATTATCAGTTCATATCAACAACGCAGAAAACGTCATCCAGCGGCGGCTTGTCGCTGCCGCGTAAAACAAAACGATATGAACAATTATTCAGACAACGAAAGCATTTCATTATTACACTTCAGGCTGCGTTCGGCACGACATAAAAAGCGGGCGCAACACGAAGACAGAGATAGAAAATTATTGGCGTGCAGTGGGAGCAAAATGAATTGTGGCATCAGAAACAAAACTTAGGTTGGATAGAATTGAATCCACCAGTAATGCGTGGATACAAACGATATTTTGTATTACGCGATGATGTTGCTAAAAGTAAACAGGCCAACTTCTTTGCCGGCATATTGCAGAAGATTAATACAACTGATTATAGCTATCGTAAAGATTTTAAAGTAAAGAAGCGCAAGTGGGGTAAAAAGATTTATGTAGTAAAGCAACAACCCTTGTTACAGCCACGCGATTATCATTTCATCAAACTGAAATTTACTGATGCCGAAAAGCAATTGTTTGAAGAAAGGGTAGTGATGGATCAGTACACACGGAAACCTTACAAAATTTATGTATTTGTTGAGCCATGGCGTTTTGTATTGCGTGTTCGTCCAAACCTGATAACAAAGACTCGCTCCAGAGATGAAGTGATTGAAAGCCGTATACAGCAGATAAGAAGTTATCTGGAAAGAAATGCATTGTATGGCAGGCTTGATAATCTATTTGGCAACAGTTATCGTTACAGTTGGATTGAAGGTGAAAGAAAGTGGGAAAAGAATCCGTTGCGCAACAAATCAATCAAAACAATTCTTGATGAATACTGTCAAGATGATGATTAAACAATGATATAACGAACCAATTAAAAACAACGTATATGCGCCCTCTTGTAATGAAATAGCGAATGATAAAAGGAATGGCTTACCAAGCATGAATTTTATATCAATTACTATTTCAAAAAATAAAAATGGAAAACTCAAATCACCAGAGGGTGATTAATGCAGATGGAATTCTGAAAGGAAAACTGATGGAAGCAAAGCATTTGTATGTCTATCATTTCAATCAATTTCCAAGTAGTCAATACAGGTATGGTATTGATGGCGAAAAATCGTTCAATGAATTTAAAAAGCTGTATGCTGATAAGATTGTGGATGTTCACCAGTACCAATGGTTTTATAGCGAAAAGAAGCGTTTCAGTTTTGATACGACTATCGTGATATTGAACAACGAAATCATTGTAGAATTCAGGAAAAACTATTGCCAGGTATTTCATAATAACAGGCAGGATGCTTTTGTAGCAGAGATAATTGCATTGGTTAATCGCTTCAAGGAAAGACAACGCCGCGAGCCCGCAGAGATCAACCTGATTGTGCAAAACAGTTATGGTATGTACCTGAAAGAAATGGAAATCAAGCGCACGAAGCTCGACCTGGATTTGTGGTACGAAGATGATTTTAAAGCGGTGGACGACATCATCCGTAAGCGGCTGAACCAGAAGAAAGACAAAGGCATCGTGCTGCTTCACGGCTTGCCGGGAACTGGCAAAACAACGTACCTGCGTTACCTGATTGGCAAGATAAAAAAGCGCGTGTTGTTTTTGTCGCCAAATGTGGCAGGCAACCTGATGAATCCCGATTTTATTGATCTGCTGATTGATAATCCGAACACAGTTTTGATTATTGAAGACGCAGAAAATATTATCATGGACAGGCGCACAAACAGCAGTTCTGCAGTGAGCAATTTGCTGAACATTTCGGATGGTTTGCTGGCAGATTTCCTGAACGTGCAAATCATCTGCACTTTCAATAGTTCGCTGACGATGATTGACAATGCACTGATGCGCAAAGGCAGACTGATAGCGAAGTATGAATTTGGAAAACTAAGTGCTGCCAAAGCACAGAAACTGAGCAATCATTTGGGTTTTGATAAGTGCATTGAAGTGCCGATGACAGTGGCTGAAATTACGAACCAACACGAGCAGAACTTTGAAACAAAACAGGTGCAGATCCTAGGTTTCAGAAGGGAAGAAATTGTTCAGAATTGAGCATGATTTCCGGCTGAGCGAGGAAACTGGCTGGCAACTTTGGTTAGGTTTATAAAAAACGAGGGAAGCCACTTCGCATGGCGAAATGAGCAGAATCGTTTCGAGAGAAGGCATTCCGCAATGCGAAGTGCACAAAATCGATTCGAAATTGGTCATATCGCAACGCGAAGTGTGTAGAATCGATTCGAAACCGGTCATTCCGCGTGTCGAAGTGTACAGAGTCGTTTCGCGGGAAGGCATTCGGCGCTGAAAATAAGATAGCTGAGATGTTCCGGCTGCTGTTTTAGCAGAAAAGGCAGGGCAAAGCTTACTTGAAAAACAATAGCGGATGGGCTGCGGGATGGAAGCGGATAGCCCGCAGCCCGGACCGAAGCTCAATTATTAAAAGAAAGGTGACAGCCCCAAACAATGTACGATGTTAGATTTTTGATGTACGATGTGGGGATGTAAAAGTAAACGAAATGCTGACGGCTGATAGCTGTCAACTTAAACAAAACAAATGGCAACATTATCATTAACAGGAAAAGAAATTCGCGCGCTGGGCTACCCGGAAGGACCGGTGGTGAGCGTGGCGATGAACGTGATGGAAAAGAATTATAAACATCACACAAAAGAAGAAGCGCTGCATGTGCTGGCGAATATTTTGGCAGAACCTGCTATGTTTCTGGAAGATGAAACACTGGCACCCATAGCCAAATTGCTGATACCGAAAGAAGATGAGGAAAGCGATGAAATACACTTGCTGAACAACGGTGTTCACTTCAACATTTTTGGTGCAGAATACATTGAAGAAGGCGCGCTATCGCAAATGCATAATGCGGCAAAATTGCCGGTGAGCATTGCCGGCGCTTTGATGCCGGATGCTCACTCGGGTTATGGCTTGCCGATTGGCGGCGTGCTGGCGACGGAAAACGCTGTGATCCCTTACGGCGTTGGCGTTGACATTGGTTGTAGAATGTGTTTGAGCGTATTTGACATTGATCCGAAAGAGTTGCTGAACCGCGAGAATTATTTTACAAGAGAGTTGAACGAAGCGACATTGTTTGGTGCTGGTAGAGAGTTCTCGAAAGTATCTTACGATGAAGTGTTGGATAGTGCTGTTTTCAACGAAATTCCGTTTGTAAAAGGCTTGCAGAATAAAGCTGTAAAGCAATTGGGATCGTCTGGTTCGGGTAACCATTTCGTAGAATTTGGCGTGGTGGAAATACCACATAAAGATGACGTGCTGAGCTTGGAAGCCGGTGTGTATTTGGGCTTGCTGTCGCACTCGGGCTCGCGTGGTTTGGGGGCAAATATTGCCAACCATTTTACAAAGCTCGCGAGAGAAAAAAGACGCTTGCAGAAAGAGGCATCGAACCTTGCGTGGTTCTCTTTGGACGAACAGGAAGGAATTGAATATTGGATGGCGATGAAACTGGCAGGAGACTATGCTTCGGCGTGTCATCATGTGATACATGATAAGGTTGCAAAGCAGTTGGGCAGACAGCCTTTGACAAGGGTTGAAAACCATCACAACTTTGCGTGGAAAGAACTATATGAAGGCAGGGAAGTGATTGTGCATCGCAAAGGCGCCACGCCTGCAGGAAAGGATGTGTTGGGGATTATTCCCGGCAGCATGACGGCGCCTGGCTTTATTGTGAAAGGCTTGGGCGAAGTGGCGTCTATCAATTCGGCATCGCATGGTGCGGGTAGAAAGATGAGCCGAACGGCGGCGATCAAAAGCATTACGCAAACGGCTTTGAAAGATGAGTTGCATAAGCAAGGTGTGAAGCTGATTGGTGGCGGTTTGGATGAAGCGCCGTTTGCTTACAAGAATATTCATGATGTAATGAACGCACAAAAAAACTTAGTGGAAACGGTTGGTGTATTTTACCCAAAGATTGTAAAGATGGATGGCGCGGTGCATAAGAAACGTGGAAAGAATCGTGATAATTTTGTGGAAGAAGAATAGAAAATGCCTCGCTTAATGCGGGGCATTTTTGTATATGGATAGTCATTTTAATAACAGCAAGGTTATTATGTTTGGCTTCAATTTGCTTAAACGTGCTTTGCATTTCTATTATGGGTAAACCATTTCAATCATCAACACTCGTCCTCTATCTTTGGCACTAAAACAAACGAAAGCATGAAGCTGACAGAAGTAAACAATGCAGCCAAGGCCAAACTTTTTTTGCAGGTAAATGTGCTGATGAATCAAGGTAATCAAAATTACATTCGGCCGTTGGACAATGAAGTGAATGAAGTATTCGATACAACAAAAAACAAGCTCTTTAAATACGGTGAAACGGTACGTTGGATATTGCAAGATGATAACAATCACCTGATTGGTCGCATCGCAGCTTTTACCAACAGCAAGTACATCAACAACGGAACAGATTATCCTGTTGGTGGCATTGGTTTTTTCGATTGCATTAACGATCAAAATGCTGCCAATCTTTTATTCGATACAGCTAAACTGTGGCTGCAACAAAAAGGCATGGAGGCAATGGACGGTCCTATCAACTTTGGCGACCGCGATAAGTGGTGGGGTTTGTTAATAGAAGGCAGCGAAAAGCCACCCATTTATGGCTTGGCTTACAACCCTCCTTACTATCAAACATTGATGGAAAACTATGGCTTTAAAAACTATTACAACCAGTATTATTTTGCCATGGGCGTAGACGATCCGTTGCCCGCCAAGTTCCCGGAACGCTATGCAAAATTTAAAGCCAAGCCAGACTATACTGCAAAGCACATTTCTATCAATAATTTAGAGAAACATGCACAGGATTTTGCTACAGTTTACAATGCCGCATGGGCGCAACATGGCGAAGCAAAAGAGATCACCAAAGAGCAGGTGATGAAGCTCTTCAACAAGATGAAACCCATTATGGATGAGCGTTTGATTTGGTTTGCTTATTATAAAGAAGAGCCTATCGCCATGTGGATTAACATACCCGATCTCAACGAATATTTTAAACATTTTAATGGTAAGTTCGGCTGGATAGAAAAGCTGCGTTTGCTCTGGATGAAGCGTCGGGGCGAGTGTAAAATATTTACCGGCGTTGCCTTTGGTATTGTTCCCAAATATCAGTCGCTGGGCATCGATTCTTTTATGATACAGGAAGGCGGTTACCTTATTCAGCACAAGGGATGGTATCATACTTACGAAATGGGTTGGGCAGGCGACTGGAACCCGAAAATGATAAACATTTATAAGAGTCTGGGTGCACACCAAAGCCGTCGTTTAATTACTTACCGTTATATTTTTGATGAAGCTAAACATCCGTTTGAAAGACACCCGGTGATGGAGTATAAGTGAGAGATAAAGAGTCAAGGTATAAGAATACATGATTCTGGAATACAGAAAACTTTTCTTGTTTCTTGTACCTTGTTTCTTGGTTTCTTTACTCAATTATCTTCACTAAATTCATTTCTTTATCCAGCACAATCATCGCTGCAGGGTAGCCTTTTTTCAGCATGGCAATTTCGTCACTTTTCTTTACTACATGTGCAGGATAAAGGCTGCCCATCCGCAAGGCTTCTTTAAGAGAAATCCCCACCTTTTGTACTAAGTTCGTTACGGCTTTCAGCATGGTTAATGCCGAGCCGCTAAGGATGCCGTTCGATGTATAAAAGTTATCTTCAAACTGATGTTGATAATGACCTTCTGTAGTAGTTGTAACAGCATCTGTGATGGCAAACAATCTATCGCCCAACAATTTTTTTGCGATGCGAATGGCAATAAAATCTACATGATAGCCATCCGGAATAATCGCAGCTTTTACCATCGAATGATCCATTACTGCACCTACCAATCCTGGTTTGCGGTGATGTAGCCCACTCATAGCATTATATAAATGCGTTACGGTATCTACATTCATATTGTCAAACACCTTCTTGGCTTCCTCGCAAATAATATTACTATGCCCGACAGAAGGAACAACGTCATAGCTCTGCACCAGTTCTATTACTTCGCGCGAACAAACTTCTGGTGCCAGTGTAATTATTTTAATGACATCCTTTCCATATTCCAATAACTCTCTTGCCTGTTCAATCGTCGGTGAGAATATCCAGTCGGGGTTGTGTGCGCCGCGCTGTTCATAACTGATCCACGGACCTTCTACATGCAGGCCCAGTGCGCCTTTGCCACCTTGCTGCCAGTATTCTTTTACTGCATCAATGCACTTAAAAATGGTTTCATAAGTATTGGTGGCAACCGTTGGCATACACCAGGCTGCCCCACCTTCTTTACTATAACGCACAATTTCGCTCACCGTAAATGCATCGGGATACAATGACAGCAACCTGTTGTAAGCGCCATAAATTTGCAGGTCAATGAAGGCTGGCGCAATGATTGTCTCTTCACCCAATTCTTCTTTTTCATACTCGCCGGGAACTGCAATTGCAGGCACCAACGCTTCTATTTTTCCTTCATTCACCAGCACAGCATGATGGCGAAGCTCGTCAGTACCCGTGAAAATAGTGGCAGCAGCATAGGCTTTTTTTGTACTCATGGTTGTATGGTAAAATCGTCCCGGTCCTGCAGAAACGGATACTTGTTCCTGGTGTCGAGCAGATCTTGTTTATTCAGTGTGATGGTAAAAATATCTTCCTCATTCTCTTTGCTATACAGAACATTTCCCAATGCATCTATCACGGTGCTGCTGCCGCAGTGGCTGATGTTGTTGCCATCTAATCCAACTCGGTTTACACCAACTACATAACATTGGTTTTCGATAGCACGGGCTGCTAATAACGTTTGCCACGCCGTGTTGCGACGTTCCGGCCAGTTGGCAACATACAATAGTACATCGTATTCCTCACCCCCCTGCCCCTCTCCATGCATGGAGAGGGGAGCTTGGCGCGCCCAAACAGGAAAACGCAAATCATAACAGACCTGCGTGTTTATTCTCCATCCTTTTACCGAAGCAATCATGCGTTTGGTGCCTGCTGTGTAATGTTCTTCCTCGCCTGCATAGCCAAAAAGATGACGCTTGTTGTAACAACCATAAGAGCCGTTGGGAAGCACCCACAGCAAGCGGTTGTAGTAGTTTCCTTCTTCTTCGATAATGATGCTGCCGGTAAGAATAATTCTTTTTTGCTGTGCAATGTTTCGCATCCACTGCACCGTTTCGCCGTCCATTGTTTCGGCAAATTGTTGCGGCTTCATGCTAAAGCCGGTGCTGAACATTTCAGGCAAAATCACCACTTCCGTTTTCTCCTGTATGCTCATGATTTTTTGGTGAAGCATGGAAAGATTGGCGGCTTTATCCTCCCAGTGTAAGTGTGTTTGTATGAGTGTGATGGTGAGTGATTGCATGAATTCCTTCCTGTTTTGTTTCCTAATATTTGACGAGATTTTTTTACAAATACTGTTTCGCCAATTCCAAATCCTCCGGTGTATCTATTCCCACACCTTTAAAATCAACCAACACCATCTTTAACGGAATGCCGTGTTCCAGGTAGCGCAGGCATTCAATTTTTTCAGCTTTTTCCAAAGGTGTTATTTCCCATTGGGTAAAGTTCATCAGCGCCGCCTTGCGAAATGCATACACACCAATATGATGATAGTAGGGAACCTCAATGCCGGCGCGATTGTAAGGAATAACAGAGCGGCTGAACAGCAGTGAATTCATATTTCTGTCTACCACCACTTTCACATTATTTGGGTTTTCGATGAAGCTTTGTTCCGTAAAGCGTTGCATCAAGCTGGCAACCTGAACATTTTGCCCCGGCTCATTATCAAATACATCCAACAGTTTTCGCAATGGTTCGCTGCGTACAAACGGCTCATCGCCCTGCACATTCAGAATCACATCTACATCCATATCCGCCACCGCTTCTGCAATGCGGTCGCTGCCGCTTTCGTGTTCGCGCCGGCTCATCACGGCTTTGCCGCTATGGCCGGTTATTTCTCTAAAAATAATATCGCTGTCTGTAGCCACAAACACATCATCGAACAAGCCTGTTGCCACTGTATTCTCATACGTGTGGCGAATGACGGTTTTATCGCCCAGCATCTGCATCAGCTTGCCGGGAAAACGGGAAGCCGCATAGCGGGCGGGTATCAGTGCAACTTTTTTCATGCGCAATAGAATAAACAATGTTAGGAAAAAGAAAGCAGTGGTTAGCAAAAGCACTTATTTCAATGTTTTGGTAACCTGGCTTCGCACAAATAAGAGATGTAAAAAGAGTTGTTTCATCACTTATTGCTACAATAACTGTTTTTACCGTTATAAAAACAGTTATTGTAGCAATAAAAACAGCTATCATGGCTGGAAGA
>CAZZZH010000099.1:0-15088 GCA_964658445.1 Ilyomonas sp.
TTTTCTTCCTGTACTTGCAAGGGTGCAAACACGTCCCGGTTCAGCATGTAGTAGCAACTTCCTTCGTCGTTTTTACCAAGACCTATCCACTCATCCAGCCCTAAAAAATACCAGTTTGCCGTATCTAATAGAGATGCGTTCTGTCTCTTAGCAAGTTCAGTATATAAGCCCCTTGGAGAATCGCCGGAAGCCACACACAACACCGGTTGAGATACCGGCTGAAAATGATTCAGTAAATCGTCTGCCACGCGTTTAGACATCGCTTCGTAAGTATCATCAATAAAAATTTGCATGGCAATAAACAGCTTTATGGTGAGGCGTATCAATCGTTAACCACGAAGATAAACGCATCTGGTAATCCCGGGTGTGGAAAAGAATAGACTGTGCAGATTTTTCAAATCTCCACTCCTGCCATCACGGTATCATCTCAAAAGTGATACTATCTGTAAAATAAGCCAGCTTTCGCTTCGTCTTCCACACATGATACCCGGTTAGCAAATAGCTGCCACACTGTTGGCACAGTTTGTCCCGCTTCGCCTTCGCACTAGATTTTGTTCTGGCCGTTTTCGCCTTTTGTACATCTTTCCTTCGCCTTAGGTTCGACTTAGGTTCGACCATCCTTTGTTCATCCTTCGTTATTCAGATAGAGTTTCGGTAATGTGGGTGATGGAAAACAAGATAATAAGTTGGGTGAAAATGGGCTTTCGGGCTTTCTCTGTAAAGATAAAAAACAGGGCTGTAAAACAAACGCTTTCATCTCTTTTTAATTGTCAATACTGAAAAAAGGTTAGCTAAGGAAAGTCAACTCAAGGAGTCCCGTTTGCGCCTGTGCTAACCACCGCTGGCTTTTCAATAGCCGCAGCAACAACACAACTAACGGCAGAAAGTCATCGCCCGTTTCATGGGTGGCGTCCGGCACATACAACCAGTTAGGGTTTAGGGTAAAACTTAGCTAATAGACAGGCAACGCATCTCTGCAGGCATTCCTATTAGCCACAGGCGGTCTGTAGCTAAAATCCCCATTTCTTCATCATGGCTAAATCTTCTTTTGCACAGACAAGTGGTGTTTGGTCGCCATACGATTCCTGCTCGATAGTATATTGCTCAATGCTGCCCTGCTTTTTGGCAAGCGCCAGTATTTCTTTCGTGCCTATCACACCCTGCCCAAGCACACAGCTTGCATAGCCGCCTTCATGTGCCTCACTTTTTACTTCATCTTTTACGTGCATGGCGAAGAACCTGCCGGGGTAGCGTTTCAGGTAATCCATACCCCTGCCGCCCGAGCTATACATGTTGCCAATGTCAATTTGTTGAGCAACCAGGTTTTTATCGGTTCCTTCCAGCAGTAGGTCGTAAATACGTTTGTTATTTAGGTAGTGGTCAAACTCGAACGTTTCGTTGTGATACGCGAAGTGAATGCCCGACTTCTTACACAATTCTCCGGTCTTATTGTACAATTGAAGATACCATTTAAAGTCATCTTCTTTTTTGCAAAGACTTTCATCAACGCCCGGGCTAATCACATACTGCATTCCTACCTTGGCAGCATCTTCTACGGTGTGTTTCCATTCATCCGTAAAATCATTTTTGCTCTTATCCCAGGTATCAGCGCCCACAAAGCTATGACCGCTCAGCATAATGAGCCCCATATCATGCAACCGCTTTTTAAACTCATCCGGTTCGTAACCATAGAACTTTCGGTTCTCATAACCGGCATGCTCAACATGCGTATAGCCCATAGCTGCCAGTTGCTTCAACGTGCCAAGGGGATCTTTTTTCATATCATCGCGAACGGAATACAACTGAATGCCAACGAAGGAACGGCTGGCTGTGCCGGCGGCAAGCAAAGCATTGGAAAGAAGCAAACTGCCCGATACCGCAAGCGTGCTTTGTTTAAGAAACTGACGTCTTGATGTGTTCATAAATAAAGAAGTTATTAGTAAAGCGATTTTTAAAAATACAAATCATTTTCAGTTATCGAAATGTTTCTCAACTTAACATAGCTTACTGCACAGCAACTCATCGAAATTGGCAGCTTTAATTTCAACAAATTAAATCAGCCGTTACAAACCAATTGAAGACAATACTATACTCGCACATTCACTCTAATTAATATAGCCGACAAAAGCTATTATTTCCTTTAGAAACCTATAGTGCCTTACACTTACGTCTTATCGAAGCATTCTTTATACAGAATTTTATTTACTGCTAAATCTCTTTTCATTTTTTATTCCCGGCACAATTCTCCCTGTTATGTTTTGATAAAAAAATAACCGATGAGCAAACCGATTCCACGCCGCATTCATGGCTTATTAGATTATGCATACATTACCGTTACGGCGCACCTTCCCGAAGTAATGGGATTTCACAAAAACAAAAAAGCAACAAAGTTCTTTCGTGCGCTGAGCGGCGTAGTGTCTGCCTACACAGTAGGCACGCGTGCAGAGTGGGGCGCCGTTAAATACTTGCCTTATAAAAAGCACCTTGTAGCAGATGCCGTGGTAAGCACAGCCGTAATTGCGGCACCGTGGGTACTTGGGTTTTCAAAGAATAAAAAAGCTACCCTTACAAGCATAGCAGTAGGCTGTTTGGGTTATGCTATCGTTGCGCTGAGCGAACCGGAAAACATGCCGGTAACAAAGGATGCATATGAAGAAACCAAGAGAAACTGGCTGCCTTCTTAAAAGATTTCTTCAGTACTGGTCTATGTCCTTACAGCAATCAAATGCTGCCAACAGACATGATCAGCAATGCTCCTTTACTCTTAAAGAAATGACCGCAACAGAGGCGTATTGATGAAATGATTTCATCAATACGTAGATTTGCTTTTGTAAATATTTCGGGTGATTGGCGCAGGGGCTAGCGCGCTTCCTTGACATGGAAGAGGTCACAGGTTCGATTCCTGTATCACCCACCGCTTATGAAGTTGTTATATAAATGGTGACGCAAACTGTTGTAACTATCATTGGTTTACTTTGATAAGCCCTGCATCTCTAACCATATTAGCATAACCGCATTATCTTACGCCCGTTCTTCTAACCAACAAATATGCAAAGCGGGCAAGTCAAAACAAAAATTGACTATATCGACAATCTTCGGGTGCTCATGACTTTACTGGTCATTTTGCACCATACTCTTATTGCGTATGGAGCGCCCGGCGGTTGGTACTTTCGCGATGCCACTACCAGCCAGCCTGCCATTATGATAATGACGCTGCTGGTCGCCACCAACCAGTCTTTTTTTATGGGCTTTTTCTTTTTTCTGGCTGCTCTTTTTACCGAGCCGTCTTACCACAAAAAAGGAGTACGCCAATTTGTTCTTGACCGCCTTAAACGCCTGGGCATACCGCTTTTGTTCTATACGTTTCTTCTGGGTCCGTGTATGAACTTTCTTATCTACCGCTATGGTTTGCACAAGGAAGCCAGCTTTCTGCAATACCTTGGCGGATACGACGACTGGATAGACTTTGGTGTGCTTTGGTTTGTAGCTGCCCTGTTACTTTTTACGCTAGTGTATGTAGCGATAAGACAAATAATACACACCTCGCCACAAAGGCGCATTGCATTTCCCCGCAACGGGCAGATAGCTGCTTTTGCACTGGCGCTAGGTGTCATCAGCTATTTGGTGCGCATCGTATTTCCGGTTGGCTTGGTACTGCATCCGGTTGGGTTTCAGCTCGCTCACTTTCCTCAGTATATTAGTTTATTTTGTTTGGGTATTATTGCTTTTCGCAATGGCTGGATGAATGAAGTTTCTTATTCTACGGGTAAACGATGTGCAATTACTGCTTTCGTGCTGGTGCTCATTGTTCTTCCCGTTACCGTTGTGGTTCTTGCCGGTCAGTTGGATAAAGTAATGGGCGGCGGCACTTGGCAGTCGTTTGCTGTAGCTATTTGGGAGCAGCTCACCGGCATTTCTATTATTGTGGCGCTGTCTGGCATTGCAAAGCATCGCTGGAATTATAGCACATCCTTGTTACAAAAGGCATCCCGGGCTGCTTTCGCCACTTATATTTTTCATCCGCTTGTGGTTATCTCTCTTACGCTATTGCTATTGCCGTGGAAGGCAGATCCGGCAATTAAAGTACTTATAGTGGCACCCTGCGCGGTTATTTTTTCTTTTACTCTCGGCTGGTTTGTAACCAAGGTACCGCTTGTAAAAAGGATTGTATAATCCATCATTGCTACACCACATCTATCTATGAATTAAAAGGGAGTTGAAGGGGAAATAATTCGTTGTATCATAAGTGGCTTTGTACTTACTTATTCTTTATTAAAGATAACTAACGTCTAAATCGCGTGTTATTACCTGACTATAAACATCACCCAAACAAATGGCAGCCTTTTATGGCTGCCATATACGTGTGCAAGGCAAAATAAACCTCGTTCAGAGATCTCAAAAAATTACATCGAATCCTTGCGGGCAGTATCTGTAGGTGTCTTCATAGTTGTGTCCGACGATCTTGAAGAAGACGATGGAGTGGACATTGTATCCGTTGCAGCAGGCGTGGCGTTTGAAGTAGAAGTCGTGTCGCTGGCGGTAGTGCTGGTACCATTGGCGCAACTGTCAAACAGTGCCGTAGCGGATACAAAAGCGGCGCAAACCGCTATGGTTTTAAATAATTGCGTTGTGTGTTTCATAGTGTAAATCTTAAATAATGAAAATTGTAGAAATTCAAACAAAGTCTGTTCCTGTTTCTATTTTTCCCCATTTACCACACCTTGCTAAAAATTAAAGAAGTGGCTATTGCATATCATTTCACCTTATCTTGCTTCTATGAAAATATTTCTTGTCATCGCTCTCTTGTTCTCAGTTTTACTAACGCAGGCACAAACTGCACCTTTTCAAAACGAAATAGATGCCTTCAAAAAAGAAGACAGCGCCCATTTTCCACCTAAACATGCCATCCTGTTTATCGGCAGTTCTTCCTTTCGTTTCTGGAGCGATGTTCAGAGCTATTTTCCAAACTATACCATAATCAACCGTGGCTTTGGAGGCAGCTCATTAACCGATGTCATCCATTTTGCACCCGATATTTTATTTCCTTACCAGCCAAAGCAAGTGGTTATTTATTGTGGAGAAAACGATCTTGCAGGTGATAGCACAGTTAGTAGTCAGATTGTATTTGAACGGTTTATGACCTTGTATAAAATGATAAGAGAAAAGTTGGGCAAACAAGAGAGCATTGTGTATGTTTCCATTAAACCCAGCCCCAGCCGCGAAGCTCTATTGCCTAAAATGGTAGTTGCCAATACCTTAATTGCTCAGTACCTGGCAAAAGACAAAAAAGCCGTGTTTGTTGATGTTTTTCACCCGATGCTGGATGCGAACGGCATGCTACGGCCAGAACTTTACCGGGACGATCAACTGCACATGAAGCCAGAAGGTTATGCCATTTGGAAGAAAGCGATAGAGCCTTACCTGCTGAAATGATGAATTGAGATGTATTGGTTAGTTTAGTCAGTAAAATAGATATTTAAGGAAGGTTATACTTTTATCCGGCAATGAATTCTTAAAATCACTATCCTGACAATAATTCACTAATCTTTTTAGTAATTTTACTGATTCACATCGCTATGGCAAATCCGAATTTACAATCAGGCAAGTCGGTTCTTTCTCCTGCTGAGAAAGAATATGAGAATACTATTCGGCCTACAGAAATTAACGACTTCGCCGGGCAGCCAACCCTTATCGAGAATCTTCTCATTTTCATTAAAGCCGCTAAAATGCGTGGTGATGCGCTTGATCATGTACTGTTTCACGGCCCCCCAGGTTTAGGTAAAACAACACTTAGCCGCATCGTGGCTAATGAATTAGGCGTTAATATAAAAGAAACCTCAGGCCCTGTAATCGAAAAGCCAGGCGATCTGGCTGGCTTGCTTACCAATCTAGAAAAAAATGATGTACTGTTTATTGATGAAATACATCGCTTAAGTACTGTTGTAGAAGAGTATCTCTATGCAGCCATGGAAGATTACCGCATCGATATTATGATCGATACTGGGCCTAACGCCAGAAGCATACAATTGAGTTTGCAACCTTTTACTTTAATTGGTGCCACAACACGTAGCGGTTTGCTTACAGCGCCGTTACTTTCGCGTTTTGGCATCAAGTCGAGGCTGCAATATTATACGACAGATGTGCTACAAAAAATTATTATCCGCAGTGCAGGCATTCTTGCAACTCCAATCAGTTCTGATGCAGCTATGGAAATTGCTGGCAGAAGCCGCGGTACACCACGCATAGCTAATGGATTATTGCGGCGGGTAAGAGACTTTGCACAAGTGCTAAACGATGGTCAGATCGACCTCGGCATTACCCAACATGCGTTACGTGCTTTAAATGTAGATGAATATGGACTAGATGAAATGGATAACCGCATTCTTACAACCATCATTGAAAAATTTAAAGGCGGGCCGGTTGGCATCACTACCATCGCTACTGCCGTTGGAGAAGAGCCTGGAACGCTGGAAGAAGTATATGAGCCGTTTTTAATTCAGGAAGGTTTTTTGCAAAGAACACCCCGAGGCAGGGAAGTAACTTATAAAGCGTATCATCATTTAAAAAAAGAAGATCGTCATAATAAAGGAAACAGCCAGCATTCGCTATTTGGCATATAATTTAGTAATAGTATAGTGTTGCTGGTGAAAGAAAAAAGGTTGTGTTCTTATAAGAAGGCATAATAAGAACACAACCTAAGATGGAGAAATAATTTTGGTATCAGTATAGTTTGGGTGTTATGGCAGCTAAAACCAGAAGACAGTTAATAGTGATGTTAAAGTCAGTTTGGTTGCAGCCCCTCGGTGCGTGTGCGAAAAAAAATGACAAAAACGGTGAAATCATCATTTTGTAGTGCGAAAATAAATGATAGGTTTTGCTTGTGCAAATTTTAAATAAAATATTTTGCCCCATTCTCGTATTTAATTTATGGGCATATTTTTATCAATATCATTAGGCAGATTACAGTAATCTGCCTTTTTGTATTTGTAGATATATTTTGTCTCAGTATGATTGACTCAAAATAAAAACACAGTTTTATTTTACTTTAATTGAAATCATCTCTTAAAGCTTCAGTAACCATCTGCTTAACTCCCTGTTATAAAATTATATAAATGGCAAATATATGCGATCGCATAAACCAGTTGAAGCTAAGCTTTATTTGTTTTTAGTGAATATAACCATCGGTTACAAGGTATATCCACAATAAAGCTGCTGACTTGTCCAAAAGATTTGCCCGATTTTGATAGCAACAATTCTCACATATCTTTTATGTCAAGACATTTTCCAAATTTTCCCTTTTATTATTGAATTTGTATTATTCAAAACTCAGCAAAAACAAAAAGGCAAAACCAAACAGTTTTGCCTTTTGTATAAATTCGTAGCTTCTATCTTCTATTCTGGTGCTTTTTCTTCAGTGTTAGCTATCTCTGTTGTTGGTTCACCACTCGGCGTCTCATTCGTTACCATTGGCGAGTCAGTTGTAGGTTGTGGTGCTTGTAAAGTTGCACTTTTTCCACTGCGGCTACGTCTTGTTCTACGTGCTGGTTCTGCAGCTGTAGATACATTTTTACCGTATATCTCATTAAAGTCAACTAACTCAATCATAGCTTTTTCGGCATTATCACCTACCCGGATACCAAGCTTTATAATGCGTGTATAACCACCTGGACGACTGGCTACCTTAGGTCCAACAACAGTAAACAATTCTTTTACCGCTGCCTTATCATGTAAATAACTGAATACTACACGATGGTTATGACTGATTGTAGTTTCGTTTTCAGTGTGCTTTGTTTTTGTGATTAAAGGCTCAATATAAGTTCGTAACACTTTGGCTTTTGCAAGTGTAGTTACGATACGTTTGTGAACAATTAATTGACTACCGAGGTTGGCAAGTAAAGCATCTTTATGTGCTTTCTTTCTACCTAAATTATTGATTTTGTCTCCGTGACGCATGGCTGTTTAATTTAAATTCCTCTGCACCGTGCCGGGAATTGCAGAGTACTGTTTATAAAAAAAGTAGAACACAGATAAGTGTACTGCTTTGTGTTTACTTATTTATCGATATCATCTAACCCCATCTTGTGCAGATCCATACCGAACTGCAAGCCTCTCTCATGAAGCACCTGATCAATTTCGCTCAAAGACTTCTGACCGAAGTTGCGGAATTTCATAAGGTCTTCTTGCTCATACTGCACCAATTCACTTAATGAATTGATCTTTGCTGCTTTCAGGCAGTTAAAGGCTCGAACAGAAAGGTCTAAATCTTCTAGCGGAGTTTTTAATACTTTGCGAAGCTGAAGTACTTGCTCATCTACTACATCTTCTTTCTTATCTTCCTTGCTGTCGAAAGTAATGTTTTCGTCAGTGATAATCATCAGATGTTGAATGAGAATGCGTGAAGCTTGTTTTACAGCATCTTCAGGGTTAATGGTGCCATCCGTAGATACTTCAAGCATCAGCTTTTCGTAGTCGGTACGCTGTTCAACACGATAATTTTCAACGCCGTATTTTACATTCTTAATCGGCGTATGGATAGAATCAATGGGAATGTATCCAAAAACCGAATCTTTTACTTTGTTTTCTTCTGCAGGGACATAACCGCGACCTTTGGCGATGGTCAATTCAATATCTAATTTAGCAGAAGAATCTAATGTACAAATTACCAGATCTGTATTCATTAGCTCGAAGCTCTGAGTAGCTTCGGCAATGTTAGCTGCCGTAAATTCTGTTTTATTGCGAATAGAAAGAGAAATCTTTTCGCTTGTTAAATCCTGATCACCTTTCTTCTTGAAGCGAACTTGTTTTAAGTTCAGAATCATTTCGGTTACATCTTCAGTTACTCCTTTGATAGTGGCAAACTCATGATCTACGCCTTCTATTTTAATACCTACAATTGCGTAGCCTTCAAGAGAGCTCAGCAACACTCTCCTAAGCGCATTGCCAATAGTTAAACCATAACCTGGTTCCAGCGGCCGAAATTCAAACTGACCTTCAAAATCGGTTACTTTCTGAAGAACGATTTTGTCTGGTTTCTGAAAGTTTAATATTGCCATATTATTTTGTGTAAAGCTCCTGACCTTTAACAGGCGTAAGCTGTTTATAAATTTAAAACTTTTGTTTTCTTAAGAACTCTATGTTTAAGATTCTTACACTATTCTTCAAAACAGAAAGGCTATTCTTTACTTACTATACAATTCCACGATCAATTGCTCCTTAATATTTTCAGGAACGCTTTCCCGTTCAGGATACGTGATAAACGTGCCTTTTTTTTCAGCATCATTCCAGTCAAGCCACGAGAACTTTGGATTGCGTCCGCGTATCTGGCTGGTGATAGAAGTATTGCCCAAAGCCTTATCTTTTAAACCAACCGTATCGCCGGGCTTTAACTGATAAGAAGGAATATTAACCACTTCACCGTTTACGGTAACGTGCTTGTGGCTTACTAACTGGCGGGCTGCAGGGCGGGAAGGTGCAATGCCCATACGGAACACCGCATTGTCCAACCGCGCTTCTAATATTTTAATGAGGTTCTCACCGGTTACGCCTTTCCAGCGCGATGCTTCTTCGAACGTATTCCTAAACTGCCGTTCCAACACGCCGTAAGTGTACTTTGCTTTTTGCTTTTCTTTTAACTGGGTTGCGTACTCTCCAAGCGTTTTGCGTTTGCGTGTTGCGCCATGCTGACCCGGAGGATTGCTGTTTTTGCCTAACCATTTTCCATTGCCTAAAATCGGCTCGCCAAATATGCGGCTAATTTTCGTTTTAGGTCCTGTGTAACGTGCCATTTGCTATTTACTTTTTTGATTTTTTAATGACGACTTCTGATCGGTAAAAATCTAAAATGAATCAAAAGCCCTGTATTTTTAATTGAATACTGCTAATCGAAAATCATAATTGACAATTAACCAAGTATGTTTAAGAATTATACTCTTCTTTTCTTTGGAGGACGGCAACCATTATGAGGTAGGGGTGTAATGTCCTTAATCATAGTAATTTCGATGCCATTTTGAGCCAGAGAACGGATAGCTCCTTCACGACCAGCGCCGGGTCCTTTTACATACACATCTACCCGCTTCAAACCCGCATCTACTGCCACTTTCGCAGCATCGGCAGCAGCAACCTGTGCCGCATAAGGTGTATTCTTCTTAGAACCTTTAAATCCCATTTTACCGGCAGAAGACCAACTAATAACTTGTCCCTGCTTATTGGTAAGAGAAATAATAACATTGTTAAAAGTCGCGCTTACATGAGCGTCGCCATACGCATCTACTTTTACAATTCTTTTTTTCGCAGCCGCCTTTGCGCTGCTCTGCTGTTGTGATTTCTGAACTTTTGCCATAAAAATTTAAAAGGTAATCTTGCCTTACAAAGGCATGTTTTATAAAACAAAATCCCGCCCGAATTAAGAGCGAGACCTGGTAAACCCTCCGCCAGTTTTGTTAGCTGGCATCCGGCGTTTTCCAGATATAATGAAGCATCAGGCTGCAAAACCTGACGCCATCTTATTACTTTTTAGGTGCTTTCTTTTTACCAGCTACCGTCTTGCGTTTACCCTTACGAGTACGGCTATTGGTACGCGTGCGCTGACCTCGAACCGGCAAACCTTTACGATGGCGTAAGCCGCGATAGCAAGCAATGTCGAGCAAACGTTTAATGTTTGTCTGCACCTCGCTGCGAAGCTGGCCTTCTACCTTGAATTCGCTGGTAACAATGTTACGGATAGCCGCCTGCTCATCATCATTCCACTGGTTCACTTTTTTATCGTAATCTATTTCTGCCTTGTCTAAAATGTACTGGGCAGTAGAACGACCAATACCGTAGATATACGTTAATCCGATTTCGCCTCTTTTGTTCTTTGGTAAATCAATACCGGCAATACGAGCCATAATTATTTTCTGATTTTCAATTTTTAATTTTCAATCGTTACCGTCAATTAAACTGTAACAATCTTCATTATTATCCCTGGCGCTGCTTAAAGCGTGGATTCTTTTTGTTAATGACATACAGCTTGCCTTTTCTGCGAACAATCTTGCAATCTGCACTCCGTTTTTTTACAGAAGCTCTTACTTTCATAACGTTATGTTTGCTGTAAACTGTCATCTGCCGTAGCAAACTTCAGTTGGTTATTATTTTATTTGTATCTGAAAATGATTCGGCCTCTTGATAAATCGTACGGGCTCATTTCAACACCTACTTTATCTCCCGGTAAAATCCTTATATAATGCATCCGCATTTTTCCAGAAATGGTGGCTAATATTTCGTGGCCATTTTCAAGCTTCACGCGAAACATCGCATTGCTCAAGGCTTCCAGAATAACACCATCTTGCTTAATCAGCGGTTGTTTAGACATATTTTTGGGAGCGCAAAGATAATAGTTTGAGTGAAAAAAAGGAAACTTTATGATTAATTTTAGGATTCAATGATCTTTTTCGTTTTAAAGGAAAAATAGGTCTGGCTTAAATAGCTAAAAGTTACTACGAAAATTGTAGTTACAATTTTTGATGGCGTTGGATACCAGCCGAGATAATTTATAAAAAACCACAGGAAAACATAGTTGAGAAAGAAGCAAACGACTACAATCAAAAAGTAGCGCACCAGTTGGGTTCTGCCTCTTACAACCGATTCAGGAAATACAACATAACGGCTTAAATAAAAGCCGGTAAAGAAAGAAAAGAAGGAAGCCGTCATCAGCGAAGCCGTTGGTGCCGATAATATATAAAAGCCTATATCAACGTTTTGTTTGTGGTAAAGGCAGTTATAACTGAGCGCAAACAGAGCAATATCAAGAAGCATGTTGGCCCCGCCGCAGGCTGCATACCGAAAAGTAGACAAGGGAATAAACTTGCGAAACGGGGGATAGAAAAAATCTACCGTTTTTAAAATAGTACTGCGGATGCTTTCGTGAACTTTATGCATATTTCTGGGGCAGTGGCGAAGGTAAGCGTTAAGACGAAAGGTGTAAACCGGCAGTTGTTAGATGTTCGTTATGAGTTGCTGTGACTGCATTAAAATATCATCAGTTATTTTTGCCGTCCAATTTTTATCATGAGTGTTATTCAGGAAATTAAGCATATTACCGCACAAGCCTTGTCTTCTTTATACAATATTGCAGTTGAAGATGAAGCGGTAACCATCAATGAAACCAAACCCGAATTTGAAGGCGATTATACAGTCGTTTTATTTTCTTTTACCAAACAAATAAAAAAGTCTCCGGATGTAGCGGGTAAAGAAATCGGCGACTACCTGGTGCAAAAGCATCCTTCCATTATCAGCCGTTTCAACGTCGTCAAGGGATTTTTAAATCTTGTGATTTCCGAGCCTTACTGGATGCAATTTTTATCTGCCAACTACGCAAATCTTTCTTATGGTTTGGCCTCGCAAAAAGATACCAGCGTGATGGTTGAATATTCATCGCCCAACACCAACAAGCCTTTACATTTAGGGCATCTTCGCAACAACTTTTTAGGTTGGAGCATTGCTAAAATTTTGAAAGTGGAAGGTAATGATGTAATTAAAACCTGTGTGGTAAACGACAGGGGCATTCACATCAGTAAAAGCATGATTGCATGGCAATGGTTTGGTAATGGCGCTACGCCGGAAAGTAACCACATAAAGGGCGACCATCTGGTTGGAGAGTACTATGTAAAGTTTAATGATGAGTATAAGAAAGAGATAGAGGAGTTGGTTAGCCAAGGCAGAACAAAGGAAGAAGCCGAGCAGCAGGCACCCATTATGGAAGCCGCCCGCCAAATGCTTATTGACTGGGAAGCCGGTAAACCCGAAGTGATTGATTTATGGAAGACAATGAACGGTTGGGTTTACAAGGGGTTTGATGAAACCTATCAACGCATTGGCAGCGATTTCGACAAAGTCTATTATGAAAGCAACACTTATCTTTTGGGAAAAAATCTTGTAGAGGAAGGATTGCAAAAAGGTGTCTTCTATACAAAAGAAGATGGCAGTGTTTGGGTAGATTTAATTAAAGACGGGCTAGATGAAAAGGTAGTGCAGCGAAAAGATGGAACATCCGTTTACATTACACAGGATATTGGTTTAGCCGAGCAAAAGCAGCAGGAGTACAACATGCAGCAAAGCATCTATGTAGTAGGCGACGAACAAAACTATCACTTTAAGGTTCTGAAGCTGATATGCGAGAAGCTTGGTTTGCCTTCAGCTGAAGGTATTCAGCATGTAAGCTATGGTATGGTAGAACTACCATCGGGCAAAATGAAAAGCCGGGAGGGAACCGTAGTCGATGCAGATGAGTTATTAGATGAAATGATACTTATTGCGAAGCAAAAAACGGAAGAGCTTGGCAAGGTAAAGGACTTTACAGAAGCAGAGTTGACCGGGTTGTACAATACGATTGGCTTAGGTGCGCTAAAGTTTTTTATTCTCCGTGTTGACCCGAAAAAACGCATGGTTTTTAATCCTGAAGAAAGCATAGACTTCCATGGCTTTACAGGTCCGTTTATTCAATATACACATGCCAGAATTAAAAGCATTTTACGGAAGAATGAATTAACGGGAACACCAATACAAAGCGTCTCTTTGCTTCCGTTGGAAAAAAAAATTATTATTTCGTTAGAGCAGTTTCAAACCATAATTGCAGAAGCCGGCAAAGAGTACGACCCCTCCAAAATTGCTGTTTATGTTTTCAATCTTTGTAAGACATTCAATTCGTTTTATTCAGAACATTCGGTAACACATGCTGAAAACAGCGACAAAAAACAATTACGCTTACAAATTTGTTTGTTAACTGCAACTGTTATTAAAACAGGTATGCAGTTGCTGGGCATCGATGTACCCGAACGAATGTAATTGTCAGCTACATAAATTTGTTAAGAAAAACAAATCGCCACATGGCTTTTTGTTATATTTGGTTCTCATAAACAAAACTCAATATGACAGAAAATTCTTTCCTCGGCACAGATGAAATACCAGTACTGCCGCCTACCAGCGACGAAAAAACAATGGCTTTATTATCCCATGTCTTAACGCTTGTGGTCGGCTTTGTCGCCCCGCTTATTATTTACATTATTAAAAAAGACGAGTCTTCATTTGTTGCTGCTCACGCCAGAGAATCGCTGAACTTCCAGATCACACTTTTTATCGTTATTGCTGGTCTGTTCATCTCTGTCATCGGTATTCTTGTGGTGTGGATTGTTGGAATTTTAGCATTAATATTAGTCATCATTGCAACCATTCGTGCCAATGAAGGCAAGCTATACAAATACCCATTAGCAATCCGGTTTATCAAATAGCTTTATAGCGAAATAACATGATTATCTTTTGTACGATTGCCATACTTGCACGAGCGGACATAACACATTCCTGTCCATAAAAACAGGCTATACATTTTTCTATTTATGAATAAATTTTTGTTGATCTGCCTGCTCCTTTCTTCTGTGTTATTGACGAATACGAGCCATGCACAATTTCGCATTGTTGGCTATTTAAACACCTGGGATAACTTTCCGAACAGCGCTGCCAGCATTGATTACAGCAAGCTAACACACATGAATATTGCATTTGCCAACCCCAATGCAAAAGGCGATGTTACTGCGTTTGCCGGCTTGTCTCTGGTTGCAGACAATGCGCATCGATATAATGTTAAAGTATTGATGTCGCTTGGCGGCGCTGACCTTAGCGGCACAAAGAAAAACTGGATTTACCTAACGCTTCCGCAAAACGTTCAAGGCTTTTGCAATAAGCTGTTGAAGTATGTAAATGACAATCATTTGGATGGTGTGGATATAGACCTGGAAGGCGATATTATTGGTAAAAATTATGGCGGCTTCATCCATACATTAGCTTCTGTTTTTCATGTACAAGGCAAGCTGGTAACGGCTGCGGTGGCTACCTGGTTTGAACAGCAGATACCAGCTTCTACATTTGCTGATTTTGATTTTGTAAACATCATGAGCTATGACGAAACAGGGCCTTGGGATACTACGCATCCCGGCCCGCATTCCACGTATCCCGCAGCGGAGAATGATTTACATTTCTGGGCTGCGAAAGGCTTGCCGGCTGCAAAAACCAATCTTGGTGTTCCGTTCTATGGCTGGGGATTTTATAACAAGGCTTC
>CAZZZH010000100.1:0-14852 GCA_964658445.1 Ilyomonas sp.
AAAGAATGTGTATAGGCTGCATTAGCGGAAACCATCGCAATAAATTTTTCTGACTGAAAAAAGCGGCAACAGGAAACAAAAAGTAAAGCTCTGTCGTTGTTTTAAAAATAAGCAGAATAATCCAATACCATAACAATGCCGGCAAAAAGAAAGAGGCGATTAGCAGCACCAGCATCATAACATTAAAGAAGTAAACCAGCAGCAAAACATAAAAAATCCTTTTGTCCTGATAGCTGTTGGCTTTGCTTGCCCAGCGAATGCGTTGGTTAAGAAAGCTAGCCCAGCTATCAACTGGCTGTGTTTGCACAATAGATTCCGGATGAAATATATAACCCGTTTTTCCTGGAAATGCTTTGTTGATTTTATGCATCAGCAGCATATCATCACCACTGGCAATATTGTCTATTCCACTAAAGCCATTCACGGCATAAAATGCTTTCTTTTCATAAGCCAAGTTGGCTCCGTTGCACATGCTGTGAAAGCCTGCTGCAACCGACGCTGCCGTAATGCCTTGCAGACTCATAAAGTCGAGGCTTTGAAAAATGCTTACCCATGATTTCTGCTGTACAAATGAAACCGGAGCAGCCATAAAAACCGGTTGATTTTGATGAATATAATCATTGAAATTGGATAGCCATTTTTGAGGAATGATGCAATCGGCATCGGTGGTAACAATCCAGTCGCCTACCGCTTTGCCAACCGCCATTTCTATGGCTTTCTTTTTATAGGAGTTGATCTGGTTTTTGTTCAATAAATCGTGCAGGGATAACAACCTGAGGTTTGAATATTTTGTTTGTAAAAAAGTAATAATCTCGGCTGTTTTATCAGTCGAAAAATCATCAATCACCAGCACTTCAAAATAAGCGGCGGGATAATGGTTCTGAAAGATAGAGTGTAAACAAGATCGAATATTTTTCTCTTCATTGCGGGCGGGTATAATGATAGAAAAAAAGGTAAGCTGCGTTGTCTGCGTAGCCTTAAAAAAAGAAAGATGCACAAACCATTTCCGGTATAATAAAATAAGAAAGCAGTAAGTAAGGCAAAGAATAAAAGCCGGTATCAGCAACCACCACATGGCTGCAAAGAAAACTTATTTCTCCTCATTAAAAAATGAAGCGATATAAGCCGCCTGCGGTGCATATAAAAAAGAGTGACCAGTATCTATAATGTGAATGCGGGCTTGCTTTTCAAGTCCTTTCATAAAGGCAATGCCGTGGTCGGCAATAATGATTTTATCATGCTTGGCAAACACCATTTCCACAGGTATATGGTACTTAGTGATTTTTTGTTTTAATAAAAATAAATTCGGATGAAAATCTCGGGTTGCCATCCAACGATAATAAAGCTGCATCCGCGATGCATCATCGCTCATATAATGCTTGGCAAGGTTCAAATAATTCTCGCTGATTACGCCACGTCTTCTTAATTCCTGACCCAAACGCCACAGTAATTTTGGATTTTTCATCGTACTGTAAAACATCTTTCTCCCTACCATGGTATGCGTGGCAAAGCGATACCATTTGTTTCGGTGTAAACCATCGGGTGCCAGCAATACAATTTTCTTGATCATCTGCGGCGCACGCAGCAATAAGCCCAAGGCAATTCTACCGCCCATACTATAACCGAGCAAATTGAATTGATTTATAGAGGAAGGTAAAATTTCCTGGATTATAGTTAGCAAATCTTGTGGCGTAAAAGGGTCGGTTTTGTTCCATTGCGTATTGCCATGAAAAGGCAGATCGAAAGCAATTAATGTAAAACGTTTGTCTAAATATGGAGTAAGAATCTCCCAGCGGTAAGCGGCCTGTCCGTAGCCATGAAAGCAAAAAATAAATTCCTGCCCTGACCCGAAACACTCGTAGCTAATTGTACTGTTTTTATACTGCAATCGTTTCTGAACCATTTCCGAAACGCAAAGTTAAGTATTGCTTATTTCAAATTTACGACAGAAAGAAAAAGCCGGTTCTTTTAGGAACCGGCTTTTAAAAAAATAAAAAAATTTTATCCTAAATATGCCTTCAGCGCACTGCTGTAACGAGCTTTTTGCAAGCGCTTAATGGCGCGTTCTTTTATTTGGCGAATGCGCTCTTTGGTAAGGTCGTACTTCATACCAATCTGCTCAATGGTATTTCCACTTTCGCCGTCCAAACCAAAATAAGCATTTACAATTTCAGCTTCGCGCGGAGACAATGATTTCAATACGCGGCGAATTTCTTCGCGCAACGAATCTTTCATTACATCATCATCGGTATCATCGCTGCCTTCCAGCAAATCGCCCATGGCCACATCTTCGGCTTCGTGCACCGGCGCATCCAATGAAGTATGGCGCGTATTGCTCTGGAAGATGTTGTTAATTTCCGTTTCACTCATTTCAAGAATATCAGCCAGCTCTTCTGTAGAAGGCTCACGCTCATGTTCTTGTTCAAACGCCATATAGGCTTTGTTAGCTTTGTTGTAGGTGCCAATTTTATTTTGCGGCAGACGCACCAATCTTCCCTGCTCTGCCAATGCCTGCAGAATGGACTGGCGAATCCACCACACAGCGTAAGAAATAAATTTAAAACCCTTCGTTTCATCGAAACGCTGGGCGGCTTTTATCAAACCAAGGTTGCCCTCGTTGATAAGGTCGCTAAGAGAAAGACCCTGATGTTGGTACTGCTTAGCTACAGATACCACGAAACGCAAATTGGCCTGCACCAATTTGTCTAACGCCCGCTGATCAGCCATTTTAATCCGTTGCGCCAGCGTAGTTTCTTCTTCAGGTGTAATCATAGGAATTTTTGAGATTTCCTGAAGGTATTTTTCTACCGCCTGCGAATCACGGTTGGTGATCTGTGTGGCAATTTTAAGCTGCCTCATAGTGGTTACATTGCTTGTTTAATTAGTAAAATATGCAGTTGTATTTGGTTGCCGCGAAAGTAAATTCAGCCTGCAAAGATACTGACAAACGCCCACAACTGCTAAATATTTCTTGCAAAAACGGTTCTGTATTTTGTTTTTATGGAAAATTTTGTGTAGCTGTTCTCAACTTGTTAACAACATCAAAGACCCGTCCGGCTGACTGCCTGCTGCACTTTACTGCGCAAATATTCGGTGAAATGAGGATTGCTTACAACGGAATGAAAGCCTGTTCTGCAAAGGGCAAATCGCCTATCTTCGCGGTCTTGCTGCATAAACTGTACAGCTATCTTTTAATTTTTGAATAACACTATGTTTCCAAAAACGAACCCCACTACAACGCAGGCTTGGCTTTTATTAAGAAGGCATTATGAAGAAGAAATGAGCCGTGTTCATATGAAAGAACTGTTTGCCAAAGACACAGACCGGTTCGCTAAATTTTCGATTACTGCTGAGAATATTTTATTCGATTACTCGAAAAATATTATTACCGCAAAAACACTGCAGTTGCTGTTACAATTGGCTAACGATTGCAATTTGAAAGAAGCCATCGAAGCCATGTTTAACGGCGACAAGATTAATGAAACCGAAGGCCGTTCTGTGCTGCACGTGGCGCTCCGAAATCTGTCTGACAAACCCATATTAAGCGATGGTAAAGATGTGATGCCGGAGGTACGAAAAGTGCGTGAGCAAATGAAAGCCTTCTGCGAAAAAGTGCACAGCGGCGAATGGAAAGGCTATACCGGTAAGAAAATAAAGTATGTTGTAAACATCGGTATCGGTGGGTCCGACCTGGGTCCGGTAATGGTAACGGAAGCTCTGAAGCCTTATTGGGTAGAAGGCATTCAGCCGCATTTTGTAAGTAATGTAGATGCTACTCACATTGCTGAAACACTAAAGCTGATAACCCCTGACGAAACCCTTTTTCTGATTGCTTCTAAAACCTTTACCACGCAGGAAACCATGACGAATGCCGGTACGGCAAGAGACTGGTTTTTGCAGTCGGCAAAAGACGAAAAGTTTATTGCGCAGCATTTTGTAGCGCTCAGCACGAATGAAAAAGCGGTAACTGAGTTCGGCATCGACCCGGCGAATATGTTTGTATTCTGGGATTGGGTTGGCGGTCGTTATTCGCTTTGGAGCGCAATTGGTTTGTCTATCGCCTTAACCGTTGGCTACGATAATTTCGAAGCTTTATTGCAGGGTGCTTTCAACGTAGATAATTATTTCAAAACCGAAAGCTTTGAGAAAAACATACCCGTTATCATGGCACTGGTGGGGCTTTGGTACACAAACTTTTTTGGTTCGCAAACGGAAGCGATTTTGCCATACGATCAATACATGCATCGCTTTCCCGCTTACTTTCAGCAAGGCAACATGGAAAGCAATGGCAAAAGCGTAGGGCGCGGCGGGCACCGTGTTTCTTACTCAACCGGTCCAATTGTTTGGGGAGAGCCGGGCACGAATGGTCAGCATGCTTTTTACCAGTTAATTCATCAGGGAACGATATTGATTCCGTGCGATTTTATTGCACCTGCCGTAAGCCACAATCCCATTGGCGATCATCACGAAAAACTATTGAGCAACTTCTTTGCACAAACCGAAGCCCTGATGAACGGCAAGACGGAAAAAGAAGTAAAAGCCGAACTGAAAGACTTGCCGGAAGACCAACTGAAGAAGGTGGTTCCGTTCAAAGAATTTCAGGGTAATAAGCCTACCAATTCTTTTTTGGTGAAAGAAATAACGCCGCAATCGCTGGGCAGCCTCATTGCTTTGTACGAGCATAAAATATTTGTGCAGGGCGTAATCTGGAACATCTTCACCTTCGACCAATGGGGTGTGGAACTGGGCAAACAATTAGCCGGTAAAATATTGCCTGAGCTAAAGAGCAATGAAGAAGTTACCAGCCACGATTCTTCTACCAATGGATTGATCAATGCGTATAAAGCATTGCGATAAACTGAATAATATCTTACTCATACAAACGCTGACAGTGCTTCAAACGCTGTTGGCGTTTTATTTTTTAATTACATTCACGATATGAAACTGCATCTCACTTTTATCTTCTCATTGCTCACATGCCTTTCTTTCTCTCAAACCATCAACGTTCTTACCAGCGGAACCAAAACATCTCTTCGCGGGTTAAGCGTTGTGAACAATGATATTTTATGGGCAAGCGGCAGCAACGGCACAGTGGCGCGCTCGGTGGATGGTGGCAAAACCTTTACCTGGCTTACGGTAACAGGTTATGAGCAACGTGACTTTAGAGATGTAGAAGCTTTCGATTCCAGCACAGCAATCATTATGGCGGTGGCGGAACCCGCCATTATTTTAAAAACAAAAGATGGCGGTAAAAGCTGGAAAAAAGTGTTTGAAGACACCACGAAGGGGATGTTTCTGGATGCGATGGATTTTTATGGAAAAAAGGGAATAGTCGTAGGCGATCCCATCAATGGAAAAGTATTCGAAGCTAGTACTAAAAATAAAGGCGACAGTTGGGTGATAGGTTCAAGTGATAGTCTTAAAGCGGGCGAAGCTTTTTTTGCAGCAAGTGGTACTAACATCAAGCTTCATAAATTCGTTGGTCACCTTTTTTACACTATTATGGTAACTGGTGGCGAATATTCTGAGTTCATCAGTTCAATAGCAGGCAAAGCAAAATTGCCATTGAAGCAAGGAAAAGAAAGTACAGGCGCAAATTCTATTGATTGTTCAGAAACAAATTATTGTATTATCGTTGGTGGCGACTTTGCAAACGATAAGGACACTACTGGAAATTGCACAATAGCAACTTTTCAAAATTCAGATCAAATAAAGTTTGATTTCTCTCATCCCCAAACACCGCCGCACGGCTACAGAAGTTGCGTGGAATTTATCAATCAAAACAAATTCATTACCTGCGGAACGTCTGGTGTGGATATTTCCAACGATGGCGGCAATAGCTGGACACTCATTTCCTCAGAAAGCTTTCATGTTTGTCAGAAGGCGAGAAATGGTACGTCTGTTTTTTTAGCAGGGAAAGACGGGCGCATTGCCAAGTTAAATCAATAAAAAATAGGAAAGTGGTTTTAAAACGGTGTGGAATGGCTACTCCTTTTTTGAAGTAGCCATTCCGTAGTATGCAGAACCGTTACTCCAACATTGGAGTAACGGTTCTGCATACTGCAGGAGGGTTACTCCAATGTTGGAGTGGGTATCTTGCACACTGCAACATCGTACTTCCTAAAGTGGAAGTGCCATCCTGCAGCCTGCAATGCCCTACTTCCAAAACAGGAAGTGGCATGTTGCACACTGCAGAGCCCTACTTCCGAAACTGGAAATGTCATCCTGCACGGTGCAAAAGGGTATTTCCAAAGGTAAAAAGGTGATTGGTACCGCAACTGTACCTTATTTCTACCTCTTTCCTTTATATGTTTTCGGTCACGGTTCGTACTCGCTTAGATGCTCAATTATTGACAAGGCGTACAAGAGTGCGACGCAACTGGGTTAAACCGGAGTTGCTGGCCTCTGGCCCAAAATGGCTGTTGGGCTGTTTTGTATTTCTATCTAAATAATTCGGCAGCTATTCCATCGGCAAGCAGCTTGCCTTTACGGGTAAGGATGAGGTGATTGTTTACGTAGTTTACGTTGCCGCTTACGATGTGCTTTTTGGCAACTTTTACAATATTGGTGGCTTCGGTATCGCTCCAGATGTTGGCGATGTAAGAGAGCGAAGTGCCTTGCATGGTGCGCAGCGATGTCATGATGTATTCGTTCAACTGCTGCTGCGGCGTAAGGTACTCGATCTCGAAAGGCACTTCGCCTTTTTGAAGGCTTGCCATGTAGAGAGCGTTGTTGGCTACATTCCACTGGCGGCTGGTGCCGTTGAAAGAATGTGCCGATGGACCTAACCCAACGTAGGGCTTGCCCTGCCAGTAGCTGCTGTTGTGTTTGCTGATAAAGCCGGGCTTGGCGAAGTTGGAAATTTCATAGTGGTCGTAGCCGGCTTCGCGCAGGGTTTTTACCAATATCTCGAAGTGAAGGGTTTGTTTGTCTTCGCATACGTTGGCCACTTTCTTTTTCTCTATCATGTGGTGCAGTGCGGTGTTGGGCTCTACGGTAAGTGCGTAGCAGGAGAGGTGTGGTATGCCTAGCTCGAGGGCTTGTGCTATATTTTGCCTCCACTGCTCGTCGGTAAGTGTAGGTGTGCCGTAGATAAGGTCGATAGAGAAATTGGAGAAACCAACTTTTTTAGCTAATTGAATGCAGCGGATGGCTTGCTGGGCATTGTGCGCGCGGTTCATAAACACCAGGTCGGCGTCGTGAAAAGATTGAATCCCGATGCTGAGGCGGTTGATGCCGAGCGACTTCCACGATAGCAAACTATCTATATTAATATCATCAGGGTTGGCTTCGAGGGTAATTTCAGCATCGGGCGCAATGTTGTAATTCTCATACAACTTACTAAGCAACGTGCGCAAACTGGTAATGGAAATAAGGCTGGGTGTGCCGCCGCCAAAATAGACAGTGTGCACCTTTTCGGTGATATAACGCTTGCGCAGTTTGGCTTCCATACCAATGGCATACACCATGTCGTTAGTGTTTCTTACATTGGCAGAGAAATGAAAGTTGCAGTAATGACAGGCCTTTTTACAAAAAGGAATATGGATGTAAATACCTGCCATAGATGTGTGACCCTAATTTTGTGTACCGCCGTTATGCGCCAGTACCGTAGTCTTATTTGTTTGGTATGTCTTTTATTTTGTGCTTGCTTTAGCCGCTTGCCTGCGCAATCAGTTTGTACGTTATCGGTGCATCCGGAAGATGCGTCGGCAGCGGCTTTGCAACCGTTGCTGCTTACTTACTCTTTTTCCTCAAAAACAAATTGCCTGCAATATGTGGCTCAACTACCGGGCCGCCTGCAGGCAAAAGGCTATCTCGCTGCTTCTGTCGATTCTGTAAAGGAAGACAGCACACAAGTAACTATCCATTTGTTTATTGGTAAAAGATACACCTGGAAACATTTGTCTCTTGATACAAATTCGTCCGTCATATTGTCTTCTCTTCACTACGATGTTGATGCGATAAACAGTATGCCTTTTAGTTCAGAAAAAGTTGATGCAATTTATGATAAAGTTTTAGACTTCTGTGAAAACAATGGCTATCCTTTCGCCAAAATAAAATTAGATAACATTGAGGTAAGCGATACCTCGATAAGTGCATCGCTAGTCTTAGATAAATCGGTTTATTATTCCATCGATAGCATTAGTATTTTGGGCAAAGCAAAGCTGTCGCAGGATTTTATTCACCGGTATTTAGATATAGCACAACACCAGCCCTACAGCATTGCCAAGTTGGATGCCATAGATGCGCGGCTGGCAGAGTTGTCTTATATAAAACAAACCCAACCCTGGAGCGTAACCATGCTGGGCGATAAAGCGATTCTGAATTTATACCTGGCGCCCAAGCAAAGCAACGAGATAGATGCCATAGCCGGTTTTCTGCCTGCCAATGAACAAACCGGAGGTAAACTGCTGGTAACAGGTCAGGCTACCATCAGTCTTAAAAATGCCTTTGCTACGGGCGAAACCATTGGCGTAGACTGGCAGCAACTGCAAGCTAAATCGCCAAGGCTGAACCTGCAGTTTCAACGGCCGTATCTGTTCCACTCGCCTTTAGGGCTGGCTTTCAATTTCGAGTTGTATAAACGCGATTCTTTCTTTGTAAACATCAATGCCTACTTTGGTTTGCAGTACTCTTTTTCTGCACGGCAAAGAGGTACTTTGTTTTTACAAACAGCTTCGTCGCGCCTGCTAAGCGTAGATACCAATGCAGTCATTCTTACCAAAACATTACCGCAGCAAAGCGATATCAATTCAGTTAGTTTAGGCATTGATTACCACTTTAGCAATACCGATTATTCGTTAAATCCAAGAAGCGGCAATGAAGCTTTCTTTACTCTTAGTGCGGGTAATAAAACAGTAGAAAAAAATACGACAATAGCAGCCATTAAAAATCCTGATTTTAACTACAATAGTTTGTATGATACGGTGCAGTTAAAAAGCTACCGGCTAAAGGTGCAGGCAACTGGCGCACATTATTTTCCATTAGGTAGACAAGCTACGCTGAAAGCTGCGCTGAATGCAGGCTGGCTGCAAAGCCCGACTTACTATATCAATGAGTTGTTCCAGATCGGCGGCTTCCGTTTGCTGCGGGGTTTCGATGAGGAAAGTATCTATACAAACCGCTACGCCGTTGGCACGGCAGAGTATCATTACTTGCTGGCGCAAAACTCTTATTTCTACCTATTTAGTGATGTTGGCTACGCCCATTATCAAAGTCAGTTGGCTTCGTTCGCGCATAGCTATATAGGTGCCGGTTTTGGGCTGGCTTTCGAAACAAAAAGCGGTATTTTTAACATCAGCTATGCGGCTGGTAAACGCGATGATACAAAGCTAAACCTGCAGCAGTCGAAGATCCATCTTGGGTTTGTAAGTGTGTTTTAGTTTCTTTATCTCATTCTATATTTGATAAGAAAACCACAGCCATGAACTTTACTTTTCATCGTCTTCAGCACATTGGTATTCCGGTTACCCATCTTCAAGCATCAGAAGCGTTTTATAATAAGCTCGGGTTTACTAATGTTATGCAAGCGCAGTTTATTTACAACAGCGAAACCGGCAACGTAATGATGCTGCAGAAAGATGACATTGTGATTGAAATCTACCAGATGCCGGAAAAGGAACTGACCGAAATCAGGAACCGTAAAGCCGGCAATATAGATCATATAGCATTTGATGTTGCTGACATCGATGCTGCTTTCAATGAACTAAAGGCTGAAGGTTTTTCGGTTGTTGAAGAAGCGCCGGTCTTTCTTCCCTTCTGGAAGAAGGGCTGTAAGTATTTTAATATTCTTGGCCCGGATGGCGAGCGGTTGGAGTTCAATCAAATATTATAACTCACTAACTTCTTTTTCAAAGCAAACACTGTTATCAACGCCAATGTATTGCCCGTAATTCGCTATGCGTTTATAGCCGCATTTTTCATACAAGGCAATGGCTTCCGGCTGTCGCTTTCCCGTCTCCAGGTTGCACAGTCTGTAGCCTAATTCCTTCGTCCATGTTTCCAGTGCGCGTAGTACCTGTGTAGCTATTCTCCTGCCTCTGTAGTCTGGCAATGTGTACATCCGTTTTACTTCCATAGCGGCTGGTGTCAGTGGTTTAATAGCGCCGCAGGCAACAGGTTTCTCACCTTCGTAAGCTACAATAACATACCTAAGCGCAGCCACCTGGTTGAACTGGTTATAGAAAGAATGTTCCTCGCCATCCTGCCTGGCTAAGTAAGCGTCTAATTGTTTTACCAACCCAATGAAATCAGGATTGGTTGAGTCGGTTCTTACAATACGTATCATACTGCCGGTTCTGCTTTAGTATGGCTCAAATGTAAAACCGGATGAAAAATAAGCGTATTCAAAGCTGTATAAAAAACAAAGCCCGCTTTATTAAAAGCAGGCTCTATAAAACAAATTAGACGATTTGTTTAATGCGCTCTCCGTGTACCTTTAACTAAGGGAGCAACAATCACGGCGATTAACGCCAAAACTGATAATACTATCATTTGTATTGAATTAAAAAATGAAATAATAGAGCAAAGCTATTGGTGAAGGTGTCTTGAAAATCAATGATTTCATCCAGCTTTGATAGCGCCTGCTATATTAGTTTAGATCCTATATAACTCAGGTTACAACCTGATGTATTGTTACAAAAGCTTGCTCTTGCTACAGTAGTTAAGTGGCAAGGATAAAATGGATAAAGTCGTTTGAAACCGCTGATAATGTCACTTCTTCTGTCAATTGCCGACACATTTAATAAGTTTACATAAAATAGCTTTTTCTAGTTATTGAAATGTTAAATGATATAGATAGCTTCGTTAGATCTTTTGAGGATGGACACTTTTTCGAAAGCTAAGCGCATCTAAGAAGTAAATGATTTTTACGGAGAAATTGTTATCACTGTCCTCAGTGATGCTGTGCCCGAAATTCTTAAAGTAATTGTGCTGTACAAATGCAAGATCACTTTGCGATGCATCTTTCCAGACAATGTTTATAAAAGAACCCGGTGCAAACTGCCAGGTGTACACCAAATCGATATTAAAGTAATTTACGTTTTCGTCAGCATCAGGGTGATAACCTTCGTGCGGTTGCAAGCTGCCATCGTGCTGCAATACAAAAAAGTCTTTATTGCTTACCGTACTCAGGTAGTGTCTTGCACGAAATGTGATGCCCATACGGTTGGTAAAATTATACTTGGCGCTGATGATATTTTCTACCTCGTTTAGTGCGCGGCGCGCAAAGTTGATGTCGGTGCTGCCATCGATATACGTATAGCCGATATTGTTAGCAGAAGGTGAGTATTGTATGCTTTGCGTGAGTGATAGTTTATTGTTGAAGCGATAGCTGTGCTGCAGGTTGATGTTAGTAGTGACCGAATGGTAGAACCGGATACTCTGCTCAATATCTACGTCGGCGTAATAGCTATATTTCCGGCTTTCCTTGCTTTGAAACCATACCTCGGTTTCTACTTGCGCGCCGCGTTTAAAGAACCATCCTGACGTTCTCGGTTCGTAAAAATCGTTTTGTTTGAAATTATACCCGATAAACAAACCGGCTGTCCATAGCTTCTTGCTCTGTACATTGCCATTTACGTTTACGCGGTCGTATTCATAAGTTTGGTTAATGGGTGCTATTTTCTTCGACAGAAAGCGAAGATTGTTGTTGAAATTAATGTGAATGCTATTGTACCAGCTCTTCGGCTCCAGCCACTGGTAGCCGGCATACACATAATGGTTCAGGTAATTGTTATTAGTAAAATATCCCATGTCGTCGCTGCTATAGCCGGTATCCGTTTGCTCTTGAGACACATTGAAGTTAAACCTGCCGCTGGTTTTGCCAAAGTGCAGCTCGTGGCTAAAGCCCGTTTCCGTTTTGCCGCCTGGTAAGTAGCCAAAGCGGTTGCTGTTGGCTATCTTTCCACCCAGGTTCCAGGTATTCTTTTTATCGAAGAGGTCAAACAAACCTGCACTTACGTTTGCATCGTAATCGCTGCCCGAGCGCATAACGTTTGTGTTTACGAAAGAGATGCTGGAGTTGTGTTTCAAGGTCTGGTCTAATACAAATACATTGTAGTTAGTAAGCGGGCTCGTGCGCACCTGCCGCTGCGTTTTATCGGCGCTATTTTCAATGATGGCATATTCATTTGCCGTAACGGCGTTTAAAAACCCAATACCTAAACCGCTCTGCGTCCTTCCGGATACCTTGGTCGCATTAATCAGCTTCGATTCTGTTGGGTTTTTAATTACCGTTTCGCTGCTGTCGGTTTCGTTATACACATCATACTGGTGCAGTGGTGCGCCGCCAATGCGGCGAGAGTAAAACAAGTCGCCTTTAGTAAAGAGCTCTGTGCCTTCGGTAAAGAAAGGACGATACTCATTGTACTTTACTTCGAAGGGCGTTAAGTTCAGCACCTGGTTATCACTTTGCACCTGCCCGAAGTCGGGTACCAGCGTGGCATCCAGCGTGAAGGCCTGGTTGATGCCATACTTCACATCCATACCGCCGTTTATATGGCTGCTCCAGTTAGCTACGCCCGCAGTGTTGTATGGGTAATGATCTGTATTAAAAGAAAGATATGGCGAGAACTGCAGCCGCAACGGAGGTTTAATATGCGATATGCCCTGCCAGATGCCTTCCTGCGTAAGGAAGCCATTGACGGTTGGATTTACAGGGTTCCAGGTATATTGCTCTTCTGTTTTGCGCCGGCGGCGGGTGATGTGAAAGCCCCAGTCTTGCACGTCTTTTTTCCCAAAGCGAATGGCAGAGAACGGAATGAACATTTCGAAGCTCCAGCCACTGTCGGTAATCACCGCACCGCTTGTCCAAACGGCATTCCAGCTAAAGTCTTCAGTATTGCCATTCTGGTCGGGCGGGCTTTGCTTGGCATCCCACTGCTCGTTCAGCGGCGTTACGAAATATTCAAAACCATTCAGTTTGTCGTTATAGGTATCGAAGATCAAACCTACATAATCGTTGGTGCCAAAGCCATCTCTGCCCGCCAACTCGGTAGCAATGCTGTCTTTAGTTCTTTCATGGCAAAAGCCGCCGAAATAGATTCCTTCGTCGCTGTACATCAGGTAGGCTTCGGTACGGTTGGTGTAGCTTTCATGCGCGCCGACTTTCGGACGAAACTCTATGAGGTCGGTCATTTCAGCCGCATCTTTCCAGGCTGGCTCGTTTAGTACGCCATCAATTTTGATGCGACCAGTGGTGCGCCTGGCAGGGAGTGTTTTTACCACTGCATTGTTTTGCGCAGCGCCAACTAAAGAAGATAAAAAGAAGAAGATAAACAAAGCCGCCGCGAGTCTCATGCCAGTAGTAATATTATGCGCGATTAACGCAATGGGGCGGCAAATGTTACATGCCTGCCGGGCGAAAACAAGAGAAGAAGGATAAGCGGTAAGAGAAGCATTGTTTTGTACAATTGAAGATAAAAGACAAGGTAGACAGACGCACTGTTGGGATGGTGAGAAGCGAGATAAGTAAGAACAAGGTGTTGAATATCTGACCGGCTTACAGGCTTAGGTAAAATGATATCGTTACGACCTGCGAAGCGTGGATTTGCCTGATTATAAAAACGCAAAGGGCTTGCTATACGAAGCTACTTGTTTCAAACTTTTGTGAAAGTTGCAGCAGTCACAACATGCCATACGATTTTTGCCCAACTTTCCTTTTTAAAACAGCCGTATAGTAAATCAAACAAAATGAAACGATACCTGTGTGCCCTGTCTTTGTTAAGTATTGGCATCGCCGCTGCTGCGCAAAGTGATATAGCTACGGCAAGCTGGAAGTCGCAGCCGCCGGTAATAGACGGCAACCTGAACGAGTGGAACCTGCCGCTTCGGTTTTATGATGCCGATACCCAACTGTTTTTCGACATTGCGAACGACAGCAGTACGCTCTACCTCTGTTTTGAAAGTAAGGACGAAATGAGCCAGATGAAGCTGATGCGTGCCGGCATGAAGATAACCCTGAGCACTAAAGGGAAAGAAAAACACGAAGCTTCTATCCTTTACCCCGTAGCTGCGGCTAAAGGCGCGGCGCCCGGCGGAGCGCAGGAGAAAAAGGAAGACGAGGGCACAAACGCGATGGACGAAGCCACGCCGCACGACAGAAGCTCTTTCCGGGCACGGTTTATCCGCTCGCATTCCGTTATGACGGTAGAGGGTTTTACAACGCTGCAGGGGCAGGTGCCGCTGGCAGACAGCACCGGGCTTACGGCGGCACTCAATTGGGACAGCGCATCGAACCTGGGCTATGAAATTGCCATTCCGAAAAAGGAATTCTTTGGTGCCAGCTATACTGATAAAGACATAACCGCTGCCGATATTAACCTTAGTGTTACCATCAGTGCATTGCCGCGCTCGGCTTCGGGAAGCGACGATAAAAGCAACCACCCTCACGGCGGAATGCACGGCGGCGGAGGAGAAGGCGGCGAGCGGCGCGGGCAGTTTACCGGCGGCGGCTACAATTCGGGCACGGAAGGCGGGCGAAACTGGAACGGTGGAGAAGCCAACGTATCGCTCGATTCGAAGTCGTCTTTCAAACAGAAGTTTGTGCTGGCAAAGGCAGGAAGCTAAGCAGGATAGAGGCTGGGTGAAGAAAAGCAAGCAACGGGTAAGAGAGAAAAAAGGGGCAACGCAGGTAGAGAACTGAACGTCAATATTCTTGCGGAGAAAAGTAATGAAATCTATACCAGCCGTCTTGCCGATGTCAACCGCGTCAACAACAAGATCACCATCCCCGGCAATTAAGGCGTTGGGTTAGAAACATTCCGGGCACTAAAAAAGGGGGCAATCACCCGCTTATTTCCTGTTTGTAGTTATAAAAAATGCCGTTCTGTCAGTTAGTTAAGTAGTTGCTT
>CAZZZH010000101.1:0-2409 GCA_964658445.1 Ilyomonas sp.
ACACTTTGTCAGACCGCCTGGAATAAAAATTCTTTTTCGGTTACCAGGGATACGGCCTCCCTCGAGTTAATGACTGATGCGACACCTATTTCTTTTACAAATGACGGATTGCTATATAGCTCACCGTCCATTACTCCGGCGAATTTCCGGTTCCAGTACGGATTAACAGTGTATACCCGCTTCTATGTGTCTCCTTTCGGGTTTATCACATTGGGCAATCCTATTTCCAATAATAACCCGGCACTTGATACGGCTGTTATCTCAGCCTTATATAACGGCACTTCGTGGGAGGCTTCCTATAAAGAGGTAGGAACAGGCGCCAATCAGAAAGTTGTCATCAATTTTGCTGACGCCATGCAGCCGACGGGCGAACCTACCAGCTACCAGATATGGCTGTTTCCGGCATCGGGAAAAATTCAGTTGGTGTATGAAAAAATAAAAGGCTATTACGGCTATCCGGACGGGTATGGGTACAGAATCTTTTGCAAGACAAATATTATGGACAGTTCGGTGACTGCCTGCGTAAAAATAAATCCGGGAAACAGCACCCCGACTGTGTTTTATTCAAGCGCTACGGTAATCAACAATAACGATAGCATCTATGCGAATACAAGACTAACTTTTCTTCCTGACACCTCTAAGCCGGCCAAACCAAAGGCAATCAGCTTCTCTGATGTTAATCCAGGTTGTTTCACCGTAAATATTACAGACGCGGCCAGCAACGAATCGATGGTGGTGCTGGAGCGTGCCGACAGTACTACGAATTATCGCCGTGAATCTGTATTTTACACGGATACACCGGCAACCAGTAATGCCTACCTATATCACCAGTCTCTTACACAGCCTGACTGGACGTATCATTATCGTGTTTATGTAAGCAACGGCTTTCAGAATTCCGATACTTTGTACAGCACTATACAAACCCCGATGCCACAGATAAACGGCATCAAAAAAGTACCGGGCGATTATCCCTCTATAACTGCGTTGCTGCAGGATGCTGCCTGTAAGCATATAGGCCCTGATCTGATTATAGAATTGCAACAGAACTACTCCTTTGCCGCAGAAACGTTGCCGCTCACTTTTAGCAAAAGCGTTTATAACCGCCTGATAAAAAGTATCACCATACGCCCTGCCGCCAATGCAACTATCAATCTGGCGGCTAAACCGCAGGGGCCGCTCATCTATGTAGATAGTGTTAAGCATCTTGTGTTTGATGGTCGTGCCGGTGGTGTAGGTACTACGAGGGCGTTAACGATTTTTCAGCAAAACCCCATTTATCCTGCGATCAAATATGTTAATGGTGCGGATTCGGCCGTCTTGAACTACTGTAATATTCTGATCAAGGGCGGTTATAACCTGTCGGGTGCTATTTCTATAACCCCACACGATATTGACTACCGGCTCATGACAAGAGATGTAGAAGCCTTGCACATAACTAATAACTTCATTTCTGCAGACAGCGCTACCGCTTACCAGCTAATACTCGTTCAGCCGGCTACTTCTTTTAATGCAAAAAATATGCTGATCGATGGCAACGACTTCAGCCGGTTCAGAAACAGTGCTATCTATCTGGATGGAGCAGGAGACAATGCCGTTATTTCAAACAATCATTTTTTTCAACCCGAAGTACTGATACCTGATGCCTCTTTGCCCGTGAATACAGCATCCTGCATTTCCGCTATCAACAGCGGTTCCACACAGATTGACAATAACTTTTTTGGAGGAAATGCTCACACCTGGGGGACGGGTACATTTACAATAAGCGGCGGTGCAGCTTTTAGCTTTATCAACTACCAAAATACCTCGGACACCGCAAAAGCCTTCATCACCAACAACAAGTTTGGAAACATTACCGCGAAGGGGTATTTGGCGAATTCAGTACAGATGCTGCACATACGCAGTGGCGACGTATTGATTGATGGAAACAGGTTTGGGACAGCCGATTCGACCGCTTCTATTGCTTATGACGGTTTCGTATGGCTGCTGGACGTTTGGTCCGGTACAAAAACCATCCGGAATAATTTTTTCAGCGGACTGCAGGGAGATCGTTCCAAAGATCAGTATGGTAACTCAAGCTATCTCATTAGTACATCCTTTGTAGATTCGTTTGCTTTTATCAACAACGATGTTGGCGGCTCAGACAATGTACTGGCTAACTCTTCCTACAGTGATATGAGTGCAATGCAATTTACAACAGTACCCAACAAAGTAGATATACGAAACAACACAATAAGAGGAATCAGCAGCCGGTTTGGAAATGTGGTCGGGATATCGGGCGGTGCGGGAACAACGAATCTCGCTACCTCAAAATTTATTATTGACAGCAACCGCATACATCATCTGCAAAGCCCGGGCAGTGTTACGGCGATGACATTTTGGGTAAATACAGATCAAACGAGCCAGATCTCC
>CAZZZH010000101.1:2419-4335 GCA_964658445.1 Ilyomonas sp.
CTCCAATAACGAGATATATGCGCTCATCACAACCGGCGAAGCAAAAGGCTCTTATGGTCCGACGGGCAGTGCAACCGGTATTGTTTACAGGAATTATAACTGGAACCTGGCTCCGGCTGCCTATACGGGTATCGTAAAAATATTTGGCAACCGGATACATTCCTTTGACTCGAAGAGAACAGTTGATAATTCAATATTTAATTTTTATGGCATGGCTGCACAGTCGCCGGTGACCAAAATTTATAACAACGAAATCAGTTTTGGCTACAACAGTCAGGGGAGAAAAGTGGATTCGCTGACATCATTTGGCGGAATCAGCGTTTCACCGGTGCAGTATGATACAAAGGTCAACAGCCATCATTACATACAACACAACAGCCTTTATTTTGGCGGCAAAACAATAGCCGGCTCCTTTGTGAATGCTGTTTATAATTACAACTACGTTTCTGACAGCAGCGATGTGACAGTGACAAATAATATTTTCAGTGTGGATGGCATATTGGATGATGAGACGCCGGATGCGTCTATGTTTGAGAATATATCTTCCGTGAAAGCGTACAGCGCCAAAAATATCTGGTACTCATCTGCCATGCCTGATGTACCGGCTTTATTACAGTCTTATCAGCAATCGTGTAACTGCGGGCAAACCGATCTGACAGGCGATCCAAAGTTTGTTAATTTCGGTGGTGACAGTGCACACGTCAGCCTGCAAATCGGAAACAACAGTGCTGCCGAAGCTGCCGGCACACCCGCCGTTGACACTGTAAAGACCGATATAGATGGCAAAGACAGGAATCAATTTTCCCCGGTTGATATTGGCTGCTATGCCAGTGTTCCGTGCAGCGGAGTCGCAACCGGCGAACTGACATTAGAAGGAAGCGGAGACAGTACACAGCTTTGCCCGGGAGGCACTACGTTAACAGCCACCGTCAGCGGTCAGGCATTCGGAGAGTACAGATGGCAGAAAGACCTTGCAGATATTCCAAACAGCAATAGCCTGCAACTGGTTGTGACATCGCCCGGATTGTACCGAATTACCGGCATCACAGCCTGTGGTCAGGCCGCCAGCCCAAACACGGTCGTTGCGAACACACCACTTACCGGATCGCTCGCCGTGACTGCCGACGCGGATACCGTTTGCAAGGGCTCACTTGTCACTTTTTCAGCAAAAGGAAAAAATATAGATACCAGGGCTGTTATTACCTGGTATGTAAATCGTGTGAGCACAGGTAAAACCGGTACGCTGTTTACAACGTCTGACCTGAACAACGACGATACAGTAACCGCGATGGCCAGATACAGCCGTTGCGGCAGCCAGGACTCCGCCACAAGCAACAGCCAGGTAATGGTTGTATTAGGTGCGGTGTCCCCTTCTGTCACCATTAAAGCAAACAAAACAGCCATCTGTGCAAACAGCAATGACAGTTTTGTATTTACAGCCGATACATCAGGTGTCGGAACGGGCAGCCTGGAATGGCAGGTAAATGGAAAAGGTACAGGTATAACTGCCATCACTTTTGCACCGGCTGCCTTACAGAATGCTGATAAGGTTACTTGTGCGGTCACTATCCGAACACCTTGTGCCACCACGCAAACCGTTACCAGCAACACCATTGCGGTTAGTGTAAACACGGTTGCTATCCCTTCTGTATCTATCAGCGGCCCGTCAACGAGTGTTTGCGCGAATACGTCCGTAACCTGTACGGCATCAGTCGTTAACGGGGGCGATACCCCGACTTACCAGTGGCAGGTAAACGGAGTCACTACAGGTACCAACTCACCATCTCTTATAATAAGCAACCCTGTTGATAATGCAGCCGTGACAATGGTCCTGACCAGTTCTGTAACCTGCGCAGCACCACCCGGAGCGACGAGCAATACCGTTATTTTACATGTAACGCCGACTGTGGTACCGC
>CAZZZH010000101.1:4345-14831 GCA_964658445.1 Ilyomonas sp.
GCAGGTGTCCATTGAAGCTTCTACTACCACTATCTGTACCGGTCGGGCCGTCACCTTTACGGCTACCCCTGTAGATGGTGGTACCTCGCCGGTATATACCTGGAGGGTAAACAATAAGGCTGTGGGTACAAACGATGCCGGATTTACTACAGATGGATTGAACGATAAAGACGTGGTAAGTGTCAGTCTGACAAGCAATCTTGCCTGTGCGCAGACAGCGCCTGTCGAAAGCAATCAACTAACCATGACGGTAGAGAGTAACAAGCCTGCCGTGACTATTTCGGGCAATACAACGGTAGCAGCGAAAACGCCTGTGACCATTGCCGCCACTATTTTAGCAGCTGGTAACAATCCATCTATCGCGTGGCAGGACAGTACAAGTTCTCATACCTGGGCAAATGTTACAGGAGCCAATATAGCCACCATCAGCTACACTCCGGCTAACACCGGTGACGCACTAAGATGTATGATTGTTAGTAATTCCGATTGCTCTGCAGGAACCAGGGTAGAAAGCTCTCCGCTACTGTTTACCGTTACGCACGCGAATGGTATCATTGCTTATCCCAACCCGGTCACAACAAGAATCACGTTCGATCAGCTACAACTGTCGGATAACTGGCAATCTCTTTCTATTCTGTCGGCAACCGGCGAGGTCATGCTGAAAGACCCGGATATTGAGGGCAAAACCAAATTATCTTATGATATCCAGACACTTCGTCCGGGGCTATATTTAGTCGTGTTTAAAAAATTAGACGGAGAATCGGATTATATTAAAATAATTAAGGAGTAGCGGACTAAAGATTAGTGTAGAGGTCATCAAAAATTATCTTTTTTGACTCCTGCATTGTGCTAAGATGTCGAAAGATCCGTCTGCCGCAGACGGATCTTTCGAAGAGGTTTACCATACGCTTTTCTTTTCCGCAGTGTCTCCGCCCCGGGGCACATAGTGTTGTTACACCATTATCCTCTCACCAAACACTCATCGCACGCCACCCGTCAAATGGCTGTCTTCCAACTCCATGAAGCTCGTCACCGGATAGATTCCCTGCATACCCCGGGACATAAAACGAAGCTTAGCTATGCACATATGCCGCCGAAAGCTTAGCGAATGCAGCCCCCTTTACACGGGTTCCCGTGCACATAATCCAGCTTTTGCTCAATAAACTTTATTGTCCACCATTCCTTCCAGTCATACGATGGTTCAGACACACCGTACTTTTACCTTCTTTTCGTTCCCGGTTGTTCAGCCGATTCTGCAGTTCATCCAGTATCAATGTTTTCTTTCCCTCTTTCCATCGCTTCACCATATCATGCGCCACAAAACGCTTTCCATTTGCCACAATTGAGTTAATGGATGTACCCTTGTTTGTAAAGACAATGAGTGCATGTACACCATTTGGCATCACCACACAGCCGATGATATAGTGACGTCCTCCCTTCCGATAATCAAACTATTTATAAACGATCTCATAACTACCCATTACATGAAACAGTGGCAACCAGTGGGTGCAGGTAATGGGATGAACTAAACACCTTCTTTGTCAGCCATCTCTTTCCAGACATGAAGGGAAGATACTGCTTTGTGCAACAGGATGCTGGTGTGAAACCGCAACGATCCGAGGCGGAAACATTGCGGGAAAGGAAAAAATCCCCCGAACCGGGGGATTTTTTCCTGTTTGAACTCATGCAATTTTGTAACCCATACTTAATCATTTTAAAAGACTAAGGCGACAAAGGAGAATATCCGCGAATTAGAATTAAATGGATTGTGGATAGCCATTCAGCTATATTTTAAAAGAAACCGCTATGAAAAGAATGTTTACACTTTCAGTGCTTACTGTTTTATTTTTTGTGAAGGGATGGGCGCAGGTACCCAACGATAATCCTTCCGGTGCTATTGAATTGCATTATGGAGATGTTTATTCAGGAAATAATGCCGGCGCTACCGACGATAGTTATTCGTCAATTTGTTCCGGGCAAGTTAGAAATGTGAAAGGATACGCCGGTGTATGGTTTAGCTATACAGCGACCAAAACCACGCTTGTAAATTTTAAAGTAACGGCAACCACATGGACACCAACCCTGCAACCCGTTGTTAAAAACAGGGATGGTTCTTTGAATATATGTGCGAGTCCAGGGTTCAGCGGTTCTGATATTGGTCTTGTTGTTCAAGCCGGTCAATCCTATTATATCTATCTGTCCTCGCAGGTAGCTCCTCCTAACAACACAACGGGCTCATACGCCATTTCGGTAACCTACGTTGTCAATGATCTATGCGACGATGCTACGCCTATTGCATTCGGGCAAACAGTTTCGGGCGACAATACCTATGCGACCGCTGATCCGACACCTGAATCGCTTTGTGATAATGAAACCGGCGGTACGGCAAATTATGGAGTCTGGTTTATATACAAAGCGGATGTAAGCCGCCCGGTTGTCTTTACTACTGTTGGAGGCGCTTCCTGGAACACTTACCTGCATGTGTTTTCCGGCACCTGCAACGCGCTTACCTGTGTAGGTGCCAATGATGATTACGATGGTTTGCAATCGCAGGTGACGGTGCCAACCATAGCCGGCCAAAGCTATTATATACTGCTAAGCGGGGTTAGCAACAATGACTACGGTTCGTATTCTCTCACAGCAACCTCCTGTACTAAGTCTGTCATCACCGGCATAAGCGGCGGCGGTACTTATTGTTCTAATACTAATCCACCCGATCTATCGCTCTCCGTTGCAGGTGACGCAGTTGATTATAACTGGTATTACAACACCATCAACAGTACCACCGGAGGCACGTTGGCAGGTAGCAATTCTTCTCAGCCTATCCTCACTAACCTCACCGGAACAGAATACTATTATGCTGTGGCAACAAACGCATGTGGCAGCGATACTTCTGCCACGGTGCCTGTCACCATTAACGCTGCACCCGCATCGGCATCGGTTGCCGCACAGCAAACGGAGATTTGTTATGGTTCGCAAATACAAATAAGCACGACCGCAGCCGGTGGGGTAAAGCCATACACGTACAATTATATCAATGCTGGTAATAGCAGCAGCACTGGTTTTGTTTCAGCGAAAACAAAGAATGAACCTGCCGGGCAGTATTATGTAGCGGTGCAGGGTGCAAATGGATGCGTGACCAACACTGACACCGTTACAATTACACAACCGGCGTCACCCATTGCTGTTACCACAACCGTTACAGCCGGTATCTGCGGTGGAAGTGGCAAGATAAAGGTGGGCGCCACCGGCGGCTATGGCGATTTTGTATATACCATCAGCAACAGTTCTGAAACCGGTAAGGCAACCCCCTACACTTTTAGCAATCTCCCGCAAGGTAGCTACACCGTTACTGCCATTGACGCACATGGCTGCGCAAAAATAAAAACAGTGTCTGTTGGCAATACCAATAAAGTGCCCGCCATCACCGGTTTTACCGGACCGACAACAGTGATGGCCGGCTCCCTGACCACTTACCATGTGGACAGCGCCGATAACGTGAATTATACGTGGACTGTGCCTTCCGATGCTGTTGTGGCGTCCGGACAAGGCACGGCGACGGCTACCATTAAATGGGGTTATAAATCCGGTAAAATAAAGATTACACCGTCTTCCTCATGCAGCAGCGGCGCAGCAAAACAATATAGCATCGTAGTTACACATTCCAACTCTTTTGAATCGAACAGGATCCGGTTTGTAAAAGGAAACGAAACGCAGGAAGGCTTTCTTGTATATCCCAACCCGGCAAAAGATAGGGCTACCCTGCAGTTCAACAGCGGAACTGCAAAGAAGTATAGCATTGATGTGATGAATGTGCAAGGCGAAATGGTGTTGCACAAAGACATTGAAGCGGCAGCAGGTTTGAACCAGGTAAGCCTGAATATAAAAGGTGTCGCCAACGGATTATACCTTATACGCATTTCAGACGGAAACACGGTCCGAATCGGGAAGCTGATAAAAACCGATTAGAACAGCCCAAGACTTACACAGGATTGATATCGGTACGGCAGGATGCGTAAATCCTGCCGTATTTCTTTGTTATCCCTTCTATCCGGAGATATCCGCAGGGCTCACTGGATTGTCTTATTAAAGCCGTCTCCGGCTGGCTGCAATAACTTTTTCCCCACCAGCTTACCAAAGCATATCACACATAAACCCGGCGACATTTACAACTTCTCTGCTTCTATTGTAAAGTCACGATGTCCCTGTAAACTTGTCGTGTAAACAAATCCACCCGCGCTACGATGGGGAAGGTAAGAGAATAAGGTGCTGACTGATCTTTGATGACATAGGTATCCGCCACGGCGTTTTGTTTGCGAAAACAAAATACTCTTTTTATAGGGTAGCTGAAAGCTACTTCAGAAGTCGTGCGTAGTGAATACTACGCACAACGCCAGCCGCTTATTGTTTGGTTAAATAAACTACGGCGAGTTGGAGGAATAGCAATAGTGACAAGCTTTTTATTCTGTTCTTAAACTTTTTACAGGATTCATCAGAGCTGCTTTGATAGATTGGAAACTTACCGTCATTAACGCAATGACCAGTGTGCCTACTCCCGCCAAAACGAACATCCCTGCTCCAAGAGTTATACGATAGGAGTATTCCTGTAACCATTTGTGCATGCACCACGCAGCAACCGGAAAAGCTAGCAAGCATGATAGCGCAACCAATTGTAAAAACTCTTTTGCCAGCAAACCTGTAAGCCCTGCTACAGAAGCACCCAGCACTTTACGGATACCCAATTCTTTTGTACGGCGTTCGGCTGTGTACGCAGCTAAACCAAACAGACCGAGACAGGAAATAAGGATGGCTAGGAAAGAAAACAATCCGGCAAGTTTGCCAATCAGCGTTTCAGAAGAAAACAGCTCGTCAAAATCTTTATCGGCAAACCTGTATTCAAAAGGAAAGCCGGGATTCTGACTCTTCATCACATCGCTGGTTTTTTCCAATGCCTGCGATACGTTTACATTGGGTTTGAACCGCACCGCCATCACAGTAGCAGAACTGACTCCATTGAACAAAACAAGAGGCTCGCTTTTACCATATACATCGTTATAGACAAAATCTTTCACAATACCGATGATGGTATATTTAGAGGTTCCGGCAGTAATGAGCCTTCCTACCTTACCTTCTTTTCCCATCTGGTTTGCGAGGCTCTGATTAATAATGACATGGTTGCTGTCGGAATTGCCGGGGTAGAAATCTCTGCCATCAGCTAACAGCATATGCATAGCCGATAAATATTCTGAACTAACCACATTAGAATGAACAGGAAGTTTAGCATTCGGATTTTTACCCTGCCAGTTAAACCCATCACCCACACTGTATATATGCAATGCATCATGCAGGCTGGTGGTTGCATTTTCTACATATCCTGTAGTCATCAGGCTGCTTCTTATTTCCGCAAAATGATCTTTCATGCTGCCTTGCAAATCCATATAGATCAGGTTGTTTTTACTATAGCCAAGGTCTCTGTCCCTGATGTGCTGTACCTGTTTATAAACGACAAGGGTAGAGATGATAAGGATAATAGAGGTCGCAAACTGGGTAATGACCAGACCTTTGCGAATGAAAACAACGCCGCCAGAACTTTTTATTTTGATGCCTTTCAATACCTTAATTGGATTAAAAGAGGATAGGTAGAAGGCTGGATAGCTACCGGCTACTAAACCTGCGATCATTGCAATCCCTAATAAGCAGCCAGTGTGCACCGGATTTAATAGATTTACAGACAGGTTTTTTTGCACGAGTTGATTGTAAAGCGGCATGAGCGTGTAGAGCAATCCAACGGATAGGATGACAGCTAAAAATGACATCAGTAACGATTCGCTGATGAACTTTCCAATCAGTCCTTTTTTGTTGGCTCCCATTACTTTCAGAATTCCGATTTCTTTAGCGCGTTGCTCGGAACGGGCAGTAGAGAGGTTCATAAAATTGATGCAGGCAATCAACAGTATAATAAGTGCTATGAGGGAAAAAAGGTTTACATACTTTATAGTGCCGCCGTCCTGCACACCATTTACAAAATTGCTGCGCAGGTGCCAGTCGTTCATGCTGAATAAAAAGCATTGATTGGTGGCACCTGTTACCTTGGTGCTTAAATAATTCTTTAATTTGTTATTGATACTGGCAGGATCTGCCTCCGGTGAAAGCTCAACAAAGGTTTCACTCAGATTATTATTCCAAGGCTTTAACCAGGGGTTCGCATCTTCCCAGGTTGTGTAGGGTGAAAGCCATTCAAATTTGATGTCGTTATTAGCAGGTAAATCTTTAAATACACCAGCAACGGTATAAAGTCCGTCTACGCTGTATGCACCTTTTATGTTCATCTTTATTACTTTCCCCATTGGATTGCTGTTACCAAAGAATCTTTGAGACATTGATGAACTGATTACAATATCGTTAGGGCTTTTTAAAGCGTTGACTGGACTGCCATATATAAACGGTATGGTAAACATTGAAAGCAGGGAAGGGTCGGCATATATTCCATTTTGCTTAATCGATTTATCGCCGACAATAGCTAATTCGTCCATAGGCCAACTTAAACGTCCGCTATTCACGACGCCTGGTATATCCGCTTTTAATGCGCTTGCCAAAGGACCAGGTGTATCGCCGTTTGTATTAATCCCTGCATCGCTTTTTTCATTTTGCATAACGCGGTATATGTAATCGTGCTTTGTAAAATTTTGATTGAAGGTGATTTCGTCTTCAACCCATAAAAAAATAAAAGCTGCGCATGTAATACCAATAGCTAACCCAAAAATGTTGAGAAAGCTATACCCTTTGTTTTTCCAAAGATTGCGGAAGGTTGTTTTTAAATGGTTTTTGAACATAAAATCGTTTGAAACAGATTAAATAAAATGCTGACAATTCTATTATCCTTTCAACGGTTGTGCCACCACTAAAACGCTTTGCCTTTCTATATTTCAGGATGAATGGTAAATAAAAAGTGTACGCTATCGGACAGTTATTGTACGGTTGTATCGAGGGTAATATAAGCTGAACAGCCATTGTTTGAATATCGTTTAATGAGGTCAGGATTAGTTGAAGCTGCTACTTTGCAAAGTTTGCTTGCTGTTAAGTGTTCTGAATAAGAAAAACACTTCGCTGAGTTGGGAAAATGGAGGATGTTATCATTAGCGTGGATAGAGAGAAGGATGCTTTACAACTCCCCTAAATTTCTTTCCAATTAAAGAAATTACGCCTGGCTGTAGGTTTATAAAATTGTGGCTGGACATTAACTATTCAACTGAAAATGGCTATTTTGCTTTTGTGGTTAATGGAAGATAACATTTTTCAAATACCATCCCTTCATAAACACGCTGCCGTTAGCGGTAGCCGTAACTGTAAATTTGAGAATATGAAACAACTCATACCGGGTTCTATGCAGCTACTGTATATTTTATTATCTGCAGCAACACTATCCTGTAACAATAAACAGCCATCCCCGTCGCAAGCTTCCATCAACCAACTAGATTTAAAAAGAGGCGACATTATCTCATGCGGACCACCCGACGCTCAGTTTGGTTCGGTAAACTTTGATATAACCGGTGATGAAAAAACAAAAAGAGATTTTAACCTGGCAATAGAACTGTTACACTCTTTCGAATACGATGAATCGGAAAAAGTATTTTCAAAAATTATTGATGAGTCACCAGCGTGTGCCATGGCTTATTGGGGTGTTGCCATGTGCAATTTTCATGCTTTATGGACACCGCCAACGGAAGCTGAATTGGTAAAAGGCGCCCACGCTATTGATATTGCAAAATCAATTCATAAAAAATCGGCACGAGAATCGGCTTACATCAATGCGCTCGGCTTATTTTATAAAGACTGGAATACAACAGATCATCTTACCCGTTGTGTGAATTGGGAAAAGGCAATGGAAAAGCTATATGCCTCCTATCCCGATGATAAAGAAGCGGCTATATTTTATGCATTGTCATTAGATGCTGCAGCAAACCCGAAAGACAAAACCTATACAAACCCAAAAAAAGCAGGCCATCTGTTAGAAGCTTTATACAAAGAAGAACCAAATCATCCCGGTATTATTCATTATATCATTCATACTTACGATTATCCAGAACTGGCTACGCTCGCCTTACCAGCCGCAAGAAGATATGCCACGGTTGCGCCTTCCTCTGCGCATGCATTGCATATGCCGTCGCATATATTCACAAGATTAGGTCTTTGGAACGATTGTATTCGTTCAAACCTGAAATCTGTTGAAGCGGCACAATGTTATGCAGAGCAGGCTGATATTCCCGGGCACTGGGATGAAGAACTTCATGGTCTTGATTATCTGGTTTATGCTTACCTGCAAAAAGGCGATAATGCAGATGCGGAAAAGCAAGTTAACTATTTGAATACGATCAATACCGTATATCCCGTCAATTTTAAAGTAGCTTATGCTTTTGCAGCCATCCCCTGCCGTTATGTAATGGAAAATAAAAAATGGAAAGAAGCAGCCGTGTTAAAACCACATCCTGCCAACTTTTCGTGGAATGCATTTCCGTGGCAGGAAGCCATTATTCATTTTACCCGATTGTTAGGAGATGTGCATGTAAATAATATAAACGCTGCAAAGGTTGAATTGGTAAGGCTTACCCAATTACATGACACGTTAGAAAAACAAAAAGACAGTTATAAGTCGATGGAAGTAGCGATACAAATAAAAGCCGGCGAAGCATGGATACAATGGGCAGCCGGCAATAAAATACAGGCTGTGAATGCGATGAAACTTGCCGCTGACATGGAAGACAGTACGGGCAAGCATCCGGTAACACCAGGTGAAGTATTACCTGCCAGAGAATTGCTGGGCGATATGCTTCTGCAAATAAACAATAACCAAGATGCCTTGCAGGCTTATGAAGCTGTGCTTACAAAAGCTCCCAATCGGTTTAATAGTGTATACGGTGCAGGAGAAGCCGCCGAAAAAATAGGCGATAAGCCAAAAGCCGTTCATTATTATAAACAATTATTAGCGATAACAGATTCAGCCAATGTTGACAGAAAAGAACTTATTGATGTAAGAAAATATTTGTCAGCGCAGTAAAAGGGTTGCATTTTATATAGAAAAGGCTACTGCTGATAAAAGTTTTTCTCTATCGGTCAGTGTCCTCACCATAGGTGTTCGGAAGAAATAGAAAAGCGATGTAAGCAGTATTGTTTTACGCCAGCGGCGTAACCCGTCTGTAAAATTCTCAATCCGGCGGTACCTTTTTCTGCTCCGGAGGAGCCATCTTTTCCAATTAAAGCGATGCCCCGTTGTCTCAATAACAATCCTATCCAGCCTTACCTTTTCTTCCGGACACCGTCTACAAGCACACCAACCAACAAAAAAACATATTATCCCTTCTCCCGCGTCATCATCCCAAAAAACCACACCACACCATCGCCCCAAAGCATAAGAAAACGCCCGCGTCCAATACGCCGGATAAACTACCTTTATACAAAACAAAATCATGACAACGAGAAGAAAATTCATTCAGTACTCGGGCTCATTAGCACTAGCCGGCGTAATGTTTCCACGTTTACTTCAGGCGGGTACAGCATCAGCCAACGCAGCCCGGTCCATCGGGTTGCAGTTATACACGCTCGGCGATTTAATGACAACCGATACCAAAGGCACACTGCAAAAGTTGGCGGCTATTGGGTATAAAGAATTAGAAAGCGCCGGGTCCGAAAAAGGGAATTTTTATGGCTTTACGCCAAAAGAATTTTCCGCAATGGTCAAAGACCTCGGTATGCATTGGCGGTCCGCCCATGTGGGGGGTGCGCCATTCAATATGGAACAGATCATGAAGATGGCGAAAACAACGGCAGACTCGGCCCGCTTGCAAAAAATGGCCGAACGCTTCAAGAACATGCCCAAGGCGCTCAACTTAAAAGAAAACTACCAGGAATTGGCCGATAATGCTGCCGAGGGCGGATTGAGTTACCTCGTATGCTCCTCTATTCCCGTAAATACCTTAGACGAAATCAAAACCGCCGTCGATGTGTTTAGCAAATCAGGCGAAGCCTGTAAAAAGAATGGGGTTCAGTTTGCCTATCACAACCACACCACCGAGTTCGATGAGGTAGACGGCCATCGTCCGTTCGATTATATTCTGTCCAATACCGACAAAGAGTTGGTGAAGATGGAATTAGATCTGGCCTGGGCCACCAAAGCAAAGCAAGATCCCGTGGAGCTTTTTAAATCGCATCCCGGTCGTTTCCCGCTCTGGCATGCAAAGGATTTAGACAAGACCACCCAAATGCCCGCAGAAGTAGGCACCGGCACCGTAGATTTTAAACGTATTTTCGCCAACGCCGGTCAGTCGGGCATGAAGTATTTTTTTGTGGAGCAAGATGGAGCCCCCCAACCCTTGCAAAATGTAGCCGACAGCTATGCGTATTTAAAAAAGATGTTGGCAGAGGGGTAAACCACCTTTTCAAAAGCCCACCGGCGGGGGAGAACGAGGTTGTCTCTCCCGCTGGTGGGCAT
>CAZZZH010000102.1:0-14314 GCA_964658445.1 Ilyomonas sp.
ACTTCTCTATGAGCGAGCCCGATTTTATACAGTTTCAAAACAAGTTTAACGGCGCTACCATTGAAGAAAAACTAAAGAATGTGCCGCCGGTCGATCTGGTGTTGGCAGACGATAGTGTTTATAGCGGCAAAGGAAAGATAGGACTGGTGGAAGGGCAGTTTAATGCCAGCACCGGCGCCATCAGTTTTCGTGCTTCCTTTCCCAATGCAGGCGGTGTGTTGCGCTCGGGTAATACTGGTAAAATAAGAATACCGACGATGTTCACCTCTGCGCTTGTGGTGCCGCAGGAAGCTACGTACGAGATACAGGATAAAGTGTTTGTATTCGCTGTTGGCGATAGCAATAAAGTAGTGGGTAAGCCTATCGTTGTTTCCGGCAAAACCGAGAACTACTATTTTGTTGAGAAAGGCATTGCACCCGGAGAGAAAATTGTATTTGCCGGAACCGGCAACCTTCGCGATGGTATGACAATCGATCCGCAATTATTGTCAGAAGACAGCCTGTTGAAAGTGCATCCGATCAAGTAAGTGGTGGCAGGATAATAATAATATTTGACAAGCTTAACGAAGACTAGAGAAATTTCTTTTACTCTGAAAGCCTTGTCTGTTCCTATCTTGACGTCTTCGTGTGATTCATTTATAATCGTTCTATAAAAACAATCATAGCTAGTGATGGTTTAAAGAAGCCATCGCAGTTTCAACAAAAAGCAATGATTGTTTTTTATTCACCAGGCGTATAAAAGCTAACTGAGTCTTTCTTACTAAACAAATCATTAGTCAGTAAACACATAGGTTATTGACTTAGAAAAATTATTCTTTATGCTAAAACGATTTATAGAAAGACCCGTGTTGTCAACGGTAATATCTGTGCTGCTTCTCATTCTCGGTGTCTTGTCTTTGTTTACATTACCCATCACCTTGTTTCCCGACATTGCGCCACCGAGTGTTGTGGTGACGGCATCTTACCCAGGCGCTAATGCCGAAGTGGTAGCCCGCTCGGTAGCTACGCCATTGGAAGAAGCCATCAACGGCGTGGAGAATATGACCTACATGACCTCCAACTCCAGCAATGATGGAAGCATGACACTGACGGTTTATTTCAAGCAGGGAACCAACCCCGATATTGCTTCTGTAAATGTGCAGAACCGGGTATCGAAAGCGGTAAGCCAGATACCGCAGGAAGTAGTGCAGTCGGGCGTTTCAACACAAAAGCAGCAGAACAGCATTATTATGTTTGTAGCGGTGTCAAGCCAGGATAGCAACTACGATGAAACTTTTTTGCAGAATTATATTAAGATCAACCTTATTCCGCAAATTCAGCGCATACCTGGTGTGGGCGATGCGCAGGTATTTGGGGGTAAAGATTATTCTATGCGCATCTGGCTGAAGCCCGACCGGCTGGCTGCCAACAACCTTACACCACAAGATGTAACGGCTGCTATTAAAGACGAGAACTTAGAAGCTGCTCCGGGTCGCCTCGGGCAGAGCAGCACACAGACGTTTGAGTATGTGCTGAAATATAAAGGCAAGCTGAACCAAAACGCAGACTATGAGAACATCATCATCAAAGCCGCGCCGGACGGCTCTTTTATTCGCTTAAAGGATGTAGCACGTGTGGAGTTTGGCGCCTTTACCTACAGTGCTAACAGTATGCTGAATGGCAACCCAACTTCAGGCTTCGCTATCTTTCAAACAGCAGGTTCTAACGCCAATGACATTCTTACTGAAGCTGAGCGGCAGATCAAAGAATTTTCGGCTACCTTACCCAAAGGTGTTACTACAAGCATCATGTACAATTCAAAAGAATTTTTGGATGCGAGTATCAGTCAGGTAAGAGAAACCTTATTGATTGCGTTCATCCTGGTGTTTATCGTAGTGTTTATCTTCCTGCAGGATTTTCGTTCCACTTTAATCCCTGCGATTGCCGTTCCTGTTGCCATCATCGGCACCTTTTTCTTCATGCAGTTGTTTGGCTTTACCATCAACCTGCTTACGCTGTTTGCACTGGTACTTGCCATTGGTATTGTGGTAGATGATGCCATTGTGGTAGTAGAAGCCGTGCACACCAAACTGGAGCGAACACACCTTCCGGTAATGGAAGCTACTGTGCAATCGATGAGCGAAATATCGGGCGCCATTGTATCCATTACTTTGGTGATGGCCGCCGTGTTTGTACCCGTTGGTTTTATGCAAGGTCCTGCCGGTGTATTTTACCGCCAGTTTGCGTTTACACTCGCTACAGCTATCTTAATTTCTGCTGTGAATGCCCTGACGCTAAGCCCGGCTTTGTGTGCATTGTTTTTGAAAAGTCCGCACGACGAAGCTATTGATGGCAATGCAAAGAGAGGTATTGGCAAGCGTTTCTTTACTGCGTTCAATCGCGGCTTTACAGCGCTTACTGCCAAGTATAAAAGAAGCATCAGTTTCTTTATCCGTTATAAATGGATACCTATTGCCGGCTTACTTATTATATCATTAAGCGCATATTTCCTCATCACCAATACACCAACTGGTTTTATACCTACGGAAGATCAGGGCTTTCTGCTGTATGCAGTAACTACGCCGCCGGGTAGTTCGCTCGACAGAACACATAAAGCCACCATAGAGATAGATAGCATTATCAAGAAGGAACCCATGTCTGACAAGCGCTTTACCATTGATGGATTGAACTTTCTTGCCAATGCGAATGCCTCGCCATATGCTGCTGGTTTTGTACGCATGAAAGATTATAAAGACAGGGGCGATGTGAAAGATTTAAACCAGATCATCAACAACATGACAATGAAAGTTGGTGGTGCTGTAAAAGATGCCAATGCGTTCTTCTTCACCTTCCCAACCATACAAGGTTTTGGCAATGTAAGTGGCTTCGAGTTTATATTGCAGGACAGAGGCAACGGCTCGTTGGAGCAGCTTAGCAAGACGGCTTATGCTTTCTCTGGTGCATTAATGCAACGCCCGGAAATTGCGGCTGCCTTTTCTACTTTTTCTACCAACAACCCGCAGTATTCTATTGAAGTAGATGATGAAAAAACAAAGCAGTTAGGCGTTTCGGTAAGCGATCTTTTGCAAACAATGCAGATCTATTATGGTAGCGCGTTCGTGTCTGATTTTAACCGATTTGGCAAATACTATCGCGTGATGGCGCAGGCAGATATTCCATACCGCGAAGATGCATCTTCGCTCAATAATGTGTATGTAAAAAACAGTTTAGGACAAATGGTGCCGGTAAATACATTGGTGAAGCTGAAACGTGTATATGGCCCCGAAACGGTAACCCGCAACAACTTGTTTAATGCGGTTACTATCAATGGCACTCCAAAGCCCGGCTATAGCACGGGTGATGCGATTAAAGCCATTGAAGAAACCGCGAAGAAAGTATTGCCGCGAGGCTATACTTATGAATGGACAGGCATGACGCGTGAAGAGATTGCGACTGGTAATCAGACCTTGCTGGTGTTTCTGTTAAGCCTGTTGTTTGTTTACTTTTTATTGTCGGCTCAGTACGAAAGTTATATCCTTCCATTGGCAGTTATACTTACTATTCCATGCGGTATGCTGGGCGTGTTTTTATTCATTCATCTTGCCGGTATTGAAAGTAATATTTATGTTCAGGTGGGTTTAATAATGCTCGTTGGATTATTGTCTAAGAACGCTATTTTAATTGTTGAATATGCCATACAGAGAAGACGTGCCGGCAAGTCGTTGGTCGAATCGGCGCTGGAAGCTTCACAGCTTCGTTTGCGCCCGATCCTGATGACATCGCTGGCTTTTATTGTTGGCTTATTACCATTGTTAGAAGCAACGGGCGCTTCGGCGCTGGGCGATCGTTCTATCGGCACCGGTGCTGTAGGTGGAATGCTTACGGGCGTTGTGTTTGGCGTGTTTCTTATCCCGGTTTTGTTCGTCATCTTTCAGTACCTGCAGGAGAAAGTAAGTGGTGCACCGAAAGTGAAACAGCCAGCGTTGAGTGAGTAAAAGTTAGCAGGATTATATCAAATCAATGTTCACGGAGTCATTCATAATTAAGAATAAAATGCAAGAGTTTGGGGCAATAACTCATTATGCAATGGAGCCTCTTAGTCTTTTATTTTTCTTGCGGTGAAGCAAAGGTAAATACACCCAACATCAGCTTAGCTGATGACGGATCATAAGCAAAGCATTAAACTTATATCATGCAAAAAAGAGTTCATTTTTATATCATTTTACTTCTCTTTTTAAATGCCTGCGTAGTTGGTAAAAACTACGAGCGGCCTTCAGTTGACCTGCCTCAGCAATTCAGCAATACAGCGCCATCCGACAGCAGCATTGCCGGTATGCAGTGGCGCAATTTTTTTAAGGATACAACTTTATTAAACCTCATTGATAGCGCGCTCAAAGGCAGTTACGATCTACAATTGGCAGTGAAGCGCATCGATGAAGCAGAAGCTTATGTAAAACAGGCAAGAGCGAATTACTTACCTACCGTTGCCACAGAAGTAACAGCTTCCAGCAGCATTCCTTCTAAGAATAGTTTAAATGGTAAAAGCCTTGAAAGTTTTATCGGGCAAAAACATATTGAAGACTATACACTCAGTGTGGCAGCTTCGTGGGAAGCGGATATATGGGGCAAAATCAAACGGCAGAAAGAAGCGGCGCTGGCTAATTATTTACAATCGTATGAAGGTGCGAAAACGGTACAAACCACTTTGGTTGCCAACCTTGCCGATGGTTATTTCAACCTGCTGATGTTAGACAAACAATTGGCCATTGCGCGAAAGAATATTTTGCTAAGCGATACGCTGGTGCGCATGATGACCTTGCTAAAAAATGCAGGGCAAGGCACACAGCTTGCCGTTGAGCAAACCGATGCACAAAGACAAAGCGAAGCATTACTTATTCCTGAGTTTGAGCAACAGATAGCGATACAGGAAAATGAAATTCGCATTCTCTGCGGTCAGTTGCCTGCACCGGTTTTACGCGCCGATAGTTTGGATGATAAGATGATGCCCGACAGCCTTTCTACCGGCTTGCCGGTTGCTTTGTTAAGCCATCGTCCGGATGTGCGTGCGGCTGAATTGGCCTTAGTAGCTGCTAACGCCAATGTGGGTGTTGTGCAGTCTTATTTTTATCCATCTTTCAACCTGTCGGCTACGGGCGGATTGAATGCTTTTAAAGCCAGCCAATGGTTCTCAATGCCGGCTTCTTTGTTTGGTATGGGCGTGGCAGCCATAGCACAGCCTGTGTTGCAGCACCGGCAGCTAAAGACCAACCTTGCAGTGGCCAAAGCGCAACGCGATGAAGCCGTTATCACCTATCGTCAATCGGTATTGAAGGCAGCAGGCGAAGTGGAAAATGCGCTGGTGCAGATTGATAAACTGAAGAGTGAACAACAGATACAAGCGCAGCAGTCAGATACTTTGCACAGAGCCATCTTCAATGCACAGCTTTTATTCAAAAGCGGATTGGCTGACTATTTAGAAGTGATTACGGCGCAGGGTAATTTGCTTAGTGCAGAGTTGAACCTGGCTACCCTGCAAAGACAATCGCTAAGCGCAAAAGTAGAGCTATACAGGGCTTTGGGCGGCGGCTGGCAATAGTGGTTGTAATCGACCTAAGCAGATGCTTTTGTTTGGATGCAGTCTTATTTCTCCAGCAATGTTTTCAGGTTCTGAAGACTTTGATCTATCTGCTTGCCCAGCATGTTTTTAAAGATAGGAGTGAAGAGAGACATCGGGAATTTTGTAGGACTTTGAAACGACCAGGATACAGACGTTGTGTCATCACTTTCTTTATGCAATACAAAGCTTGATGCGGCTGTGTTCTGCATCGGTTTTACAAACCGCAACTCGTAATCTATGCGGGTTCCTTCGTTGATATTTATGATTTCCTGAGCTCCGGCCCCAACGCTTTTGTCCTTGCTTTCCCACGAATAAACAAAGCCTTTTGTTCCATCGGTACCCATATAAGTTTTCTTCGAGTTCGGGTCTTTCATGTTCCATACACTAAACTGGTCTTGGTGTTTGGTTTGCTTTAAGTAATCAAATACTTCGCTAATATCTTTACGGATAGAAACCGTCTTTTCGATGGTCATTACTTTAGCCATGATTGTATAGTTTTAGTATGAGGTAATCGTTGCTGGCAGAATCGATCCAAAAATAAGTTTTAGTTACAACATTAGTTATTGAATCCTGCTATCCATCGATTATATTTAAAAACAAAGAAATAATGATTTGATAAAGCAGCGTGATGGCATCATTTGCCGTGGGCATCTACCTTCGGATTGTCTGCTTTCCATTACATCATACAAACCAAACACGACAAATATTCATAGCATGGCGAAGATAAAAATGGTTGTTTTTGATATGGCCGGAACTACGATAAATGAAGACAACGTGGTTTATAAAACATTGCACAAAGCCATCAATGATGCCGGCTTTTCGGTTAGCCTTGACGAAGTGTTGGAGCAAGGAGCCGGTAAGGAAAAACAGCAGGCTATAAAAAGTATTTTGCAGGTGTATGCAAACACCACCGATGACCTGTTGGTAAGTAAGATTTACAGTACCTTTCTTATCCAACTGGAAGAAGCATATCATACGCTGGTTATTACGCCACAACCCAATGCTGATCAGCTGTTCAACGCATTGCACCAAAAAAATATACGCGTTATTATGAACACCGGTTATAACCGGAAAACAGCGCAGTTAATTATAGATAAACTGGGCTGGAAAGAAGGCATTGACTATGATAGCTTAGTAACGGCAACCGATGTAAACAAGAGCCGGCCGAACCCCGATATGATTCTATATGCAATGAAGCGGTTTGGCATTGAAGCACCAGCCGAAGTTGTAAAAGTAGGCGACTCGATAATAGATATTGAAGAAGGAAAAAATGCAGGCTGCGGACTGACTATCGGCATCACTTCAGGAGCGCATAACTTAAAACAATTGCAGTCTGCCAGTCCTGATTTTATTATCGATGATTTGATGGAATTATTGCCTTTGATAGAGCAGAGGGTTTCATAAAAAGAGAAAGCGACAGATCATCTATCGCTTCTCTTTGGTAGCCCCGACAAGGATCGAACTTGTATCTAGAGTTTAGGAAACTCCTATTCTATCCATTGAACTACAGGGCCAGCGCTTTTTTTGCAACGTGGCAAATGTAAGAATTCTTATCTTTCGCACTTGAAGTGATACCATATGAAAATTAGATTGTCTGTTTGCATTTTTTTGCTCGTTCTCTCTGCTCATTTGTTTGCACAAGTCAGTGCTGCAAAGCCACCTGTGTTTAACCACACTACTATTTTCGTTACCGATCTGAATCGAAGTGCCAGCTGGTACGAAAAAGTATTAGAGCTTCCTGTTATTCCCGAGCCGTTTCACGATGGCAAGCATGTATGGCTCCGTGCGGGCGACCATAGCCAGATACACATTGTGCTGGGTGCCAAAGAAGATGTAGAACACGACATCAATATTCACCTTGCTTTCAGCGTGGAGAACATCGACGATTTTATGAAGCATCTCGACTCGACCAACACCGTTTATGGAAACTGGGCACAGGCGGCCAAGAAAACACAGGATCGACCCGATGGTGTAAAGCAGATTTACCTGAAAGACCCGGATGGCTACTGGATAGAAATTAATAATGATAGATTTTAGCAGCCATTCGTGAAGGGTTGTAAATTTTTGTGTAAAAGATCTTGTATTCAGTTTCCAGAGTTGCTGGTAACAGTTACCGCTGGAACAAGTAGCTGAGATATTGGTAGCTAATAACTCATTACCAGTTTTAACGACTGTCTTTCGCTGTCGCCATTATCTTTGCGCACCTCTTTAAAGCGAAAGCATGAAGTTTTACAACCTGATTATAAAGTACCGTTTTCCGCTGAGCCTGCTGGCATTGGCGCTGGCTGTTTTAGTCAATATCACCAGTGGTTTCTGGCCTTCTTTTATTTTATATTTTATTGCTGTCATTGGCTTGTTTAGTCATTTTTTTATCGGGCCGCTTCGCCTGGTACAGGAACCCATGGAAGCTGGCAATATGGAGGAGGTAGAACGGATCATCAACACCATTTGGTTTCCCAATCTTCTGTTTAAACCCATCCGGTCTACCTACTATACCTTAAAGGGCAATATTGCTATGATGAAGCAGGACTTCGACAGTGCCGAAAAGCATTTGAAGAAAAGCTCGGCGCTTGGTTCGCCTATGCCCGAAGCTGAAGGTGCTAACAAATTGCAATTGGGTATGATGGCACTGCAGAAAGGCGATTTTAGAAATGGTGAAACTTATATTCGTGCAGCTATCCGCGCGGGCATTCCTGATAAAGAAAGCGAAGCCGTGGCTTACCTGAGCATGTGCCAGATATTTTTGAACAAAAGAGAGTTTCGCGCTGCGAAAGATTTCTTCCGCAAAGCCAAAGCCTGCAAGCCTAAAACCAAGCAGGTAGTTGATCAGATAAAGGAGTTAGAATCGTATATCTCACGCATCCCAGGATAGAAGGAAGTGGTATAATACTTTTGATAAATAAAATGAGTTCATTTAAGTAAAGCAAAGAGCTGGATAGTAATTCAGCTCTTTGCTTTATTGTATATTAGTCTTCGCTTTGCCCGCTCCATTATTAACTAAGCGTACAAGAGTGATTCTTTTTTCTCTTTACTTAAAAGAGAAAAAACAACAAATCTTCGATTGCAACTGGGCTTAACCGGAGTTCCTGGCTTCTGGCTCAAAATGGCTGTTTCCTGTATTTGTATTTTATATTGACTTTGTGTATTTATCTGTACTATGGACGCATCATTTTGTGTCTTCGCTCTTGAAATACTCCGCTTCGGCTATCTCGCAGATGATATGACCCACCAGGATGTGCGCTTCCTGTATGCGCGGCGTTACAGAGGAAGGAACATTAATAAGGTAATCAACTTCTCCTTTCATTTTACCACCGCTCTCGCCGGTGAAGGCTACCGTAATCATTCCGTTTTCTTTTGCAGCTTTAAACGCTTTGATGATGTTGACGGAATTACCGCTGGTCGATAAGCCGACCAGCACATCGCCTTTTACACCAATGCCTTCTACAAGCCTTGCATACACTACATCGTAGCTATAATCGTTGGCTACAGCGGTAAGGTAAGAGGTGTTTACATGCAGTGCCTCGGCCGGCAGTGCTTTTCGGTTTAAATAAAACCTGCCGCTGAACTCTGCAGCTAAATGCTGGGCATCGGCCGCACTGCCACCATTGCCACAAAAAAGAATTTTATTACCGCTCTGCAGGCTTTTTATGACAGCTTGTGTAACGGCTTCAATGGTTTGCAGCAACCTTTCGTTGCTCAGCAGCTTTTGCTTTGTTTCTATAGATTCGCTGATGCGCGAGTGGATGATATGCTTCATGGTTTTTTATTTATAGCCATCGTTTATGTAATCAGAACCTTGTTTAACTGCTGTAATACAGATAATACAATTATGAAATAACCTGCTTTTATTAAATTATAAGTATTGAAAAATCTTGCGCAGCGGTTTAAAAAACAGGGTAAAAAAATAAGGCTTTAAATCATTTATTTTCCATGCCCTTCTGTCTTCCCGGTTGGCTTTTATTCTGTTGAGCAATGATACATTACTGGTGCCTCCGGCGCGCATACAAACAACAGTTTTGGGCAGGTAGGCAACCTTAAAATTATTTTTCAAAAAAATTCGAAGCATCATTTCATAATCAGCAGAAGAAGCAAAGTTTAAATTAAAAAACCCAACCTTTTTATATACTTGTTTCGAAAGAAAAAGAGTAGGATGCGGCGGCATCCATCCATAATAAAATGACTTTTTAGAATAGTTTCCCGATCTCCATTTTCTAATGATCTTAGATGTTTGCTTTGGATGTACATAATTTAAATCGGCATAACAAACATCCGCATCCGTTGTTTCTATTTTGTCAATCACATTTTGAATAACGTGATCGTCTGCATAAAAATCGTCGGAATTTAATATGCCAATAATATCGCCTGTTGCTTTGCAGATACCTTTATTCATAGCATCGTACAAACCTTTATCAGGCTCGGAAATAAAGAGGGCAATTTTATCTCCATAGCTTCTTACAATGTTAGCTGTATCATCGGTAGAATCGCCATCAACCACAATATATTCAATGTCCTGATACGTCTGCTTTATTACCGAATCGATGGTATTTTTTATAGTAGCCTGGCTGTTGTAGGCAACCGTTATAATAGATACTTTGATATGCCTATCCATGTAATACTTCGGTATAAAATTGTATGGTCTGCTGGTAGCATTTATCCCAACTATAACTTTTACTTCCTGCCATTCCTTTCGCTATCACCTCTTCATGGTTTGTTTCGATGCTGCGTATTTTTTCCAGGCACTCCGTTATGCTCAGGCGAGACAGCAAAAAATCTTTATTACTCATTATTTCCGGTATAGACGAAGCATTCAGCGCAACTACAGCGCAGCCTGCTTTTTCGGCTTCTACAACCGGTATCCCAAAACCTTCATAAGAGGATGGATACAATAAAAACTGTGCATAATTATACAAACTATTCAAAATGCTGTTATCAATACCTAAAAAGTGCTGCCAGCGGTTTCCAAGTTTGCTTTGCAGCAATGCAGTTTCTTCTTTGTTTAATGCGCCACCACCAACAATTGCCAGGTTGTATTCTTTTAACTCGCTGATCACATCAACCGCAAATAAAAAGTTTTTATAAGCTTCCCGACCGCCAACAAATATGGCATACCTGGTGCAAACAATGTCCTTCAAAATCGCGTCGCCAGCTACTGATGGTTCCTTTGTTTTATCTATCGGAAAAAATGAATCGCTAACACCGTTGTAGATAACAGCTATCTTTTTTTTTTGTAAATGAGGATATAGCTGCAGCATATCCTGCTGTGTGTTTTTTGAGACACAAATTATTCCGCCGGCTGCTTCGAGCGCCTTTCTCTTCTGTGTTTGATGAATCCATTTTTTTATTCCCCCTTTCATTTTTTCATAAGTAAAATCATGAACTGTAACTACGGATGGCAATTTTTTATTGGCAGGTATCCGATAATAACTCGAGTGAAAAATAGAGTTCTTTACGTCAGCCCCGCATTTTACAGGCAGATACCTGGAAAGGAGGATGGGAAGACCTGACCCCGGAAGCCTGTTCTTTGTCGGTATAACAAGTTGTTGTCTGAAGATATTCTGTGCTTTATTTTCTTCAATAAAAAAAACATCATTGCTAGACGATAAAATTCTTTTGCTTAGCTCATACCAATACACGGAAATACCGCCGGCGGGTTGTAAAGAATAAACGATATTGTCAAGAAAGAGATTCATTGTTATTGTATGTTTCCAGAGCTGATTGCTACACAGGGAATGATTGCATTGAAAGAAGCTTAGCTGTTAGAGTCCTTATCTTTATACAAAAGCAAAGTCGTATACAATAAAAAAGTTTGACTGATTTTTTGACTGACGATGCCATTCCGTATGTTCTTAACAACCAAGAAAAGCGATTTGTTTTTATACATACTCAGAAAACGATCCAGTGTATTTTTTATCTCATCACTTGCTTGCCGATAATAGGTTTCCTTTAGCTTCATCAGCATTGTTTTTTTGTTCTTTAGTATGCTAAAATTGTCTTTCCTAATAAATATTCTTTCTACTCTTTTTTTCAATGTATTGTTATCAAAATTGCCAGATACATTTTTATTATGCTGGCGATAGAGCACCGTCTTTTCTTTCAGATAATAAATGCTGCCAAACATACTTGCTACGAGCGCTATCCAATAGTCATGGCCCTCTGCCTGCATAGGTATTGAAGTGACTTTATCGGCAAGCGCTCTGTTCAACATTGTGGTACAGCCATATACCGGATTCTGTGCCAACAGTTGTGCAAACTGAATGTTTTTTATCCGGTTGATTTTAAATTTTTTCTTCGATTCAATTACGTTCATCTCTTCATCTACATACTGAAAGTCGGTAAATATCAGTATTGGAAGGTCTGCTGAAAACCTCGTTTCAAGATCCTTCATTTTAGAAAAAGTGATTTCTATTTTGTCTGGCTTCCATTCATCATCCTGATCGCAAAACATGATATACTTTGCATCTGCCGCTGTTTCTAACAATGCGTTGAAGTTGGGTAAACTTCCTTTATTGTTTCCTGTATTTTTTATGATGTCTATTTTGCCGGGATAATTTTCTTTGTACTTCTCAATTATAAAGCTGGTATTATCTGTCGAGTGATCGTCGCGTATCAGTAAATGCCAATTGGTATAGCTTTGTTTTAGAAGACTGTTTAACTGGTGACCTAAATATTTTTCTCCATTGTAGGTAGCAAGTAAAATGGTTATGGTTTCATTCATGCGACAATGATCTTACAAGGGTTTAGCTATTGACTGTTTTTTCAACTGAACACTAATTAAGTAATGCGAAAGAATCGCTTTGCCAATATTTATCAATTCGTAAAGTACAACCGTGCTTACTAAAAAGAAGACAGCCAGTACACAAAGCATAAACAACATGGAATTGAATAAAAAAATGTCTGTTATACAAGCCGGAACAATGGCAGCCAGCACACAAATAAAAATGAGATAGAAGATGTTTTTAGAACTGACTTTTTCGAAAAGATAAAACCGGACGTAACCTATAAAACTACCAATTAGGAACGACAACATCCAACCCCAGTATGGCCCCCAGAAGACAACACTCAACAGGTTATGCCTGCCATTGGCGCCGGCATCGTCTATACCAAATGAATAATAATATAAATCGGTGCCTACAATGGTGGGCCGGGCTGTAAACCCACCTAATACTGCGAACCTTCCATAAAGCGGGTAAAGTATATAAGCGAATGCGTTTTTCCAGGGTCCATTTAATACATAGCGAATAGCAGAGTCGTCATATCCTAATATAAACCCATCGCCACTTAAAGCTATGCGCTGAAACAACTTACTGACCGCAGAATCTCCGGAAAGCACTGATATACTGCCAATCTGCAGTATCAGGATGATAGACGCGAATAAGAGAACGAGAAAAATAGCCGGGATGCGTGTTTTGCTTTTGTTTTCCAGCTTCGCAAACTTATAATCTACAACGGCGAAAGCCGTAAAGAGCGTAACAAAAGAAGATTTGGAACCCGATGTGAACATGCTGAACAGAGCTAACAAAATGCAGCCATAATCGAACAGCGAAAACTTCTTAAATATTTTGCGTTTGCTGAACAGGCAGATGGCAAATATGGGATTCATTACAAACAGGATACTAAAAAATGGCCCGTAATCGCTGTAAGCATTTACATGGTTTATTCCATCGTCGCCCGAGAAAAGAATTAACCCGACGAGTTTGAAAGAAATGAGCTGTAAAATCACGAAGAAAGTAAAGACAATAAAGAAGAACACCTTCAGGTACTCTTCTTGTTTTTGCGTGAGGTTGATGCCGCTGCCAACCGATGCCTTAACAGCAGCCCGATTCAGAGAAATGTATCGGATTAAATATATAGCTGCAAACAAAGCAATCTCGCAAGTGAGAAATGAGAAAAGATATTTTTTGTCTGTATTGCCATAGACAAACAAAACATATACACCCAACGCAGCGCCCGCGCTACTGATGAGTTCAACAGTAAAAGAGTCGAAGATGTTGAAGGACAGTTTGCGGTAAAAAGCAAAATAATAGAAAGCAAGCAGCAACAGGAAAACGATAGTGAGTATCGCTTGGTGGTCCAATAATGTTAGTGCATAATCTGCAAAATCCATAACTACTTGAGTTTATGAAAAAGAAACCCCTTCAGCTTACGCAAGTCTGTTTTGCCTAGCCACTGTTGTTTCCTTTTTTGCATTTTTAAAAGCCATAAATATTTGCTACCGAAATACTTTTTTACCAACTGCATCCTTTCATTTAAAAACAAAGGATCCTGGTTGATGCTGGCGCCATTTTCTGCAAACAATGCAACCATAAGGTCTATTCTTGTAAATGGACCTTGTTGCGCCCACACTCTCAGGTTATAATCCCAGTCGGAAAACAGTTTATACTTTAAATTATAAACAAATTTTGTGTAGATGCTTTTTGGATAAAATATAGCCTGGTGAGAAATATTCTGCATGATTATTTTTTCCGTAGTAAAAGGTCCATACCATATTTCCTTCCTGTCTTTTGCAAACACATCGCCGTAGTAAACGCTGTTCATCTCGGTGATGTGTTTTGTAAAATTTTCAATCACATACTTATCATACAAAACATCATCGCAACCCAAAAAAAGTAAAAAGTCGCCGGTGGCTACCTGCTGCGCTTTATTCATGGCATCATAAATACCATTATCCGGTTCAGACGAATATTTTATGATAGACGAATATTGCGAAGCATACTCTTT
>CAZZZH010000102.1:14324-14691 GCA_964658445.1 Ilyomonas sp.
CGTGCTATCAGTAGAAGCGCCGTCTATCAGCACATACTCTATATTTTTATAGCTTTGATTCACTACACTGTCAAGCGCCTCTGTTATGGTTTTTTCACCATTAAATACGGGCGTTGCTACCGTTATTTTTACAGATTCCTGCATTTCAACTCATGTTTAATTTAGCTACTCGTATTCCTCAATCAGTTTATACATATGTTGGCTGTACGCATTGTCCCATGTATATTTTTTAGAAAATGCAATGCCGTTTTCCACATACTTTAGGTAGGAAGCTGTGTTTGTTGCAAGCTCTTCTATTTTGCCGGCAATAAGAGGCGCATTTAGCGGATCAACAAAAACAGAATCAACAGTATCATGCAATATTTCT
>CAZZZH010000103.1:0-14660 GCA_964658445.1 Ilyomonas sp.
CGCCACTTTCAGAGAGGTGGTTAAGGCTGCGCAAAACGAAAACGAAACTGACGGCGGCGTGATGGCAATCGAAAATTCCATTGCCGGAAGCATTCTGCCCAACTATACATTGTTGCAAAAAAGCAACCTGAACATTGCAGGTGAGATCTATTTGCAGATTAAACAAAACCTGATGGTTAATCGTGGTGTTGCCTTGGAAGACATCCACGAAGTGCATTCTCATTACATGGCATTGCAACAGTGTCTTACTTATCTCGATCAATACAATTGGAAGTTAGTAGAAACAGAAGACACGGCGTTAAGCGCTAAGCAGGTTCATCAGCATAAGAGCAAACACATTGCTGCCATCGCCAGCCCATTGGCTGCTGAGTTGTACAATTTACAAATCATTGCGCCCAATATTCACACGCTCAAAAACAATTACACGCGCTTTTTGATTTTGCAAAGAGAAGAGACTACCCAAGTAGTTAAAGATGCCAACAAGGCATCAGTCAATTTCCATACAAATCATTCCAAAGGTAGCCTGGCAAAAGTATTAACCACTATTGCCGACGGCGATATCAACTTAAGCAAGCTGCAAAGCTTTCCTATCCCCGGTACTGATTTCAAATACAGCTTCCATGCAGATATGGAGTTTGATAACATGGAACAGTTCAACAACGTAATTAATAAGATAAAATCATTAACTGAAGAGGTAAAAGTATACGGTATTTATAAAAGCGGGACGATGATTGTAAACGAGTTGAATGATTAAAAGAAGAAGAAATAAGCAGCGGAATCAATGAACAAAACAAGCTTCGCGAAGCTATATTTATTTGTGTTCTCGCGGTAAATAAACAAAGCAAACATGCAAACGGCAAAACGGTTAGAAGGCATTGGCGAATATTATTTTTCTCAAAAACTCAGAGAGATAGATGCGCTGAACAAGGAAGGCAAAAACATTATCAACCTCGGCATTGGAAACCCCGATTTACCACCGCATCCTGATGTAATAAAAGCGTTGCAGGAAGAAAGCCTGAAACCCAATGTACACGGCTATCAGAGCTATAAAGGCTCGCCCATTTTGCGCCAGGCATTTGCAGATTGGTACCAGAAATATTACAACGTAGAGTTGAATATCGACACCGAAATTTTGCCGCTCATCGGCAGCAAGGAAGGCATCATGCATATTTGCATGACATACTTAAATGAAGGCGATGAAGCACTCGTTCCCAATCCCGGTTATCCTACTTACAGAAGTGCGGTGATGTTAGCCGGCGGCACTTGCGTAGATTATGAATTGAAAGAAGAGAACCAGTATTTTCCTGACTTCGCAGAATTAGAACAAACAGATTTGTCGCGCGTAAAATTGATGTGGGTAAACTACCCGCAGATGCCAACCGGGCAATTACCAACACGTGAATTATTTGAACAAGTTATTGCCTTTGGCAGGAAGCACAACATACTTATCTGCCACGATAATCCATACAGTTTTATTTTGAATGAAAAGCCAATGAGTCTACTCAGTGTTGATGGCGCAAAAGACATTGCCATCGAGTTAAATTCATTAAGCAAAAGCCAGAATATGGCAGGCTGGCGGGTGGGTGTTTTATGCGGTGCGAAAGAACGGATTGATGATGTGCTTCGCTTTAAAAGCAATATGGACAGCGGCATGTTCCTCCCGCTACAGCTCGCTGCAACAAAGGCTTTGAGCTTAGATGAAGATTGGTATCAAAGTATCAATAAAGTGTATAAACAAAGAAGAAGCAAAGTGTACGAGCTGCTTGATATGTTGCAATGCAGCTATTCAAAAAATCAGGCTGGTTTGTTCATCTGGGCTAAGATTCCTCAAGCGTATAAAGATAGTTATACACTCAGCGACGAAGTGCTATACAATGCGAATGTATTCATTACGCCAGGCGGTATTTTTGGTAGTGCAGGCAATGAATATATCCGCATCAGTTTATGCGGCTCCATCGAAAAATTTGACGAATCGATACAAAGAATTAAAACCGTAAAACTTTAAAAGTAAATAGATAAAGAAGCCATCATTTTCTCTTCCTTTTCTATTTTACATTTTGCATTCAATATTTACCAATGACAGTTACCATCATCGGCACGGGCTTAATTGGCGGTTCTATGGCAATCGCGCTAAAAGAGAAAGGCTTTGCCACACACATCATCGGTGTAGATACCAGCAAAGAGAATCAGCAGAAAGCATTAGAGCTTCAACTGGTGGATGAAATATTGCCCTTGTTTCCTGCTGTTGTAAAAGCCGATGTTGTCATTTTGGCTATACCGGTTAGCGCTTGTGAAGTGATGCTGCCTCAACTATTAGACAACATTCAAACGCAGGTGATTATTGATACTGGCTCTACCAAGCAAAATTTAATTGATGCCGTGCAAGATCATCCCAACCGGGGCAGATACGTGGCTACGCATCCTATGTGGGGCACGGAATACAGCGGACCGGAAGCGGCTGTGCATGGAGCTTTTAAAGACAAGGCAACTGTTATTTGCAACAAAGAAGAGAGCGATGCCGATGCGTTGCAGGTAGCAGAGAATTTGTACAAAGCACTCGGTATGTATCTCGTTTATCTCAATGCTGTCGACCACGATGTGCAGGTAGCATATGTGAGTCATATTTCACACATCACATCGTTTGCCTTAGCCAACACGGTGTTAGAAAAAGAGAAAGAAGAAGATGCTATTTTCCGCCTGGCTTCTGCAGGTTTTGAAAGCACGGTGCGACTGGCTAAAAGTAATCCTGCCATGTGGGTTCCCATCTTCATGCAGAATCGGGAAAATGTTTTGGATGTCTTAAATGAACACATCTCGCAACTGCGAAAATTTAAGGCTTGCCTGGAGAAAGAAAACACAGAATATTTACAACAACTAATAGAAAATGCAAACAAGATTAGGAAGATTATAAAATGATAGATAGAACGCAGATGAAACAAGCTTGATACACGAAAGATTAGATAACATTTACCATCAATCTTATCTATTTTATCTTTCAAATATAAAATCCTGCCAATCCATGCACGGAGTCTGTGTCATCCGTGTTCCATTGGCTACATTTGCAAAAAATTTTTAAAATAAATTAATGGCAACATTTGAAGAATTAGGATTGTCGGAGCCACTGGTAAGAGTAACCAGCGAAATGGGCTTTGAAAATCCTACACAGATACAAGAAAAAGCAATCCCGGTTTTGCTAAGCGGCACCAAAGATCTAATTGGTTTAGCGCAAACCGGCACAGGCAAAACAGCGGCGTTCAGTTTACCCCTATTACAATTAATTGCCGCGGATAAAAAATCGCCGCAGGCACTGATTGTATGCCCTACAAGAGAATTGTGTATACAAATCGTAAACGAAATCGAGCTATTTAAAAAGCACGTCCGCGGCATCAACGTAGTAGCGGTGTACGGTGGCGCTTCTATCGGCACGCAGATACGCGACATTAAGCGCGGCGTGCAGATTGTTGTGGCAACGCCGGGACGTTTGATTGATTTAATTGAGCGCAAAGCCATCAACCTCGATGAGATAGAATATGTAGTGCTTGACGAAGCTGATGAAATGCTGAACATGGGTTTCCAGGATGATATCGAATTCATTTTGCAGAATACGCCCAAACGCGAAAGCACATGGCTGTTTAGCGCTACCATGCCGCCTGAAATCCGCAAGGTGAGCAAGCGCTACATGAAAGACCCGTTTGAGATTGTTATTGGCAAAGCCAATACGGGCAATAAAAACATCGATCATCAATACTTTGTTACCGCAGGTCACCAGCGGTACGAAACGCTGAAACGCCTGATAGACTTTAATCCTGGCATTTATGGATTGATTTTCACCCGCACCAAATTAGATGCGCAGGAAGTAGCTGAGAAGCTTACCCGCGAAGGTTATGATATTGATGCTTTACATGGCGATCTTACCCAGGCACAGCGCGATAAAGTAATGGGTCAGTTCCGCGATAAAAGTTTGCAGTTATTGATAGCCACCGACGTGGCTGCGCGCGGTATTGATGTAAAAGACATTACGCATGTTATTAACTACGAATTGCCGGATGATGTTGAGGTGTACACACATCGCAGTGGTCGTACCGGTCGTGCCGGTGCAGTAGGCATCAGTATGAGCATCGTGCATACGCGCGAAGTGGGCAAGCTAAGGCAGATAGAACGCATGGTGCAATCGCCGTTTCATAAGATGGAAATACCGAGTGGCAAAGACGTTTGCCGCAAGCAGTTTTTTTATTTTATGGATAAATTGCTGCAAACAGATATTAGTCATGGCGATTATGAAAGTTATGTGCCGATGTTGGAAGAACGCTTTGCCGATATGAGCAAAGAAGAAGTGCTAAAACGCGTAGCAGCATTGGAGTTTGCGCGCTTTTTAAAATACTATGAAAATGCTGGCGACCTGAATGTGCGCGATGATAAAAGAAACCGCGAAGCCGGCGCACGCGACCAGAGCCGCAGCCGTAGCGGCGATAGAAACGAAAAAAACTATCGCGATACAAAAGGCAGAACGTTTAATAATGAAGGTGGCGGAGATTATATGCGCCTTTTTGTAAACCTCGGAACGAAAGACGGTTTTTATAAAGCTTCCTTTCTGCAATTTATTTTAGATATGAGCGACCTGCGGAAAGAACAATTGGGCAGAGTGGATATGAAAGAAATGAATAGTTGGGTGGAAGTAGATCGGGATTCAGCCAACCAAATGATTCGTGCTTTGGACGGTAAGAATTTCAAGGGCAGACGCATACGGATGAACGATGCGAACAGCCGGTAGTTGTTTGAAAACCAAATTATAGAGTCGTTGATTTTTTTGCTTTGCCATTATCCGCAGCTTGGCATGAAGACAAAGCACGAAAAGCGGAAAATTAAAGACAAAAGATTTTTTATTGATTACTCATAACTCATAATTTAAAAATTATGGAAGCAACACAAACATCTGCCAAAGACATTGTGCAGGAAAAATGGAACAAGCGTCCGCTGATTATTGCCGGACCTTGCAGTGCTGAAACGGAAGAGCAAGTAACCGAAACCGCCGTGCGTTTAGCTAAAACCGGGAAGGTAGATATCATGCGCGCCGGCATCTGGAAACCACGCACACGACCTGGCAGTTTTGAAGGCATTGGCACCAAAGGCTTGCCCTGGTTGCAACAGGCAAAAAAGTTAACCGGCATACCGGTAGCAATAGAAGTAGCAACGGCAAAGCAGGTGCAGGATGCGCTTCATTTTGACATAGACGTGTTATGGATTGGCGCACGCACAACCGTCAATCCATTTAGTGTGCAGGAAGTGGCAGATGCCTTGCGCGGTGTGGATGTGCCGGTGCTGATTAAGAATCCCATCAACCCGGATTTGGAATTGTGGATTGGCGCGGTAGAGCGTGTAGCAAAAGCCGGCATCAAACAGATTGGTTTAATCCATCGTGGCTTTTCATCGTATGGCAACACGCAGTTTCGCAATGCGCCGATGTGGCATTTAGCCATTGAAATGAAGCGCCGCAACCCGGAGCTGATGATGATTAATGATCCTTCTCATATCTGTGGTCGCAGGGATATTTTGCAGGAAGTAGCGCAGGAAGCCATTGACCTCGATTATGATGGTTTGATTATCGAAAGTCATATCGACCCCGACAAAGCGTGGAGCGATGCCAAGCAGCAAATCACGCCGGAGCGTTTGGCGGAAATGCTCGATGCCATTCAATGGCGGCACGAAGACGTGCCGACCGCCGACCATGGCATGTTAGACAAAATGCGCCAGCAGATCAATCATCTTGATGATGAGCTGATGCAGATTCTGTGCGAGCGCATGAAGATTGCCGATAAGATTGGTCAGTATAAAAAAGAAAACAACATCACCATTTTGCAAACCAACCGCTGGAACGAAATCCTGGAGCGCGTTACGGCAAAGGCAAACAAACTGGGCTTGAGCAAAGAGTTTATCACCAAGTATTTCGATGCGGTGCATATGGAAAGCATCAACCATCAAAATAAAGTGATGAATGACTAACTTCATTCTCTCCTTCTTCATCTGCCAGGAAGGAGAGAAATACAGGAGCAGCAGAACAGCCATGATGAACCAGAAGCCGGCAACTCCGATGGAGCATCGTTGCGTCGCACTCTTGTACGCTTAGTCAATAATTGGGCAAGGTTTCAACCGGTTCATTTCTTTCATCTTCTCCTTTTGCAATGACCAAAAAACGAATACAATTTTCATCTTCCGCCACTACGTTTTACTTCAATGCTTCTTTTGAATATCTGGAAACGATGACTTCAAAAGACAGCACTGTTCTTCTTACCGATGAGAACGTTTTTGCCAAACACAAAAAGCGTTTCAAAGGCTGGCAAACCATTGTTATCAAAGCCGGCGAGCAGTATAAAAATCAAACATCGGTTGATGATGTGATCGGGCAACTCATTGCATTAGGTGCCGACAGAAAAACGACATTGGTGGGCATTGGTGGCGGTGTCATCACAGACATAGCGGGTTACGTAGCCGGCGTGTATATGCGCGGTATCGCGTTTGGTTTTGTGCCTACTTCTATCTTAGCTATGGTAGATGCCTGCATCGGTGGTAAAAACGGTGTTGATGTTGGCGTTTATAAAAACATGGTGGGCTTAATTCGTCAACCTCATTTTTTGTTATACGATTATTCATTATTAAAATCATTACCCAAACAAGAATGGGTTAATGGCTTTGCCGAAATCATCAAACATGCGGCGATAAAAGATGCCGCTATGTTTAAATTATTAGAGCAACATTCCTTATCAGATTTTCAAAAAGATGAGGCTTTGTTGAGTAAATTAATTCAGCAGAATGCAGTGCTAAAAAGCAAAGTTGTTGTGGAAGATGAATTTGAAACCGGCGAACGCAAGCTGCTCAATTTGGGTCACACGTTAGGTCATGCAATAGAGAACGATTACGGTTTACCGCATGGCTTTGCTGTTTCTATCGGTATGGTAATCGCAGCGCATATCAGCGAACAATACACTGGCTTTTCAGCATCGGAAAAACTCGTTTCTGTTTTAAAAAAATACGGCTTGCCAACTTTCTTACAATTCAATAAAGACAAGGCTTTGCGAAACATGATGAGTGATAAAAAACGTTTCAAAAAAGAACTTCATTATGTGCTTTTGGAAAAGATTGGAAAAGCAGTTGTAAAGCCGATAACAATAGAAGAATTACTACCCATCATCACACAATTTTCTTACGATTCATGAAAGTAATTATACAGCCTTCATCCGTATCCGGAAACGTTTTTGCACCCGCATCTAAAAGCTCTATGCAACGTGCCTGCGCTGCCGCATTGGTTCGCAAAGGCGAAAGTATTATCCGCAATCCCGGCATCAGCAACGATGACAAAGCGGCGCTGAATGTCATCAAAGCCTTAGGTGCAACCGTGAATGAAAACAAAGATGGTTCGTTGCAAATTATCAGCGATGGCATCAAACCCATAACCAACGAAATCAACTGCGGTGAAAGTGGTTTGGGCATTCGCATGTTTACGCCAATCATTGCATTAAGCCAGCAAGCGATAACCATTAACGGAGAAGGCAGTTTGCTATCGCGCCCGATGAATTTTTTTGATGAAGTGTTGCCCAAATTATCCGTGCAGATCACATCTCACAACGGCAAACTTCCTTTACAATTGCAAGGTCCGTTACAACCTAAAAACATCACCATTGACGGCTCATTAAGTTCACAATTTTTAACGGGTTTGCTATTGGCTTATTCTGCCATTGATGCCAACAATGTAACCATTTATGTAGATGATTTAAAAAGCAAACCTTACATCGATTTAACGCTGAAAGTAATGGAAGCATTTCAGTTGGATATTCCTGTTAATAACAATTACGAATCGTTTGATTTTATTGATGCGCCGGCAGCCATGACGGATACGTTTATTGATTACACCGTGGAAGGCGATTGGAGTGGCGGTGCGTTTTTATTAGTGGCTGGCGCGATTGCCGGAAACATTACAGTAAAAGGATTAGACCTTGCTTCCACGCAGGCTGATAAAGCAATTCTACAAGCGTTGATGGATTGTGGCTGCAAGCTTTCTATACAAGCCGATGCAATAGACATTGGCAATGCACCTTTACGAGCCTTTCAATTTAATGCAACGGACTGTCCTGATTTGTTTCCACCGCTGGTTGCGTTAGCTTCTTATTGCAAAGGCAAAACAGTAATTGAAGGTGTACATCGTTTAACGCATAAAGAAAGCAATCGCGCACTTACCTTACAAGAAGAGTTTGCTAAGATGGGCATCAGCATTGAGTTGCAGGATGATATTATGATCGTTAACGGCGGCAATGGCGTAAAAGGTGCAACGGTTCATTCACGTCACGACCATCGCATTGCAATGGCTTGTGCAGTTGCAGCATTGCCTGCCGAAGGGGAGATGATAATTGAAGAAGCGGAAGCCATCAACAAAAGTTATCCAAATTTTTATGAACACCTTGCATCATTAGGCGCAACACTTGTGAAGGAATAACTTTATCTCTGAAACAGTAACTATGAATTATTTGCAAATTGCCGATTTGTTAGGCAAAGAAAACGAAACACTATTTACACACACATGTAACACAATTACAAAAGACAAACTTCATCTTCCTTCTCCTTCATTTATCGACGATGTATTTGTGGCATCTAACCGGAATATACAAACCTTGCGCAGTCTGCAACAGTTGTATAATCATGGAAGGCTAAGCAACACGGGTTATCTTTCCATCTTACCAGTCGACCAGGGAATTGAACACAGCGCAGGCGCGTCTTTTGCACCAAACCCTGACTATTTCGACCCCGAAAATATTATAAAGCTTGCCATAGAAGGCGGCTGTAATGCAGTAGCATCAACCTTTGGCGTGATGGCGGCAACAGCAAGAAAGTATGCGCATAAGATTCCGTTTATAGTAAAGGTTAATCACAACGAACTGCTTTCTTATCCCAACAAATATGACCAGATATTGTTTGGCACTGTCCGCGATGCCTGGAATATGGGAGCCGTTGCTGTAGGCGCCACTATTTATTTTGGTTCAGAAGAAAGCGACCGGCAGATCATTGAAATAGCCAAAGCATTTGAAGAAGCTCATAGCTTGGGCATGGCAACGGTATTGTGGTGCTATGTGCGCAACAACGCGTTTAAAGTGAACGGTATAAACTATGAAACATCTGCCGACTTAACAGGTCAGGCAAACCATTTGGGTGTAACGATACAGGCGGATATTATTAAGCAAAAATTGCCCGAAAACAATGGTGGTTATAAAGCTTTAAATACCGACGGAAAAAGCTATGGTAAATGGGATGAACGCATGTATTCGCAACTAAGCAGCGACCATCCAGTTGACTTATGCCGTTACCAGGTTGCTAATTGTTACATGGGTCGCGCAGGATTAATTAATTCCGGTGGCGAATCGAAAGGCGATACTGATTTACGCGAAGCGGTACGCACTGCCGTCGTCAACAAGCGGGCAGGCGGCACGGGTATGATATCGGGTCGCAAGTCTTTCCAGCGGCCGATGAAAGAAGGTATTGCGTTGCTGAATGCAATACAGGATGTGTATCTTGAAAAAGAAATAACAATCGCATAATGGGGATTGGGATGTTAGGGATTTTTTAAAAGCGGAATTATAAAACATAGCTTCTGCAATCATCTTTAAATCTTCTCCATCTCCCAAATCTCTGTCTATTTTTGACACATGAATAACCAACGCATTACTACATTATTTACCGACATTGGGGGCGTCTTGTTAACCAACGGGTGGGATCATAATTCTCGCAATAGAGCGGTAGAACATTTTAACCTCGATGCCAAAGAAACACAGGAGCGGCACAACATGACGTTCGATACGTATGAGGTAGGCAAGATAACACTGGATGAATATTTGGAGCGGGTTGTGTTTTATACGAAACGGTATTTTACCAAAACAGATTTTAAACAGTTTATGTTTGGGCAATCGCAGCCATACGATGATATGCTGGATTTGGTAAAAGGTCTGAAGCAAAAGTATAACCTGAAAGTGGCTGTGGTAAACAATGAAGGACGTGAACTAAACGAACACCGCATTCAAAAGTTTGAGCTGAACACCTTTGTTGATTTTTTTATCAATTCTTCGTTCGTACATTTTCGCAAGCCGGATGCCGATATCTTTAAAGTGGCAATTGATATTGCGCAGGTAAAGCCTGAAGAAACCTTGTATCTGGAAGATAGACCAATGTTTGTGCAAGTGGCGGAAACATTGGGCTTGCGTGGCATTCATCATGAAAACTATGAAGCTACGAAGCAGATATTTGCAGAGTATGGGTTGACACTTTAATTACAGTTGATCACATTTCCTGTTATCTACAAGAAACGTTTACTACAGTTTAAATTCACCTTCAAGAGTTAGGGGTATGAATTCATTCGGTCGCATATTCCGCGTCAATATTTTCGGCGAATCGCATGGCGAAAGCGTGGGTGTAAATATAGATGGCATTCCTGCTGGTTTGCCTTTATCTGTTGAAGATTTTTTGCCGGATATCGAGCGCAGAAAAGGCGGCACCCAAAAAGGAACCACACCGCGCCAGGAAACCGATCTGCCTATTTTCAAAAGTGGGATTTTTAATAATCAAACCACCGGCGCACCGCTTACTGTTTTATTTGAAAACAACAATACAAGAAGCGGAGATTATTCGAAGCAACGCGCGGTGCCTCGCCCGGGTCATGCTGATTTTGTAGCTAGCAAGAAGTTTGGCGGACATGAAGATTATCGTGGTGGCGGGCACTTCAGCGGGCGCCTTACGGTGTGCCTTGTTGCAGTGGGCGTGATTGCAAAAAAATATTGCAACAACAAAATATTTCAATTGTATCAACCATTCTGGAAATCGGGGGAGAAAGTGACTTAGATAGAGGCTTGCAGAAGGCCATTGATCAAAAAGATTCTATCGGCGGCATTGTGGAATGTCGTGCCAATGGTTTGCCGATTGGTTTGGGAGAGCCTTTTTTTGATAGCGCAGAAGCATTGTTATCTCACGCTGTATTTGCTATTCCTGCCGTGCGCGGCATTGAGTTCGGAACTGGTTTCGCTGCCGCCAAAATGTTTGGTGCCGAGCACAATGATGCCATTGAAGATACTTCCGGAAAAACTAGAACCAATCATGCCGGTGGCATTGTTGGCGGCATCACCAATGGCAATGAACTGGTGTTTCGCATTGCTATCAAACCCACTTCTTCTACACCCAAAGAACAACAGACCTTCAACTGGGAAACCAATCAGGTCGAATCGTTTTCCGTAAAGGGTAGACACGATTTATGCATTGCCTTGCGCGTGCCTGTAGTGCTGGAAGCTGTAACAGCTATGGTTTTAACTGACCTAATGATGCTGGAAGGAAAAATACCCCGCATACTCTAATACCCGGTTGGCATATTTATTGAAAATGAATGCGATAGATAAAGCATTCACCAAACGTTCAAGATAAACAGAGATTGCAAAAGCCGTTTACCAGCCATTTATAGTGAGGGATGAAATGTGTTTTGGAAACACGGTTTTAGATCTGACGAATAAAACCATTACTATGCACATAGAGTTTCTGTGCCAGCTACGGGCAAAGCGGTATAGCCGTCAGCGTTCTTTGCTACCGTTTATAAGATGCCTGCTTTTGCTTTTGCTTCTTTGTTTATGCAAAGATGTTTTGAGTCAAAAAAATATAGCTGCCTCTACAACCAAAAAGATATACTATGGTGTGGCCAGCTTTTACAATAAACATATGGAAGGAGAAATGACTGCCACTGGCGAAACATTTCATCATAGCTTACTGACAGCCGCCAGCAACAACTTTGCCTTGAATAGCTGGATACGCATCACCAATTTAAAGAATGGCAAGTCGGTAATTGTGCGTATCAACGACCATATGAGCAAAAGCATGCAGGCATTAGGCCGAATAGCAGATATGACACGCTCAGCCGCACAACAGCTCGATATTTTAAGCCGTGGATTAGCCCGGGTGAAAGTAGAAGAGATCACACACTGGTGAAACAGCAATAAAGATTTTATAGGAACCCAGTATTTTAATTTTAAAACAAACACGTATGAAAAGAATGCTACTATCAGCCTCTCTTGCCTTAATGGCGGCGGGGTTGTTTGCCCAGACAGAAGAAGTAAAAGTGACCAAGATGAAACCGCAGGACGACAAAAAAAGACCTACGCTTGTCATTCATTTTTTAGCCAACGATTTTCAGAGCGCCGATTATTGGAAACACCATTCCTTTACTGACCTGACCAAGAATTTTACCAAGCCAAAAGATATGAATTTTGGTTTAGGTCTGCAATACTTGCAGGGATTAACCAATCACATAGATTTTTCAGGGAGATTAGATGCCTCGTTTACGGATTATTTATTTCGCAACCGCCCGCAAAGCGGCAATGATAATGTTTTGCTGGAAGGCGATGCCGGGGTTAATATAAAGCTGTTGTCCGATCGCTATTTCTTAGTACCTTATTTGCATGCTGGTATTGGAGGTTCTATATACGATGGTACTTACTATGCAGTATATGCTCCGGTAGGCGCAGGCTTGCAGTTCAACCTTGGCAAAGGCGATGCTTTTGTATTCAGCAATGCGCAATACCGCTTTCGCGTAACAGATAATGCAAACGATCATTTCAATTTTAACTTAGGTGTAGGCGGTGCCCTTACCAGCCGTAAGGAAAAAGAAGTAGCCCCACCGCCACCGCCGCCTGCACCTGCTGATACTGACGGCGATGGCATAACAGATAACAACGATTCTTGCGTAACCGTACCTGGCGTAGCCAAATACAATGGCTGCCCCGTGCCGGATACAGATAAAGATGGCATTAACGACGATAACGATAAATGCCCCACCCAGCCAGGTTTAGCTAAATACCAAGGTTGCCCGATACCTGATACCGATGGCGATGGCATTAACGATGAAGTAGATCGCTGCCCCAACCAACCAGGAACTGCCAAATACAATGGTTGCCCGATACCCGATACAGATGGTGATGGTGTGAATGACGAAGAAGATAAATGCCCTACTCAACCTGGCCCGGCGCGCAATGGTGGTTGCCCTGAAAAGGCCCAGATCATGCAGGCGAAAGTAGATACTACAGCGCACCAGATTTTCTTTGCTACGGGTAAATCTACTTTGCTGGCCAAGTCTTTTAAACCATTAACAGCGCTGGCTTCTTTGCTAAAAGCCAATACAGACCTCGGTATGGACATAGAAGGACATACTGATAATGTAGGTACCGATGCAGCTAACCTGAAACTATCTCAGGCACGTGCCGAATCTGTAATGAAATATTTGAAAAGCAAAGGTGTAGCCACAAACCGCCTCAGCGCTAAAGGTTACGGCGAATCATTGCCCAAAGCCGACAATAGCACTGCAGAAGGTAGAGCACAGAACAGACGAGTGGAACTGAAGCTGAGAATGCTATAACATAAACAGAGGAAGAAAAACTTCTTTGCTGCAGAGACAATATTTTCTGGTAAAGAAATAAGAATACAAAGAAAGCAGGCTAATTTATAGCCTGCTTTCTTTGTAACCACACATCTTCATTTCTTCAATTACTCTTATTTTTAACTATGCGATTTTTTCTTTGTGTTATATGGTTTCTGTTGTGGTGCAATGCGCAAGCCCAGCCCAAAACAGATACCTTACTGAAACAGGTTCTGCTACAAAACAAAGACTCATTATATCAACAGGTTCTTCTGCATCCCGATCGTTATCGCCTGCAAATTATTTACACGCAAATCAACCGCGATAAACACAATGTTCCTTCTTTTACTAATTATTACTTTCATGTTGACCCGCAACTGTATTATTATCCGGCATCTGTAGTAAAGCTTCCGCTGGCGGCTTTATCGTTAGAGAAGTTGAACGAACTGCATAAAGAAGGCATCAATAAATTTACTGCACTACAATTTGATAGCAGTTATCCGCACCAAACAAAAGAATGGAGTGATAGCACTGCAGAAAACCATCTGCCTTCTATTGCACAGTTTATCAGGAAAGCTTTTTTAATCTCCGATAACGATGCTTACAACCGTATGTACCAGTTTGTTGGTCAACAAACTATTAATGAAAAACTGCACGAAAAAGGTTACGCAAATACGCGCATCACACGCCAGTTTATGGGCTTTACAGAAGACGAAAACCGGCACACCAATCCCTTCCGTTTTATAGATAACCAAGGCAATACTTTATACCAGCAGCCAATGGCTTGCAATAAAGATTCATTCTCATTTCCTCAGCATGTGTATGTTGGAAAAGCCTACTACAACCGCAACGACAGCCTGGTGAACGAGCCGATGGATTTTGCGAAGCACAATACCATACCCTTACCTGATTTGCAGCAACTACTGCAAAGTATTTTGTTCCCGGCATCGGTGCTGGAGAAGCAGCGCTTTCATCTTACCAAAGAAGACTACAATTTTTTATACCAATACCTTTCACAATATCCTTCAGAAACCAGCTATCCTAAATATGATACAAGCGAATATTATGATAGCTATGTAAAGTTCTTTTTTAATGACAGCGCTCATCGAACATTGCCGCCTCATATTCGCGTATTTAATAAGGTTGGCTGGTCATATGGCTTCTTAACCGATGCTTCTTATGTGGTTGATTTTACCAACCACATCGAGTATATGCTTACGGCTACGCTGTATGT
>CAZZZH010000104.1:0-4924 GCA_964658445.1 Ilyomonas sp.
ACCCGAAATGACTGACTGATGGTAAACGATGGGTTGAAAGTATACGTCCGGTTTGTTCCGTAAATAGAATGGTCGTTAATTCTGCCACCGGTCTCTATGTTTAGTTTGTCGTGTAGGCCTTTGTAAATTAAAGAAGCATAAGCCGATTGCTGATGAACAGAACGCGATGGCGCAGTGTCTGTGAAAGGACCGAAACCACTTACCGATATATACATTTCCCGGTAAGAAGAAAAACGATAATCAGCGCCCGCAATCAGCGTAATATGTTTATTTAAAATTGCGTTGCCATATAGCTCTATAAATTGACTTTTGCCCCAATAATTATTATCTTCAAACCAGGTGCTCGTCTTGTCTGTACTGTCGTTTAAATAATGACGGTTTAATGCGTTATACTGATAATTACCTACCATACTGAATCCTTTTTTTTTATAAGTAAAACCAGTGCCAGCAATAAAGTTTTTGTTGTGAATATTATCATCTTTATCATCGGTAAATACAGCGGCATCTATCCCTGCATTGTATTGGCTGTACAATGTGAATGCCTTGATGGATAAGGATTTTGTTGCTTGGTAAGTTACCTGTGCATGGGTTGCATCACCATTATAATCATCGCTGTCAAATTTTCGATTTGCATTATGGCTTGTGTCTGTTGCCGAAGAAAAACCATTAGAATGCAGCCTTGTATATTGTATGGAATAGTTCAACTTTCCGCTGGTGCCATACAACTGCATATTCCCTTTTATGGCTCCATAGTTTCCTGCACTTACGGTTGCATTTCCATTGAACGATTTGTCCGCGTTTTTTTTGGTAGTAATGATATTGATAACGCCGGCAACCGCATCGCTTCCATACAATGTAGATTGTGCGCCTTTGCAAATTTCAATGCGCTCAATATCACTTAGTGAAAACAAGTTTAAATCGAATTCGTTATTGATCATGGAAGGATCATTAACGGGAACGCCGTCCAGCAAAATTAGTGTTCTGCCAGAAGAAGCTCCCCGGGTATAAACCGATTGTACACTACCCTGATTATTTAACGCGCCGTTGATAACAATGCCGGCTTGCTCGTTCAATAGTTGGGTTAATGTTTTGCCTCTATTTTGATCGATCGTTTCTTTACCAATAACGGTTATCACTTTACCAGTGGTGTTTTGTTTTTGTTCGAATTTATTGGCGGTAACCACCACTTCGTTTAAGGTATTATAAGAAGTGTCCTGCGCATAAATAAGTGTTTGGCAAAAAAGAAATGAAGTGATAAATAACGAAATTTTCCTGCTCATTTTTGGTTATTGACTTGTTGAAGTAATGATGAAAACGAGCTTCGGCAATGAGGAAAGACACAGAAATGCAGCGCAGACTTTGCAGATGGCCGGTGGTAAAAAATAGCCGGCAAACCACAGTAGAAGGCAGTTACATCTCCGGCTTTTCACCCGAAAGCTCAGCGAAATATGTTTCACTTGGCAGGTCTTCTGGCTTGCTGCGTCTTTAATGTCTTCCCATCGCACTTACGTGCAACAGTGACTGTAGTATTAAAGACTTCCCAAATACAAGCTGGGAGCGGCTTACAGCTACGGGGATAGCGCCGGATTTCCACCGGACTTCCCTTTTAATCAAAGCCATATTTGTGTATGGCTTCAAACCAAGTGAAGCGCAAATGTGAGACTTGCTTTCGATTGGCACCAAATTAATTTTATCAACAAATTTTGATTGCTAAGATAATTAGTATTTATTTTGCTAAATAAATTAGCTAAAGGAATTCAAATCAATTAAAAACTATTGTATGCAGATTACTGAAGAGAAGACACGCAATATCACAATTACAAAAGTGCTGGCAGGTTATTCTGCCGCGGAATATTTACTGGTACTAACCCCGCACCAAGATTTGTGGCAAAAGATCATGGAAATGAAAAATGATTTTGCCAACAAATACAAACACCCAATGGCTGCTTTTACTAAACCGCATCTTACACTATTAAAATTTGTACAGCTTGAAGCAGTGGAAAGCCGCATTGTTACCCGCGTCGCCAATATATGCGCTTCACAACCTGCCACTAAGATTGAGATGCGTGATTTTAATACATTTCCATCGCATACTATCTATATTAACGTAACCAGCAAAGTGCCGATCCAAAACCTGGTAAAAGCCTTAAAAGAGGCACAGCCATTATTGAAATTTGACACCAACTTGAAGCCTCATTTTATGACGGAGCCTCACATTACGGTTGCCCGCCAATTGCTGCCCTGGCAATTCGAAAAAGCATGGCTTGAATACAGTCATTCTTCTTTTACAGGTCGCTTTATTGCTGCTAAAACGGCGCATTGGCAACAAAGCTTATCAGACGGTGCAAGACTTTCCGTTTCAAAATCTGCCGCCCGATGCAGTGCAGGTATCCTTGTTTGGATAAGCGTTTTGTCTTATTCTACCGCAATACTTATTTACTAAAAACCAACTTACCATGAACCAAGACGATGAAGAAATTCAAAGTGCCGATACTTATAAAAAAGGCAGAGGTGCACAGTTTAATACAAAGAATAAATTTATTGTAAACGAGACAACACAGGAACATATAGAAGGTATTGACGATTGGGTAGAATCTACGGTTCATACTCAGTTTATTGATGTACATCCTAAAACGATTGTGAACAAAGTAGAGAGCCCCGACGTTGGCATGATGTATAGCATGAACCCTTATCAAGGTTGTGAGCATGGTTGTATTTATTGCTATGCCCGCAACTCATTTGAGTATTGGGGGTACAGCGCCGGGCTAGACTTTGAGACCAAAATACTGGTAAAGAAAGAAGCTCCCCAATTGCTGCGAAAATTTTTGATGAACCCCAAGTGGGAGTGTGTGCCCATAAGCCTTTCCGGCAATACAGATTGTTATCAACCGGCAGAAAAAAAGTTTCGTATCACCCGACAGTTGCTGGAAGTCTGCCTCGAATTTAATCAGCCGGTTGGTATCATTACCAAGAATGCAGGGATACTAAGAGACAAAGATGTATTAGTAAAAATGGCGAAGAAAAACTTAGTGAGTATTTTGGTTTCAATCACTTCGTTTCAGGATGACCTGCGACGCGTGATGGAGCCCAGAACCACGACCGGTAAGCAACGGTTGCGGGTGATAAAAGAACTAAGTGATGAAGGCGTGAGAATGGGGGTAATGTTGGGTCCGATGATTCCAGGACTGAACGAACACGAGATGCAACGCATTATGAAAGCTGCGAGTGAGAACGGCGCTACTTTTTCGACGTATACTTTCATTCGGTTGAATGGAGCCATCAAATTTTTGTTTCACGACTGGCTTTTTAAAAACTTTCCTGACCGGGCTGATAAGGTTTGGCACTTGATAGAGAAGAGTCATGATGGTAAAGTAAACGACAGTCGCTGGGGTGTTCGAATGCGTGGCGAAGGACCGATTAGTGAATTGGTAAGACAGCAATTTGTAAAGTATAACAAGTTGTATAAACTGAATGCCGAGCGCTGGAGCCTTGACTGTACGCAGTTTCAGAGACCTGGCGAGCAAGGAAAATTATTTTGAGAGAATGATTGTAAAGGATAGAATGTCTTCAATGTGCAAGGCTAAAAATTACTTACCGTTTTATTAGCCTGAGTGTTGATTATAAAAAGAGGACATTTTTTTAATAATATTATTTACTACATTAATCAAACCTCGCTTCTGTTTTATTCTTTATTTTGTTGGTTTAAAAACATCTCTTTGCTATATGAAGACGATTTATGCATTCTTTCTGTTTTCTTTTCTATCTATTTTTTTTATGGCTTGTAACAACGGCACTACAGACAACGCTACTTCTCAAACGGCAGATAGCGCAATGGCATCAAAGCCAGGCATCACTTTTACAGACTGGGGAACTTTCGATAACAAACCGGTTCATTTATTTACATTAACTAATAAAAACGGGGTGCAGGTAAAGATCTCGGATTACGGCGGAACCATCACTTCCTTTATCGCGCCGGATAAAAATGGAAAGAACAGTAGTATTGTTATTGGTTTCGATAGCCTGAGCAATTACACGGCTGGTGTTCCTTATTTCGGGGCAACTGTAGGGCGCTATGGTAACCGCATTGCCAAAGGAAAATTCACGCTGGATGGCAAGACTTATACTTTAGCTACCAACAACGGACAGAACCATTTACATGGCGGGAAAAAAGGTTTCGATAAGCAGGTATGGACAGTATCTGATACTGTCTCCGGAAAGCCTCAACTGATGCTAACCTACCTGAGTAAAGATGGTGAAGAAGGCTATCCTGGTAACCTTACTTCACATGTATTATTTTCACTTACAGATGACGACCGGCTGAGAATTGAATATAGTGCAACAACAGACAAAGCAACGCCGCTAAACCTTACCAACCATACTTATTTCAACCTTACAGGCGATGTAAGCAATACGGTACTTAATCATTCAGTGATGATAGATGCCGATCGATACACACCCGTTGATTCAACTTTAATTCCGACAGGACAACTGGCACCGGTAAAAGGCACTCCCTTCGATTTTACAACACCGCATTTAATTGGCGAACGTATTAACCAGATACCCGGTAAGCCGGTTGGTTACGATCACAATTTTGTATTGAATAAAAAGGATACAAGCCTTGCTAAAGTAGCCGAAGTAACGGACAGTTTGAGTGGTCGAAAACTGGAAGTGTTTACCATGCAGCCAGGTCTGCAGTTTTACAGCGGTAATTTCTTAGATGGTTCTATCAAAACATCTGGCGGCAAGCCGATCAATCAATATTCAGGCTTTTGTATGGAGACACAACATTTTCCAAATTCACCTAATACACCTTCTTTCCCCACAACAATACTACAACCGGGCACAACTTTTCATTCTATAACCGAGTACAAAATCTCGGTGAACAAGTAGACTGCAAACCAACTAAGCAGTGGCGGGCAAGCGT
>CAZZZH010000104.1:4934-14654 GCA_964658445.1 Ilyomonas sp.
AATTGGTATAAAAATCAGCGACTCATAAGGTATAGCGTTGTGAGCCGATGTTGTTATTCGAAAAAAAATTGAAATTAGAAAATAGTACATCAGTCATAACAGATGATAAGGCAAAACTTACACTTGAAGTGCATCATCGCTTAGCCCGAGTGTATGGCAGCGGCATCAAGTATTTTCACGATTTAGATCCGTTAAGCGAGCTGGTATCTTCGCTGTTATCGCACCGCACCAAGAACAAAGATTCAGGCAAAGCATATGACAATTTGATAGAGAAATTTGGCACCTGGGAAGCCGTTCGCGATGCGCCGGTAGAAGATGTTCAGGCTGCTATCTATCCTTGCACGTGGCCGGAACAAAAAGCGCCGCGGGTTCAACAAGTACTTCGGCTTATAACGGAACGCAATGGAAGTTTATCACTCGATTGTTTGGCAGGAATGGACGTGCCCAATGCAAGACGCTGGTTGGAAGAATTACCGGGTGTAGGACCCAAAACCAGTGCAGCCGTTTTATCGTTCAGCACACTACGAGGAAAGGCTTTGCCGGTAGATTCTCATCACTTTCGTGTAGCGGTCAGGCTGGGCATAATTAATAAAAGTATTGGCGAAGCTAAAGCGCATCAGGCGCTGGAAGACTTGCTGCCAGCAGATTTCACAGCGCAGGATGTGTACGATAACCATCAGTATATGATGCTGCACGGTCAGCGGATTTGTTTTCATTATCATCCCAACTGTCCGCATTGCCCACTGCTTGATATTTGCCCAACCGGTAAAAGCATTATAGAACTAAAATCAAATGTTGCTGAAAATAATTAGGCCATAAGTTTAATTGTTGTTTGCAAAAAGCCTTTGCTTTTGTTTGAGCTAAAGATTTATTTCATTCACCCGTTTCGATATTTGTTTCAACGAGAACATTTGGGTAAGTAAAATAGAAAAACAAAACAGGAGTCGTGATCATAAATCAATAGCTCTACTGTTTTATGAATTTTTCTTTTATGCAGGTTACACTTGTATAAATTGCAATTTGCCTTGTTTCTGCATCGTTTTTAACCATTTGTTTTTTAGTAAAGAATGTAACGAAAAAAATATGCGCCTGCCTATTTTTTCAAGCTGTGTTTTCGCAGCTAAAAACCTGTATTTTTATTCGCTTGTTACAGATATACAACGTTTCATTTTTTTATGACAAATACAAAACACCGGACATCTTCATCGCTTCCTGCTTTACCAAAAACACCTACTGGTATTAGTGGTTTAGATGAAATTACATTAGGCGGCTTGCCAACCGGTCGCCCTACTTTAATCTGCGGTAGCGCAGGCTGCGGCAAAACCTTGTTCTCATTAGAGTTCATTGTGCGCGGTGCAATGGAATACAGTGAGCCGGGTGTGTTCATGGTGTTTGAAGAAAAGCCTGAAGATTTGGTTGCTAACGTGGCGTCGCTGGGTTTCGATCTGGGAAAATTGCAAAAAGACAAGTTGCTGAGAATAGATTATGTGCACATTGAGCGCAGCGAAATAGAAGAAACCGGCGAGTACGATTTGGAAGGTCTTTTTATTCGTCTCGGCCATGCCATAGACAGCATAGGCGCCAAACGCGTAGTGCTAGATACTATAGAAAACTTGTTTTCGGGTTATGATAACGAAAGCATTTTACGTTCGGAACTGCGCCGTCTTTTTCAATGGCTGAAAGACAAAGGTGTTACGGCTATCATTACCGGCGAGCGTGGCGAAAATACACTTACCCGGCAAGGCTTGGAAGAGTATGTGTCAGACTGCGTTATCCTGTTGGACCATCGTATCATTAACCAGATATCTACGCGCCGGCTGCGTGTGGTTAAGTATCGCGGTTCGGTTCATGGTACCAACGAGTATCCGTTTTTGATAGACGAAGACGGCATCTCTGTTCTTCCCATTACGTCGCTGGAATTAAACAAACCGGTATCATCAGAACGCATTTCATCGGGCATTCCTGCGCTGGATGTTATGCTAGGTGGGAAAGGTTTTTTTAAAGGCGGCAGCATCTTGGTTTCAGGTACAGCAGGCACGGGCAAAACCAGCATTGCTGCCAGCTTTGCTGCGGCTGCCTGCAAGCAGGGTAAAAAGTGTTTGTTCTTCGCTTTTGAAGAATCGTCGCAGCAGATTATGCGCAATATGAAATCAATTGGCATCGGGCTGCAGACTTATATTGACCAGGGTCTGTTGTTTTTTCAAAATGCCCGACCTACTTTGTATGGGTTGGAGATGCACCTGGTGTCTATACACAAGCTGATAAAAAAGATAAAGCCCGATGCTGTCATTCTAGACCCAATAACCAATCTGGTAACGATTGGCTCGGTTAGTGAAGTGAAAGCGATGCTGGTAAGGCTAATAGATTTTCTTCAGCAGGAACAAATTACTGTCATGTTTACTGCCCTAACCCTAAACACGATTGTGACTGAACAAACCGATGAAGGTGTGTCATCGCTGGTAGATGCATGGCTGACCGTAAGAGACATTGAGAACAATGGCGAAAGAAACCGCGGCATGTATATAATGAAGTCGAGAGGCATGCAGCACTCTAACCAGGTACGAGAGTTTGTAATAACAAACGAAGGTGTAGATTTAATTGATGTTTATCTTGGCCCTGAAGGTGTGCTGACCGGTTCTGCACGCGAGGCGCAGATTTTGCTTGAAGAAACCGGCGTATTACTTCATAACAATGCTCTAAGCCGTAAAGACCGCGAACTGCTACGCAAACGGAAAATGCTGGAGGCAAAAATAGACGCACTAAAAGCCGAGTTTGAATCAACAGAAGAAGAGTTGAATAAGGTGTTTATGGAAGAAGATTTAAAGAAAGGTGTAATGAAAAAAGCAAGGCAAAAGATGACAGAAAAAAGAAGAGCCGGTAAGGACAATAATGAAAACAAAAATCCAGAGTAAAGAAGAATGGAAGATAAAGTTATCAAGTATGAACTCAGGTTGTATGTGGCAGGCAAAACACCAAAATCGGTTACTGCACTTAGCAACCTGAAGAAATATTGCGAAGAACATTTACAAGGTCAGTATTCAATTGAAGTTATTGATCTGCTGCTGCATCCGCAACTGGCAGAAGGCGACCAGATTTTAGCTATCCCTACACTGGTGAAAAAAGTGCCGGAACCTGTTCGAAAAATCATTGGTGATCTTTCTAATAAAGAAAAAGTATTGGTGGGTCTCGATATTCGTCCGATGTAAACATAGAGGAGTACGCAATATGCAGGATTCGAATGCCGCTAACATGCCTTCACAATGGGACGAAGAAGAGTTTTATAAACTCAGGCTTTTTGTTACGGGTACTTCTCCTGTTTCGGTACGTGCCATTAGTAACCTGAAAAGAATCTGCGAACAACATCTGTCCGGAAGATATGAGCTTGAAATTGTAGACGTTTACCAGCAGCCATTACTGGTGCAGGAAGAAGACATTACGGCGGTGCCGGTACTGATTAAAAAAATGCCATTGCCCAAGAAGCGTTTAATAGGCGACATGTCGGATACGCACAAGGTATTAAAAGGATTGGGGCTTTTGTAACTTGTAATTGAGTGGAGAATACACGAACATACGAAGAGCTGCTGCAAGAGCTAAACAGTCTGCAAATGCAGTTGGAGGAAGCGAACGATACCATAGAAGCCATCCGCTCCGGCGAGGTGGATGCATTGGTTGTAAAAGAAAAAGACGGTCACCAGTTATACACCTTAAAGAACGCCGACCAGACATACCGAATCTTCATTGAGCAAATGACGGAAGGCGCCGTAACGCTTAATGAAGACAACCTCATCTTATACTCGAATTCGCAATTTGCATCTTTAATAAAGCTGCCTTTAGAAAAAGTAACCGGGCAGTCTTTCTTCCAGTTTATACCATCGGAATACAGAGACGAATGCAATAGCCTTATTAAAAGTGCATGGCAGGAAAATAATAAGGGCGAGCTTTTTCTGTTGTCGTCAGATAAAAGCTGCGTGCCGGTGCTAATGTCTTTTAAAACCCTGCATTTAGATGAGGGTTTGTCTATGAGCATCATCCTTACCGACCTAACCAAACAAAAGGAAAATGAACAACTGCTGAAGTTAAAAAATCAACAGCTGCAAGAAGCACAAGACATAGCTCAGCAACTAAACGCCAGCCTTGAAAATAAAGTAAAAGAGAGAACCAGCGAACTTGAAACATCGGTAAAAGAAAAAACAGAAATTGGCGAAGCCCTGCGCAGCAACCAGGAACGCCTGACGTTGATATTGGAGACAATGGCTGAAGGCGTTGGTATTATAGATGTTGGCGGGAAACTTATTTATGCCAACCCGATGGCGCAGAAAATATTAGGACTGCAAAAAAGCGAAATCCTTGCCCGGACATATGATGACCCAAAGTGGGTGAATCTCCGGATAGATGGAACACCACTTCCCGAAAACGAGCATCCGATGTCGATAATGATGGAAACAGGAATGCCGGTTTACGATCATGAAATAGGAGTGCAGCCGCCAGACAGAGAACGATTCTACATTTCAATTAATGCCGCCCCTATCCGCGACGGCAATGGCAAGCTAATAGGCGGCGTAGGCACTTTTATGGATGTGACCAACCGCCGGAAATCCATTCAGCAGAAAGATGAATTTATCAGTGTTGCAAGTCATGAGTTGAAAACACCAATGACCAGCCTAAAGGCGTCTCTGCAAATATTGGAGCAGATGATGAAGACAGAAAAGGACTCACCGATGGTGCCGGTTTTTTTAAACAAAGCCAGTATTAATCTTTCTAAATTATCCGGGCTGGTAGAAGACTTGCTGAATGTATCGCGCCTGGAAAAGGGGCAACTGATTTTGAAAAAAACAGTGTTCAATGTGTATGATATAGTAAAGGAAAATGTAGATAACCTGCAATTTGTAAACAAAAGCATTGACTCGGTTACCATCAGCGGCAACCGCGAGATCAACATCTTAGCCGATAAATACCGGATAGAACAAGTGCTTGCTAATTTGCTGAACAATGCGGTGAAGTATTCACAGGCTTCTCCACGCATTCACATCTCGATAGATTTGTGCGGATCAAACGCTGTAAAAGTATCGGTGCAGGACTTTGGTATTGGCATACCGGAAGACAAGCAGCGGCAATTATTTGACCGGTATTTCCGCGTAGATTATTCCGGCAACCAATATTCTGGTCTTGGTCTGGGTTTGTATATTTCAAATGAAATCATTACCAAGCACAACGGAGAAATAGGCGTCGAAAGCCAGTTAGGAAAAGGCAGTACTTTCTGGTTTATACTTCCCATATCTTAGTAAGTTTTTTCTAAGATAAAACCTGCTTCCGCCTTCAGTCTGTAAGCCATTTTTTAAAATAAAACCTTGGCTTCTTCCTTTTTTAATTTATTCTTTTTTGTTTCGTAATTCTTCTACTTCTTTTTGCTTCGCAATTGCTCCTGGTAAGTATCCAAAAACAAAAGCTCTTTTATAGCTGAAACCGGCTGCATTGTTTGCTTACCGGTGCTTAGCATCATCACGTTATTGTTCTTTACGTTGTAAGCCGTCCACGCTGAAAGTGAAGCCCCGTTTGGGTTTCCGGTCTTTGCAAAATTGATCCAGTAGTCAGACATTATGCCGGAAAGCTTCTGGTCAACTTCCGGCCAATCTTTCTTCCAGGTATATAAATTGTCCAAAGCAAAAGGAATTTCAGATGAATGAAAGGTGCCATATTTTTGTTCGCCCGGCGCCGTCTGGTTAAAGTAATAAACATACACGGGATGATGTCCTTTTTCTGTCTGCAACCTTGCCCAAGTATAAGCCTGCCACGCAAATAGGTTATCCCTATTAATAGCAAACAATGACTTGCCGATTGTTTCTGCCGAGCCGCCTGGAAAAGCCTGCAGATAAGCATCGGCGAGAGACCCATATTTCTCCTTCGCCTGCAGTACGTAAGCAGCCGAATCAACCATCGCTGCCGGAAAGCCATCATCCGCATTCCAGCCGGTTATAACAGGTATATCGTTTTGCTCATCGTTGCTAAAAATGCTGTAAATATCTTTTGGCAAAACATAGCCATCAACTACCGGAGAAGCTGTAAAAGAAGAAGCCAAAGAATGCAATGAATCGGCTGATAAATCTCGGAGTTTCGCTATCGATGTTACTCCAATTTTCTTCATCCATTCTTCTCCTTTTTCCTCTGCTTCCTGCCTGCTTATCGTTCTGCCATCGGCGCTAAACATACCACCGCTTTCTGCTATGGCTTTTTGAAACAATCCTTTTGCCAGCGGCGATGCTACCAAAGCATTTACACTAAATGCACCGGCACTTTGGCCGATGATGGTAACGTTGCCTGCATCGCCGCCAAAGGCAGCAATGTTTTGATGTACCCAACGTAAAGCAGCAAGCTGGTCAAGGAAAGCATAGTTGCCCGAACTCATACCATCAGATTCTTTCGACAACTGTTGATGTGCAAGAAAGCCAAACACGCCCACGCGGTAAGGAATAGAAACGAATACAACGCCTTTCTTCGCCATGTTCTCGCCGTCGTAAATGGGGCAAGCTGTGCCGCCGGAAACAAAGCCGCCGCCATAGATCCAAACCATTACGGGACGTTTTTCTTTAGTCGATTTAGCACCGGTCCAAACATTTAAATACAAACAATCTTCGCTAATGGGTGATGCCGGAATAAGATACGGTGCCGTGTACATGGCAAACGGCACAGGCTTGTTTTGCATAGGGCTGGCAGCAAAGGCATCGCATCTTTTGATATCGCTCCAATGCGCAACGGGCTGCGGCGCTTTCCATCTTAGCTTGCCAACAGGCGGCGCGGCAAAGGGAATCCCTTTATAAATGCGAATTGTGTTATCGTTGCTCAAAACCCCGGAGACGCGTCCAGCTTCCGTTTGAACAACATCGCTTTGCGCAAAAGAAGAAATAACAAACAATATGATGATGGAAGAAACAAGCAATCGTTTCATGCGAATAATGGTTTATAATAATAAAGATAACAAGCCTTCTTTACGTGTAGTAGCAAGAAGAAGTAAGAAGAAATTTCCATCCGGATTCATGCTTATTTCTATTCTGGAAAAATTGTACAATCACACACTTTTGTTGTCTTCAACGCTCGCCGCCAGCTTTTCACTGTCTATACTTTCGGGTATAAAAAAGATGATAGCCGGTATGGCAAAAAGCACATACGAAATATAAATATTCACGTAAGCAAGCGGAATGGAAGCTGCATACACGCCAGCTCCTACAAGACCTTTGGTGCGGCTACGGATAGTCACTTTATAAATTTTGCGGCGGATGTCTTTGTCTTTATCTATATGAATCAGCTTGTGCCGCATACTATAGCTTCGCATCATCACAAACGACATTGTAGTCAGCAGCATTACCAAACCATAAATGGCTGGCGCGATGGGAATAAACGGATTAGCGCCTACAATAGCCGTTGCAAAAGGAATCAAACTTAGTACAAACAAGAAGAGAAAGTTTTGCCACAACAAGGTTTCGTCTGTTGTCTCTAACAAAAAGAACATGTGGTGATGGTTGGTCCAGAAGATGCCTATCATCATATAACTGAATGCGTAGGTGATGAAGTAAGGCAACAGGTGGTGCAGGTAAACGATCATCTGCGACGAAGAGATCTGTGCATCCAGATTAGGAAGTTTTAACTCTAATATCATTACCGTGATGATAATAGCTATCACGCAATCGCTGAAAGTCTCTAACCTTACGGTACTGATCTTCATAAGTAAAGAAAAGAATAATCCGGCATATAAATAAGCAGGGCTGCCGCATAGTATCTTTAACCAAAGAAGAAAGGATGAAAAATCAATTTCAATCCTTCTTCTATTTTTTGTCTCTGTAGCTTCACCATAAACTTCATTCTATTCTGCCTTCAAACCCAAGGCTGTTATGTATTTGGTATTGATAATACAATTCTTAAACTGGCAATTTTCTAAGAAACCATTCAGTGCATTTTGCAGTTGTTCTATGTTTTTCGGCCGCAATGTTCTGATGTCTTCAAAGTTCTTTTTTGCAGTGTCGGCATAAGCTATAATGCTGTCGTAATAAGCTGGTATTTTAAAGGTGACAAAGCCACGTGTATTATCCATTTTTTTATAAGGCCAATAGTGCCACCCGATGTTATTTTCTTCCAGTGTTTTCCTGAATTTCATTACCCAATCATCATCGTTTTCGCCTGTTTCGCCGCAGTAGATCGGCACATTGTATTTGTCTCTGAAGTCAATGTATTCCTGTATTACATCTTTCGTGGTAGCCGTCCAGTATTTGTGAAATTGGTATACCAGCTTATCGTCGAATGGCGCACCAAACGGTTTAAAATTAGAATCCCACTGCGCGCCGCCGAGAAAAATCAAATGGTTCTTGTCAACTGTTCTGATAGCAGCTGTTATTTTTTTATAAACTACTTCCAGCATCGGGTTTATCTTTTCTTTATTAAAGTAATGGGCGATGGGTTCATTTAATAAATCGTATCCCATTACGGTTTTTTCATTTGCATAATGCTTAGCAATCTTCTCCCAGATGTATGTTGCCTGCTGTTGGTTTTCTTCGTTCTCAAATAAGAAGGGATAGCCATAACCATCATCAATATTATCGCCGGTTTGTCCGCCGGGCGCGCAGTGCATATCCAGCAGCACATACAAGCCTTCTTCCTTGCACCAATGGATTACTTTGTCTAGATAAATAAAGCCGCGTGTTGAGTCATTATCACCCATATAACTTTCGTTAGTGAACAAGCGATAATTAAATGGAACACGGATAGAATTGATACCTGTAGTTTTCAAATAATGAATGTCATCTTTAGTGATGTAAACATTAAGGTATTTTTTCCAGAAATCCTTTGTGGCCGCAGGTCCTACCAGTTCTTTGAAAGTTTCGTCTATCAGTCTTGGTGAACTGGCGATTGTGAATTTAAACATGTATCCTTCGGGCACCAGCCAGTTGCCAAGGTTAGTGCCCTTTATGAGAAATGGTTTGCCATCTGCGCCAATAATATCTTTTCCTTTCGAGGTGATAAATTTTTGAGACAGAGCTTGCGAAGCAAAGACAAGGACGAACAAAAATAAAATGGAGAAAGTGGCTTTTACCTGTATCATAAAACTTCGGTTAATGAATATAAATGTGTCGTTACAAAATAGACTTATCATTCAGACTATTGTTGATGCAATCATCATTAAACTTTAATGATAAAGAGGAAAATAAGGATGATGGTTAACATTAAAAATCATTCAAGTTCGTAATTTATGAATGCCGTGTTTGTGCGAGCCTTGATAGAATGAGATGACAGGAAGGATAATTTCATAAGGCAATCGACCGAACGGTAATTTGTTGGCTAAGCTATTGCATTTAACGAATACATAAGCAACATACCTATCGCATTACTTATAAAGCGAAGGGGTAGTTCATTTCCTTATCTTTATCTTATAAAGCTTGCAGTATGAAGTCTATTGAAAAAGTGCTTTGCCTTCCGTTACTTATCATTATTTCTGTTAGCCTGTTTTCTTTTTGTACTAAGTCTTCTTCGCCGGAAAGCGGCGTTATTCCGCCATCTATCATTCCGCCTGCCGATACTGCGACTGCTACTTATCAATTAGTATGGTCTGACGAGTTTGACAGTACTGATATCAACACCAACGTTTGGAATTTCGAAACCGGTGGAGGCGGCTGGGGTAATAATGAACAGGAATATTATCAACGTAATAATGCGACCATAGAGAATGGCAACTTG
>CAZZZH010000105.1:0-14555 GCA_964658445.1 Ilyomonas sp.
GAGACAATCCAAATGATGTAGTAGCGCAGCAAGAACAGATTGTGAACATTCAGAAAAAATACAAAGGCGATTTTAAAAGAGTGATTGGATCGGATGATAGAGTGAACAGAACTTTTAGGGCAGAACCAGAGTTTAGAAAAAAGTTAATAGACGAATGGCATATCCGACATCCGAACGCAAATAACAACAACCGGCAGTCCATGCAACAGATGCGGCAACAGAATAAGAAGAATTGATGACTGCCTTTACAACTTAGATTTAACTTGGTGTTTTTCATAGGTTAGCAACGGCCAGCTCTTTTTAGGGCAGGCCTTTTTTGTGTTCCGTTACTTCAGCCATTCTTTACTTTATATGAAAAATAAATTCAGCAAAAAGTAAAGCCAGTACATTGCAAACGCAATACTATTTCCATGAGGCACTTTCTATTTCAATTATTGTTACTGAAGGATAAATGGCTTAGCCCTGCTTATGTGAGTATAGACAACCAAGGCATCATTCAATACTTATCTAACCAAAAACCCAAGGAAGACAATATAATTATAGAAACAGTAAACGGTGCGGTGCTACCAGGCTTTCAGAATGCACATTCTCATGCGTTTCAATATGCGATGGCAGGTAAAGCGGAGCAACATGCCGAAGGTACAACAGACGACTTCTGGAGCTGGCGCGAAGCCATGTATGCCTGTGCTGAAACCTTTACACCGGAAGAGGTTGAAAGAACCGCTACGAGTTTATACAGACATCTACTCCGCAATGGTTATACGTCTGTCGCCGAATTTCATTATCTGCATCATGATAACAAAGGAAAACCGTATGACAATATCGCAGAGATGGGTGAGCGGTTGGTGTCAGCCGCACAGATAGCAGGTATTAAAATTACACTGGTTCCGGTATGGTATCAAAAGGGAGATTTTGGTAAAGAACCACAACCGCGACAAAGACGTTTTATTTCAGCGACCATTGACGATTATTTTACATTATTGCATGAAAGTAAAAAAGCGGTGGATTATTATCTCAAAGCTAAGCTAGGCTTTGGCGTTCATTCGCTTCGTGCTGTAGAAGCGCGGGATATAATAAACGCAGTAGAACAAGGCCCGAAAGATCTTCCCTTTCATCTTCATGCTGCCGAGCAATTGGCAGAAGTAGAACGCTGTGTTTCTTATTTAGGCAAAAGACCCATCGAATGGCTTTTAGGAAATTTGCCTTTAAGCGAACGTTTTCACATTGTTCATTGCACGCACATGACTGATGTAGAAACAAAAGAATTAGCCAGAAGCAAAGCCAATGCAGTTTTATGTCCAGGCACCGAAGGAAATTTGGGCGATGGTATTTTTTCACTTACTGACTTTGCCCGTGAAGGCGGCAACTGGAGCATTGGTACCGATAGTCATATCAGTCTTAATCCACTGGAAGATTTGCGCTGGTTAGATTATGCGCAACGGTTAATAAGACATAAACGCAACACATTTGCTGATGGTGCATCAACACTTGTTAACCGGACATTTTTTTCAGGTAGCAAAGCAATGGGCAATTCTGTAACTGATTACTTTGCTGTTGGCCAATCTTTGGATGCTGTTGTATACGATACGGAAGAACCTATACTTGCGCAGGCGGATTTGCAACACTTACTTCCTACAATTATTTATACTGCTGATCCTTCAATGATATTGGGGACGATGGTATGTGGTGACTGGGTTTATAAAAAAGAAAAATAAATTACTATACCCACAATTGCAACAATGTATACTTAAGCATTAGCGCAATCGTGGGTCCTACCATAAACAACAAAAGCCCTCACATCTTGCGAAAGCTTTTATTAATTCGATGCGTCGAAAAGACTTATTTCTCGGCCAAGAAATCTTTTACCTTATCCTTATAAATGATAGCTTCTTTAAAGGTGTAAGCGCCTGTTTTAGGACTGCGCACAGCTTTAATAACCTTTGTCCAGTTCTTCGACTCGGCGGCTGCCTTGGTATCTTTAATCTTCGCGTTTTTTGAAGCTGCTTTTGCCATGACTATTTAATTTCTTTGTGAACGGTTACTTTTTTCAGATTCGGATTATATTTCTTCAGTTCAATACGTTCCGGTGTATTCTTTTTATTTTTAGTGGTGATGTAGCGGCTGGTGCCCGGAACGCTGGTCGTCTTTTGCTCCGTACATTCTAGTATCACCTGAACGCGGTTTCCTTTCTTTGCCATTGCAGCAATAATTTATAAGATGATAATTAAATTTTTGTTCCTTTCGCTTTCATTTCTTTCAGTACGGCAGCCAAACCATTTTTGTTAATGGTGCGGATAGCGTCCGTAGAGACTTTTAATGTAATCCAGCGGTCTTCTTCGGCGAAGTAAAAACGCTTCGTTTGCAGGTTCGGTAAAAAGCGGCGCTTTGTCTTTATATTCGAGTGCGACACGCTATGACCAACCATCGGTTTTCTACCGGTAACCATACATACTCTTGCCATAACATTAATTTTTTTCGGACGGCAAAGGTAGCCAAACAGTGCAATTATCCAAACTTATTTCGCTGTTAATTACTTGTTTTATTTATTGATTTTATTAAACCGTAAATAACCTGCGTAAAGTGTTGCCAGCTATATTTCTGTTTTTCGGTTTGCAGATAAGGCAAAAAATAATTTTCGCCCAACTTGTATAGCTCTTCTATCTTTTGGGCAATGTCTGCTGCATTGGGTTCAGCTACCAGACCCACTTTCCTGTCTGGCACCATAGCAGGAAGCCCGCCCACATTGGTTACCAGCAGTGGCTTATTGAAATGATATGCTAAAGGTGTAACGCCGCTCTGCGTAGCATTCCGGTAAGGTTGAACCACGAAATCGGCAGCGCTGAAATAATATTTTACTTCATTATCCGCAATGAAATTATTATGCAAGACCAATATATCCTGTAGGTTCAAACGTTCTATCTGCTGCTCGTAAACTTTTTTATCATTGTAAAATTCACCTGCAATTAAAAGCTTAACAGGAACATTCCTGTCCTTCAGCAAGCTCATTGCATCGAGTAACATATCCAGTCCTTTATACTTACGAATAAAGCCAAAGAACAAAATAATATTGTCATCCACCGGGAGTTTTAAATGCGCTCTTGCTTCTTCTTTTGAAACAGCTTTTCCAAAGCTATCATACAGCGGATGCACTGTTTGAATGGACGGTTTTTGAGTAAACGTTTTTAGATCGCTCATTACTTTTTCACTCATTGTAATGAATGCATCGACCGGCTTTATAAAATATTTTGTAAAAAACTTATCGCCAAAACGATGCTCGTGCGGAATAACATTATCGGATATACAAATAACTTTGGTCTGCTTGTTCTTTTTTACAATTCTAAGTATTGTTCCAAAGCAAGGTGCCATAAACGGCAACCAATAACGAACCACAATAAAATCGGGAGAAAGATGCTTCAGTTCCTTTCCTACTTTTATCCAGTTGAAGGGATTTATGGAATTAATTTTCACTTTGATGTCAAGATCTTCCGGAGCAGCTTCCGTTGAAAACTGAGATGTTCCCGGAAATAAAAACGATGGATATTGTAAAGAGAAAGTGTAAATAACAACCTTGTTTCCTTCTCTTTGAAACTGCCTGGCTAATCTTTCATTAAACGTAGCCATACCGCCGCCTCGCAAGGGATAAGCCGGACCGACGATAACAATTGATTGACTCATAATAAATGAAAAAGGCAAACCCTTAACGGATGCCAAGTGTATCTTCAACAAGGTAGTTGTTGCGGTCGGTTGAATTGCGCGAAATAAGCTCCGCTACAAAGCCGGAAAGAAAGAGTTGCATACCAATAATCATAGCTGCAAGCGCTATAAAAAATGCGGGTCGGTTAGTAAGATTGAAATCACTTACCGAAAACTTAGCAATCAGCAAATAAACAATCATTATAAAACCAATAACAAAACAAAGCGTTCCATACAGACCAAAAAAGTGCATAGGCTTTTTGCTAAACCGGCTTACAAACATAATGGTAGCCAAGTCCAAAAAACCATTAACGAAGCGCTCGAGTCCAAACTTGGTTACACCATATTTTCTTGGTCGATGTTCTACTACTTTTTCACCAATCTTTTTAAAACCTGACCACTTGGCGATGACAGGAATATAGCGATGCATTTCACCATACACTTCAATGCCCTTTACTACGCGGTTGCGATATGCCTTGAGTCCGCAATTAAAGTCGTGAAGCTGAATACCGGTCACTTTGCGGCTTACGCCGTTGAACAATTTGGAAGGAAGATTTTTGGTTACGGCATTATCGTACCGCTTTTTTTTCCAGCCGCTTACCAGGTCAAAGCCTTCATTGGTAACCATGTTGTATAAAGCCGGAATCTCATCGGGCGAGTCTTGCATATCGGCGTCCATCGTTATTACCACATCACCTTTAACCGTGCGGAAGGCTTCATTCAGGGCAGCCGATTTTCCATAATTTCTTTGAAACTTAATGCCTTTAAAACAATCATTTTTTTGAGTAATGTTTTCAATCACTTTCCAGCTGTTATCGGTGCTGCCATCATCTACCATTATCACTTCGTAAGAATACTGGTTTGCCGCCATTACACGCGCTATCCAGTCGCTCAGTTCAGGCAACGATTCTTCTTCATTCAACAGCGGAATCACAATAGAAATGTTCATGGCTGAGGCTCGCCGATTTGGTTAATTTGTGTAAAAGGATCAAAAGGTTTTTTCTTGGCAATCGCAGCACCAATAAGGGCTCCGATAGTGCCAAAAATAAGGTTGCCAAATAAGCTGCCACCCAATGTACTGACTATAAAAAATTTGGTATAAATCTCTATGCCCTGGTTTACCTGGTCGTCCGTCATTTGCTTGTTTTCACGCATCTTTTCTTTCACTACCTGAAGCATCTGGTCTTTGTATTCCGGTGTCAAATAAATAAACACCATCGTAGTAAAAAAGATGATAAGCGTAGCGATACACACGGTTTTAAAACCGAAGCCAAAGCAATTTCCGAAAGTTACAAAGTTGTTCTTCGAGTTACTCCACATACTAATAAAAACACAAACTAAAACAACATAAATAAGAGCCGGAAGCCACGAGTACCACTCCTGTTTAAATATCAGACCGCTAAAGTAATAAGTCATGAATAGCACGACAGAAGTAAGACCAACAATCAGACCGGCAGTGACTGGTGTAATGGGTTTCTGTTCCATATTTGTTACTTAAATTTTTCATTAATAATGCCTTTTACAACTCCTTGTAAAGGCAAATTTATAAAAGGCGAGTTAGCAGATTTGCTTCGCAATGTATTTATTGTTAAAACACTTTCTTCTTCTCTATTGAATAAGGTAAATTCTGCCCGGCTTCCTGTTTCTATTTTCGTAGAAGACAACCCGAAGATCGCCCTCGAATTCAAAGAGAAAAGCTGAACTAATCTATCCATCGTTATCTGCGGAAACAGAGTATTAACAACAGCAAACGCCGTTTGCAAACCAATCATCCCATTTTTGGCATATTCAAATTCGCATACCTTGTCATCCCAGTGTTGCGGTACATGATGCGTGGCAATACAATCAATGGTTCCATCTAAAACCGCACTGCGCAAGGCTTCCCGGTCTTCTTTACTGCGCAAAGGCGGGTTCACTTTCAGGTTAGTATCATAGCTCTGCAAATCTTCATCACAAAAATAAAGATGATAAGGTGTTACACTGCAGGTCAGGTTCAGTCCGCTGGCTTTTGCTTCGCGTACCAGTTCTATGCCTTTTGCCGTAGATACGCCGGTCAGGTGAAGCCGGCTGCCGGTATATTGCAGCAAGCCCAGGTCTCTTTTTATCATCAGTTCCTCGCCAATGGCAGCAATGCCCGGCAGACCCAGTTGCGTTGAAATAATTCCTTCGTGCATCAGCCCGCCGGCATTGATGCTTTTATCAACCGGCATCTGTATTATCACGCCATCGAATGACTTCACATACTGCAAGGCTTTCAGCAGTACTTGGGCCGACTGCACCGGTTGCAAACCATCGCTGAAAGCAACGGCTCCGCTACTCCACATATCATACATCTCAGCCAGCTCTTTGCCTTCCGCATTCTTCGTTATGGCACCTAAAGGGCGCACCGTCACGGGCAGGCTCTTTGCTTTTTGTACAATGTATTCTATCCCGCTTTTGTTAGAAACAACCGGGTTGGTATTGGGCACCACAAACACTTGGGTATAGCCACCGGCCGCAGCCGCAGCCGCGCCCGATTCCAGCGTTTCCTTATGTTCAAAACCCGGGTCGGAGAACTGGGCAAAAGGGTCAATAAAACCGGGCGAGAGATAAGTGGTATGGTTGCCTTCCAGCGTATCTGCATCCGCTTCGGAGAGCCCATCGCCCACGTTAACCACCCATCCATCCCGAATGAAAATATCTTTTACCGCACCGTTATAAATAGATTGAGGATCAGCAATAATGACGTTCTTAAGCAGGATGTTCATGCGTAGCCGCAAAATTTGACGCAAGATAATCGGATTTTCATAAAAAGCCTTTTACATTTGCAGCCCTTTCACACAAACATTTCGGGATGTAGCGCAGCCCGGTAGCGCACACGTCTGGGGGGCGTGGGGTCGCAAGTTCAAATCTTGTCATCCCGACAAAACAAAAGCCTGCTGGCAATTTCGCCGCAGGCTTTTATTCTTTACAACTACTTTATTTAATTTATTTGGAAGAATGCAGATCGTGAATCTACATCATAACAACTTAATCCCTTCCTTGTCCAGCTTCTTATATTTTTCTTCGTCGAAAACGAAGTAAAAAGAGCCTTTTTTCGATGTGCCCCGCTCTTTCTCGTCGAGCTTTTTTAAAATGCCAAGGTCAAGGATGCGGCGGGTAAAATTGCGCTTGTCCAGCTCGGTTTCGTTGATGGCTTCGTACAAAGTCTGCAGTTGGCGCAGGGTGAACTTAGGGGGCAGCAAGGCAAAGCCGACCGGGTGATTCGCTATCTTCTGTTGCAGTCTTTGTTTTGCCAGTGTCACCATTTCGCGGTGGTCGAAAACCAATGCCGGGATCTGGTTTAGCTCAAACCATTTGGCATTGTGCTCTTTCATCATGTCCTCGCCGTAATCTTTTATATTAATGAGGGCAAAATAAGCCACCGACACCACGCGCCCACCGGGGTCGCGGTTAATATCGCCAAAGCAATGAAGCTGCTCCATGTAGACGTTGGTAAGCCCCGTAAGCTGGTTCAGTATGCGCGAAGCAGCTTGTTCCACACCTTCGCTTTCGTGCACAAAGCCGCCCATGAGCGACCATTTATTGATGCCAGGGTTAAAGGCGCGCTTTATGAAAAGGGCTTTCAACACCTGTCCGTCAAAACCAAAAATGATACAATCTACCGCTAATAAAAAACGGCTGTGCGGGTTGTATTCTGCAATCTCTGCCGGATTGCCATTGCTGCTTGCTTTCATAAACGTAAAATCTGTAAATGAAGCACAAATTTATCTTTCGCAAGGTTATCTAGTGCAATAAATGCTTAAACCTGTTGTTCAGCGCACAGGAAAGCGCTCAAAAAGCAAGAGGCAGATAATAAAGTTATCTGCCTCTTGCTTTTATAAAACAATATCGGCTTACCAGAACCTTACATAGAGCAGTGAAATAACCAGCAATGTAATTACAATCATTGCCAGTGTTCCGGGCTGTATTTTGAACATGTCTTTGTCTATCACAAATGCCTTCGGATTAATTTTCGGACCGGCAAGACTGATGATCACCATCAATATAATGGTAAACATAAAGGCAAGCCCCATACAGATGTGGAAAGGAATTTCGTAAACACCTGCGCTGTTTTTATAGGCTGTGTATAAAAGTGTATTGGGACCAAACCATGCCGGTGCATAAACATTGAATAATACCGATAATAAAAAGCCCGTAATTACCCCTGCTACAGCTGCCGGTCCTGTAGTTCGTTTCCAGAAAAAGCCAAGTATAAAGATGGCAAATACACCCGGCGAAATAAAGCCCGTGTATTTTTGAATAAAGGTAAATCCACCCTCGCCACCAATGCCCAGCGCATCATGCCAGGTAAGCAAAATAGAAACAAACAAGGCTGCTAAAATAGTGATGCGTCCAATCCACACCATCTTTGTTTCGGCAGCTTCGCGATTGATGTATTTTTTATAGATATCCAGTGTAAAAATGGTAGAGATGCTGTTGGCTTTGCCCGCAAGTGAGGCTACAATGGCAGCCGTTAAAGCCGCCAGCGACAAGCCGATCAATCCGTTTGGCAAATAACCTAATATCGCCGAATAAGCATTGTCTGAAACCACTTGACCGTTCTTGCTGTTTGCCATCATCTCTGCCTGCAGCAAGCCTTTTTGATGCAACACATAAGCAGCGATACCCGGCAGCATTACAATTACTGGCATCAGCAGTTTTAAGAATCCGGCAAACAAAATTCCTTTACGTGCCGTCTGCAAATCGGCACCCAGCGCGCGTTGTGTAATGTATTGATTACAGCCCCAATAATTGAGGTTCACAATCCAGATACCGGCAGCATACGAAAGCAAGCCAGGAATGGTAAGATAATTATCTACTTCGTGCTGGGTAGAGTTAGCGTCAGGCTTTGCGAATATCATATGAAAGTGATCGGGCGCATTAGCCACCATGGCTTTGAAGCCGGCAACAGCATCTTCTCCATAGCCGAATTGTTTGCTTACAACGGTAAGCGCCACATACGTTGTAGCCAGCCCGCCGATGATTAAAACGCTTACCTGTATTACATCGGTAAAGCCAATCACCTTCATGCCGCCCAGCGTAATAAACACTGCAAACACAGACAAGGCAATCACAATTAAATGAAACTGATTTTCGTCGCCACCCGTCAGGTTATTGATGGCAACGGCGCCAAGAAACAGGATAGAAGTAAGGTTGACAAACACATATAAAAACAGCCAAAAAATGGCCATGATAAGGCTTACCGATTTATTGTACCGCGTCTCTAAAAACTGCGGCATCGTAAAGATTTTATTCTTCAGATAAACAGGTATGAACCACACCGCCACGATGATAAGCGCAATGGCAGCAATCCATTCGTAGGCGGCTACAGCAACGCCGATAGAGAAGCCATTACCGCTCATACCAATGAACTGCTCGGCAGAAATATTGGACGCAATTAAAGAAGCACCAATGGCCCACCACGTAAGCGAACCTTCTGCCAGAAAGAAGTCGTGGGTATCCATAACCGCTTTCTTTTTCTTGCGATAGATGTAGTAGCCGTAGCTGGCAACAATAATAAAGTAAACAACAAAAATCAGCTTGTCCTGAAAGAGAAGTTTATTCATAAAAAGTCAATCGTGAATGTAAAAAAATAAATGGTGCTTATCGTTGCAATGCGGCTCAAAGTAAATCATTCGCAGCAATAATAATTTATCATTGTGGTGTATTTATTTCACCATTTTTCTTTGTAGAAAATTTCGCACCTATTTATTCAACTGGTAATACACTTCGCTCCACCGGAGTTCATTTTTTAATTGGTGCAGATGGGTTTGCTTGCCAATCCATACGTACTCAATCTTCGCCATATCAGCAAAGTCTTCCAGGTGCTCTGCCGTCAGGTTCTGGCTATAGCAGGTATGATGTGCACCACCCGCCAGTATCCAGGCAGCACATCCATCGTTCATGTTGGGATAAGGCTTCCACAACACGCGCGCCACAGGCAGCTTAGGCAACTCATACTCGTGGTCTACGGCTTCCACTTCATTCATCAGCAAGCGAAAGCGATTGCCCATATCTATCAACGAAGCACTCAGGGCAGCGCCGCCAGCTACATTGAACACAAGACGCACCGGGTCTTCCTTTCCGCCAATACCCAATGGATGAATTTCGCAGGAAGGTTTTCCCTTTGCAATGCTTGGACAAATCTCCAGCATGTGGCTTCCCAGCACCAGGTTGTTGCCCGGTTCAAAGTGGTAAGTATAATCTTCCATAAATGAGTTACCGCCGGGCAATCCGCTTCCCATTACTTTCATCGCGCGAACCAGGGCAGAGGTCTTCCAGTCGCCTTCGCCGCCAAAGCCATAGCCATCTGCCATCAGCCGTTGGGTAGCTATACCGGGCAATTGCTTCATGCCATGCAGGTCTTCAAAGGTGTCTGTAAAGCCCTTGTAATTACCATCGTTTAAAAAGTAACGGATACCCATTTCTATCTTCGCGGCATCGCGCAGTGATGGATACCGGCTGCCGCCTTTCGCAAGCTCATTTGCAAGTTGATACCGGTCAGCATATTCTTCGCAAAGCTTATCAATGTCAGCATCACTTACTTCATCAATCACTTTTACCAAATCGCCGATGCCGTATGTATTTACAGAAAAGCCGAACTGCATTTCGGCTTCTACTTTGTCCCCTTCCGTTACGGCCACATATCGCATGTTGTCGCCAAAACGAACAAACTTTGCCCCCTGCCAATCGTTCCACCCGGCAGCCGATCTTGCCCATGTTTCAATGCTTTTCAGCACCGCTTCATCCTGCCAGTGCCCGGCCACCACTTTGCGGCGCAGGCGCATGCGGCTCATCATAAACCCGAACTCGCGGTCGCCGTGCGCGCTTTGGTTCAGGTTCATAAAGTCCATGTTTATTTCACTCCAGGGTATGTCGCGGTTAAACTGTGTATGCAGGTGCAGCAGGGGTTTGTGTAAAATTTTCAAGCCGCCAATCCACATCTTGGCAGGCGAAAAGGTATGCATCCAGGCAATGATGCCAATACAGTTTTGTGTTGCATTTGCCTCGGCACAAACGGCATAAATTTCTTCTGTGCTTTTAACCGTGGGTTTCCAAACAATGGTTACCGGAATGCGCTCTGCATCGTTAAGACCTCTGCTGATCTGCTGCGAATGTTCGGTTACTTGTTTCAAAGTTTCATCGCCATATAAATGTTGGCTACCCGTAACAAACCAAACTTCAAATGCCTTTAAATTTATCATTGTGTATTATAGTATGTATGTTCAGAAAGTATTGTAAATAAGGAGTAACAAATGATCTATGACAAACAACAATCGATTTGTTATACTTTATGGCTGATGGCTTACTGACCATAGTACGAACCTTCGCCATGCTTGCGTTCATAGTGCTTTTTTATAAGGGCTTCTTTTAGTCGCAAGGCATCGGCCTTTATGGTCTCGGTAAGGAAAGCCATCTGCGCAATCTGCTCCAGCACAGCACTGTTATACACGGCTTTGCCAGCTGTCTTTCCCCAAGTAAAAGGCGCATGATTACCTACTAAGATCATTTCTATTTCTTCATAACTCAGTTTTCTTTCAGTCAGACAATTGATAATCTGAAAACCGGTTTCATACTCATAATTACCTCTGATTACTTCATCATCCATCGGTGGCGCGCAAGGTATGTCAACGGTGTTGTGATCGGCATGCGTAGTGCCATAGATGGGTATATCTCGCAGTGCCTGCGCCCATGCCGTTGCATAGGTGGAATGGGTGTGCACAATGCCATTAATGGCATCCCAATGTTTGTATAGTACCGCATGTGTTTGTGTGTCGGAAGACGGTCGCAGCTTGCCTTCCACTACATTGCCATCAAAATCAACAATCACCATTTTATCCGGCGACAGCTCTTCATAAGGAACGCCGGAAGGCTTAATGGCAAAAGCGCCCAGGCTTCTGTCGGCGGCACTTACATTGCCAAATGTGAACAAGACCAAACCAAGTTTTGGCAACTGCATATTGGCTTCGTAAGCTTCTTGTTGTAGATGAGAGTAAGACACTTGTAGCTGGTATTAAAATTTATTATTGGGGCTCACTATCGATAGCATTATCAAATCAACATTCACAATTCTTCTATACAGCTTCCTAACCGTTTATACTTCTCATATCTTTTTTGATACAAAGCCACTACGGCTTCGTCAGGATGATACACTGCATCGAAACCTTGCCCCATTGCCTGCATTGCCTCTTCTACTTTGGTATAAAAACCGGCAACGGTAGCTGCGAACATAGCCGCACCTGCCGCACAGGTTTGTTCGCTTTTATGTATCCGTATCGGCATGTTCATTACATCAGCCATCGTCTGCATGATATAAGGCGATTTTTTGGCAACGCCGCCCACGCCAATCAATCCTTTTACAGGTATGCCCTGCTGGCGAAAACGCTCCACAATGGCTTTGGCTCCAAAGCAGGTCGCTTCGGCAATAGCTTTGAAAATATGGGGTGCTGTTGTGCCTAAATTCAACCCGCATACAGCGCCTTTCAGCAACTGGTTAGCATCGGGTGTTCTGCGGCCATTCAGCCAATCGACGGCTAACTCGTCTTCTGCTCGCAAAGGCAGACTAGCTGCGGCTTTGGAGAGCTCAACGATCAGATTATCATCTATTTCTTTTTGTAGTAAAGCAGCCATCTCGGCATTGATAATTGATGATTGATGGAGCAAAGAATGAGTTGCCCAGCCAGCAATATTTTTAAACCAGGCATAGGCATCGCCAAATGCGCTTTGCCCTGCTTCCATTCCCATCATACCAGGGATGATAGAGCCATCGACTTGTCCGCAGATTCCTTTTACCAAAATGTCATTCACTTCTTCGGCAGGCGCTACCAGCATATCGCAGGTAGATGTGCCCATCACTTTACTTAAATGATAAGGCTCTATCCCTCCGCCTACTGCACCCATGTGTGCATCAAAAGCACCGACACCGATAAGTACATTCTGCGGCAATCCAAGCTGTTCGGCCCATTCTTTCGAGATGGTTCCGGCGGCTTTATCAGAAGTATAAGTTTCAGTAAATAATCGCGAAGTAAAGCAGTTAAGCAAGGGATCAATCGCCCCAAAAAAATCGTTTGGCGGCAAGCCATTAAAAGCTTGCGACCACAAAGCTTTGTGCCCTGCCGGGCAAACGCCGCGCTTCATTTGGTGAACATCTTTACCACCGGTCAGCAAAAACGGAATCCAGTCGCAATGCTCAACCCATGAATAACAGGCATCGCGCACCGCTTCATCAGCGCGCAACACATGCAGCAGCTTTGCCCAGAACCATTCGGAAGAATAGATGCCGCCTACATATTGCAGGTAATTGGTTTCCCATTTAGCCGCCTGTTCGTTTATTTCACCCGCTTCTTTAGTAGCTGTATGATCTTTCCATAACACAAACATTGCATTCGGGTTGTGCAGAAAATGAGGAAGTAAAGCCAGTGGTGTTCCGGTTTTATCTACCGCTATCGGTGTAGAGCCTGTGGTATCAACAGAGATTGCTTTTATGTTGGCAGCGATTTCTTTACCGGCTTTTTGCAGGCAATCTTTTATAGTGTAGGTAAGTCCTTCTAAATAGTCTAACGGATGCTGGCGAAACTGGTTGAGAGAAGCATCGCAGTACAAGCCTTCTTTCCAGCGCGGATAATGGAAAACAGAAGCAGCTGCTTCAAAACCATCTGCCACGTTCACAACAATCGAACGCACCGAATCGGTTCCATAGTCAACTCCTATTACATAAGCATTGTCTTTATCCATATCGCAGCCTTTAAAGAAGGGGCAAGATAAAGATAATTTTATCTTAAGTGTTAATTATACAATTATAAAATTTCAGATTTGTAAATTTTTATTTAAATCATTCCCAGCCTGTCGCTAAAGGTCACGCTATACAAGTAACTATTCCTCTATCGCTTTCACATACGTTTCGTTTCCGCAGTTTTCACACGGCTTTTTGCCAGCTTCTTTTTTTTCAAAACCGCAGATTAAACATACGTCCGTTTCCGATTGTTTTTGCTCCTTCAGTATCTCTTTATCAAAGTCGGGAAGAATGCACAGCCCTCGCTTGTTGTCTTCATCCTGAATTAAAGTAAAAGAGCCATCGGCTTCAAAATAAAAGCGTTTCACTTTGCCCAAATGTTTCAAACCGTTTACCCGCAGTTCTGCAAAAATGCGGTCGCGCGAGATGCGGTTTGGTGTCATGTTTTCAATCACTAAAAAACCATCTCTCGCCACCGTGCGAATATCGCCCACCACCTTGCTTTGCAGCTTGTCGTTCCGACTGATGCGACTCGATATCCATCGCTCGCCCAGCACAATGATTGCAGCAATGATGATGCCCGGCAAAATGCCTCTGTCGGGCGACGAAACAGGTATGCCAATAGCCGCCGCCATCAGCACCATAGATGCCAGCTCATTGCGGCTCATTTGCGCAGCCATTCGTTTACCCATCAGCCGTATACCGATTACCAGTATGGCATAGCAGATAATACAACGGATAAGCAACTCAATAAAGTAAGGCATCGGAACATTTCCAATCAATATCCGGTACAGGTCGTAGAGGTGTATTTCGTGAGGTAGCATATTTCTTTCAAATTATAGAACGGCATTCGACCAGTCAATAGAATGGCAGATGTCGCAAGGTGTAGATTCAACATTAGTAACGGTTTGCACATTGGCACAGCAGCAGCAGGCTTTCAGGTTGTTACCGGCTTCTTTATGCAGTTGCTGTATGTCTTTATCAGACGTTGGCAGCACCGATAAACCGGGCTTTTCTTCATCGGCTTCGTAGATGCTCATATCGCCAGAAGCTTCAATATACACGCGCTTTATTTTGCCAAGCTGGTATATTTCTTTGCTTCGCAATT
>CAZZZH010000106.1:0-14326 GCA_964658445.1 Ilyomonas sp.
GTATCATTAATATCCTTTCTGTGTTTACGCCGCCTATTGCAGAGCGGATGCAACTGCTTCGCCGGTTTCTGCCATCCGACGCTATACATGCTACCAATACACTGATCATTTATGTAGGTGTTACGTTGCTGGTTACGGCGGCGTATTTAGTTCGAGGTCTACGCAACGCCTGGTGGATCGCTTTTATTTGTACGCTAATCTCTTTGGCGGGACATCTTTTTAAAGGGCTCGACTGGGAAGAAGCATCCCTAGCTCTTCTTATTTTGTTATCGCTCCTGCTTACGCGAAAACAATACACTACACGAACCAATCCGCGGCTTATAAACCGGGCAACTTTTACCAGCCTGATTGTTTTTTTCTCATTGCTCGTATATGGTTTTGTTGGGTTTTATTTTTTAGAAAAAAGGCATTTCAATATTGACTTTAACCGGTACCAGTCAATAGAAAATACAGTACTTATCTTCATGTTGCAGAAAACAAACTTGCATCCCGTAACCCGCTACGGCAGCGAGTTCCTGGTCTCTATGTATGTGTTTGCTACAGCTGCTTGGCTGTTTTTGCTGTACGCTTTTATAAGACCTTATGTAAGTATTTCGTTGCTGAACAAAGAGAAAGCAAGAGCGGTACAATTGGTAGAAAAATATGGCGATTCACCTGTAGATTTTTTTAAATTAACAGACGATAAATTGTTTTTCTTTTCCAGGAAAAAAGAAGGGTTTGTAGCTTATCGCATTGAGCGGGGTTATGCTATTGTTTTAGAATTGCCGGTCTGTGCGGTAGAAAATAAAATGGCGGTTTTGCAGGAATTTGCGAGATACTGCAGAGGAAAAGGCTTGAAAACGGCTTATTATCGCGTTGATGAAAATGTGCTTCCACAATTTGCCTCGCTTAATAAAAAATATTTACAGATCGGGCAGGAAGCCATCGCCAATGTACAAAGCTTTGATCTTGCCGGCAGAGATAAGAAATCGCTTCGCAATGGATTGAACAGCCTGCAAAAAAAAGGTTATGTTACAACTATTTATCAACCGCCACACAGTAAGGAATTTATCCAGTCGCTAAAGCTGGTTTCCGATGAGTGGCTGGCAACTTATCATCGTGAAGAGATGATTTTTTCTCAAGGGCAATGGGATGCTGCCGCTTTGCAGCAACAAAATATAATCGCTACAACAGACAGCGAAAATAAACCTGTTGCTTTCTTAAACATCATACCCGATTACGCGCCTGGTGAATGCACTTACGACCTGATTAGAAAAACGGCGGATGCACCGGGTGGCTGTATGGATGCGATGATAATAGAATTAATAAAATACGCAAAAGAAAAAGGAAAAACGCAGCTTAATTTAGGACTTGTACCGATGTCGGGCCTAGATAAAGATGATACGAACACTGCAGAAAAAATGATGAAGTTTGCTTATGCTAAAATAAGGCGCTTCAGACACTACCAGGGGTTGCGCTCTTTTAAAGAAAAATATGCTTCTCTGTGGTTGAACAAGTACCTGATTTACGATGATGATTTTGATTTGCTACGCTTGCCTGCTGCTTTGCAGAAAGCCATGAAACCTTTGTAGAATGAAACAATTTTTTTTATTTTTTTTAATGTTATTCTTACAATATTTTGCCAAAGCCGGTAGCGATTTTCCTATCGACACGCTGGGCAGTAACGATGCATCAAAACCTCTAATTTTTTATATCAGCGGTGACGGTGGTTTCAATAGTTTTTCCACTTCGTTTATGAAGCAATGGAACAGTTTAGGATATCCTGTAGTAGCGTTAGATGCAAGATCTTATTTCTTTACTTCGCAGAAGCCAGATGCCGCAGCCAAAGACATTGCCGGCTTATTGTTTCAATACATCAACTTATGGAAACGTACTGATATTATTCTGGTCGGCTATTCGTTTGGCGCCGATGTGCTTCCCTTTATACAAACGCGCTTGCCCCTTGTTTTGACCAATAGAATAAAGCATACCGTCCTTCTGTCTCCATCACATTCTACTGACTTTGCAGTTCACTTGTTTTACTCAAAGTCGGGAAGTAACGTACCTGCTGAAATTAATAAACTTACAAGACCCACATTGGTTGTTTTCGGTGCGGATGAAAAAGATATTGCGGATAAAGAAATCACTAATCAGCAGGCAACTATTTTTAAGATAAACGGTGGCCATCACTACGATCAGCAAGCCGGTAATCTTGTAACGGAGATTGTAAAAAGATTATAGGAATAAAGCCTGTTTTCATTTATTGACGATGTTAAAAGCCGAAGCCTGTCGCTCGTGCTCATTATAAAAATGTATTTGAAATCCTTTTCAGACTTAACAAACATTTCTGCCTCTTCGTTAGCTTATCCTTTTTCTTCCTCTCTGTATTTCGTTTATTTTTGCCATTGGCTTTGTTCACATTCACCTGCTGCAAAGAATAATTGACGTTAAAAAAAACCTGTGGCTTTACCTTATCTTACCAAGTACATTTATAACAACGGCACTGATGAAGTGATTCGTCGGGGAAAGAAAATTTACTCGCTCGGCAATGTAGAATTGGTTGATTTCGACGACCTGCTGGGCAATGTAGTGTATCGTGTAAAAGACGATAGCTATAGCACTTTCTATAAGGTTCACATCAATAAATTCAAAGACGAAAAAGGTCTGTCCGTCCGTTGCGGCTGTCCTTACAATTTAGGAGAAATTTGTCGCCACGAAGCGGCTGCTTTATTTCAGCTACAGGATTCTTTAGATAAAAATTTACTAGGAGAAAAAGACAGTCTTTACGACCAGAAACATACTGTTGTAAAGATGAAACAGTTGGATGGTCGCGCGATAAAGTTATTGTCTTCACCAGTTGGTTATACAGAAGCCGAGAGTTTTTTAGCTACATCAAAACCCGTTATTAAAGAAGCGAAAGACGAACGGGTATTGGCAGACGTGAAGACAGACAATAGCGTTTTTAATGTAGTAATTCAAAAAAATGAAGAGCGCAATTTAGATACAAGCTGCAACTGCAACAGCGAAGTAAAACATCCCCTTTGCGCGCATAAAACCATTGTGTTGCTTCATCTTTACAAAGCACACGGGGCGCTTTATTTCGACAGCATCCGCAACTGGGATAAAGAAAAAAATAAACTACTTTCTCTGTATGGTTACTCGCTGGATGACGATATAAAAGATAAGTTTGAGTTTGCTTATAAAGATGGCAAACCTTTTCTGCGTGTGCTTGATACATCTATAAAACGCGTTGCACAAATGGCAGCACCGGCAGCCAGACCTGTGTTGGAAAAAGTATCGGATGCACCAGAGGAAGAAGTGGTTGCGGGTAAGCATTTAAAGCTGGGTATCGTTATCTCTTACAACCCGCATAGTTATCCATATATACAAATAGATGCCGTGCAGGGAGATGCCAATGAGGAGAGCACAGCCTTTACAGGCAAAGTAGAAAAGATAGATATTGCGCGCTTTGTAAACGTGGACGCTTTCGATGAAACAGACAAAGCTTTGCTGCAAAATGTCCGCAAGCTTACAAGTGCCGAAGTAAGCCGCTATCTCAACCGAAACTCACCGTTCAGCGGCATATGGGAAAACATTATTCAGCAGCATGATGATGAGCTTCCAGAAGAGACAAGACTTCTTATCGTTGAATATCTTCATCCAAAGCTAAAAAAGATGTTCACTGATGTTGCAGAAAGCAATTTCACTTTCTTCCTGCCACGAAACAAAACCTTTACCACCGCTCATCTTAGCGAAGCCAATTGTTCCATTAATTTCATAACGCCAGAATTTCACATCGCTTTTCGCAATGGTGAGTACGAAGTGCTCTGCAATGTGCGGACACCGCTTGGTGAAAGCAATGTAAAAGACAATGCGCTTCCTTCTTCATTGCTATTTCAACAGGAAGACCAGTTTTATCTCTGGCAAAAACCGGAAGATGTTTTATTAGTTGAAAAGTTCTTGCCTTCCGGTAAAATGACGATCGGTGAGAACGACTGGAACCGTAGCCTGCAAGAATTTGTTTTGCCTCTAACTAAAGAGTACACCGTACACTTTAGCAACATACAGAAAGAAGAAGCGCGCGATGTAAAGCCTGAGATAAAAGTGTACCTGAAAGAAAAAGGTGATTACCTTTTGTTTCAACCGGTATTTACGTATTATGGCTACGACACCAAACCTTTCGACAAAGAAAATATTTTATTACCTCAGGCAAATAAGCTGATGGTTATCCATCGTAACCTCGCTATCGAAAATGCTTTTATTGATAAACTAAAAAACCTGCATTCCAACTTTATAACCCTTGCTGAAAACAACAACACGCTGGCACTAAAAGGCGCTGAAGTATTAAAGAACAACTGGTTTTTTTTGTTCATTGATGCCGTGCGCGAGATGAATGTACCGGTAATTGGGTTTGATGCTTTGAAGACGTTTCGTTTCAACACTTCCAAGCCTTCTACCAAAATATACATCAGCAGTCATACCGATTGGTTCGATGCTAAGATCGATATTCATTTCGGTGAGCAAAAAGTAACGGTAGAAGATGTGAAGAAGGCGTTGGTCAACAAGCAACAGTTTGTGCAGTTACATGATGGAACACTTGGTATTTTGCCGGAAGAATGGATAAAAAAATATTCACTTCTCTTCCGTGTTGGCGATGGCAAAGCCAACGACATTAAACTGAGCAAGTATCACTTCAGCGTGATAGAGGAGCTTTACGAACAGCGCAATGATGAAGAACTTATTTTCCAGTTGGAAAGCAAGTATGAAAACTTAAAAAATAAATTTTCCATTGAGCCTGTGCCCGCGCCATTGCACTTGCAATCGATATTGCGCCCATACCAGACGTCAGGTTTTCAATGGTTGAATTATCTAAATGAAATAAAGTGGGGCGGCATCTTGGCAGATGATATGGGATTGGGAAAAACCGTACAGGCATTAACTTTCCTACATTATCTGAAAGAAAAAAAAGGCTCGTTGAAAGCATTAGTAATTTGCCCAACAACACTGATGTTTAACTGGGAAAACGAAATAAAAAAATTCACCCCTTCACTAACCTATTATGTTCATCATGGCAATCTTCGCATGAAGGATACGTTGTTGAAAATAACTGCTGATATTATCATTACCACATATGGCACTTTGCGCAGCGACATCAAGCAATTTATTGAAGTGCCTTTCGATTATACTGTTTTAGATGAAAGCCAGGCAATAAAAAACCCATCGAGCAAAGTAACCAAAGCCGTTTGCTTGCTTAATACACAAAGCCGGCTCTGTTTAAGTGGAACGCCTTTACAGAATAATACATTCGATATTTATGCGCAAATGAATTTTTTAAACCCGGGTATGCTGGGAAGCATGGATGGTTTTAAAAATGAATTTGCTGTACCGATAGATAAGTTTGGCGAGCGGGAGCAAAAGGAGCATCTGCGCAAGCTTTTGTATCCCTTCATTCTACGGCGTACCAAAGAACAAGTAGCCAAAGATTTGCCGGCTAAACAAGAGATGATTCTGATGTGCGAAATGGGGGAAGAGCAACGTCAGATTTATGATGCTTACCGCAACGATTTCCGCGATAAAATTTTGGGTGTTGTAGAGGACCAGGGCATTCAAAAATCACAACTTTCCATCTTGCAGGGATTGATGAAACTGAGACAGATTTGCGACAGCCCCGCCATTATGAAAGATGAAGAAAAATTTCCGAACGTTTCCGTAAAATTAGAAGAGATAGGGAGAGAGATCACGGAGAACATCGGTACGCACAAAGCGCTTATTTTTTCTCAGTTCTTAGGCATGTTAGCGTTGATACGCGAGAAGTTGAAAGAGCTCAATATTTCTTTTGAATATTTTGATGGAAGCACATCGGCGCCTGACAGAGAAAAAGCAATTAACCGCTTTCAGAATGATGACGAATGCCGTGTGTTTTTAATCTCATTAAAAGCTGGTGGTGTAGGCTTAAACCTTACTGCAGCCGATTATGTTTATATTGTAGACCCTTGGTGGAATCCCGCTGTAGAGCAGCAAGCTATTGACCGTACCCATCGCATTGGCCAAACCAAAAATATCTTTGCTTACCGTATGATTTGCAAGGATACGGTGGAAGATAAAATACTTTTATTGCAAGAAAAGAAACGGGCGCTTGCTGCAGATTTGATATCTGACGATGCTACGTTTGTAAAAAGCCTTACCAGAGAAGATATCGAGTATTTATTTAGCTAAAAGCTTATTCTCTATGCAAATATCTATTTGGGAGAAGGAAAGTTTTTTTGCTACCTGCGATGTGATTGTTATTGGTGGCGGCCTTGCCGGTTTATGGTGCGCTTATGAATTATTAACCAAAAACCCTTCGCTTCAATTACTCATTATTGATGGCGGCGTTGTACCTGCCGGTGCCAGTACGCGCAACGCGGGTTTTGCCTGTTTTGGCAGCCCGACCGAGCTTCTCCACGACGCGCAGGAAATGGGCAATGAAAAGATGCTTCGTTGGGCTGAGATGAGATACAAAGGCATCAAAAAAATCAGGTCTGTTTTGGGTGATGCAACTATCGATTACGACGGTTGCGGCGGCTACGAATGTTTACAAAATGATATTCAAAACGTTGATGAAATAATAGCCCGGCTACCAGAATTGAACAAGCAGTTAAAAGCCATCACCGGTACTGATGAGACATTTACAGTAAACAGTGAAAAGCTGATGGACTGTGGCTTTCAGGGCTTCGATACATTGGTTGAGAACAAACTAGAAGGTGGCTTGCACAGTGGAAAACTGGTGATGGCATTGCAACAAAAAGTGCAAGCTATGGGCGGGCGAATTATGCAGGGAATGGCTGCTAAAAGCTGGGAAGAAGACGACAATGGAATTTCTGTTTTTACAGACCAAAACATTACTCTGAAAGCATGCCGGTTGTTAATATGTACGAATGCTTTAAGCAACGAGTTGCTGCCGCATTCACTAATTAGCCCGGCACGCGGTCAGATACTGGTAACGACACCCATACAAGGCTTAGCTATGCGCGGCACTTTCCATTTCGATGAAGGATTTTATTACTTTAGAAACTTGGGGAACCGTGTTCTAATGGGCGGTGCCAGGAACAGTTGTTTTGATGAAGAGCGAACCATAAGCTTTGAAACCACATCCTTTGTGCAAGACACTTTAGAGCATTTTCTGCGGCAGCGCATTTTACCAAATCATTCCTATGGGATTGAGTATCGCTGGAGTGGTATTATGGGGTTTACTGAAAACAAAGAACCTTTGATAAAAGCAATATCAGCAAGGATTTCAGCGGTTGTAGTCTGCAATGGAATGGGAGTTGCACTGGCACCGATGATAGCTGAACAGATTGAAATCTGATTATCTTTTTATGGCCACTTCGGTGCCCACTGGTGTCATATTGAACAACTCGATTACATCTTCATTTTTCATGCTAATACAACCTAGTGTCCAGTCTTCATAGTTATCAATTGCATATCCTTCGTGTGGCCAAGTGCCATGAATGCCAACGCCGCCGCCGATCTTTGCATTAGCCGGCAGGATACCTTGTTGCTTTCGCAGGTTAAACTTGTCAATGCTTTCCTGGTTAGGATAATCTAGCATCATCATACGGCACCATTTTTCATGAACACGCTTGCTCACGATCTTGAAATTTCCTTCCGGTGTTTCGCGGTCACCTTCCTGCATTTTATCGCGCAGGTCTTTGTTGCCAAACACAACCGGATAGGTTACCAGCCAGCCTTTGGTATCATACACGCTTAGTTCGTACGTATGTTTGGAAATAACAATATAGTAGTTAGGAAAAGAAGCCACCGTATTGCCGTGGAAAGAAGTATTGATTATAAACAAGGTGAGCAACAGGCATACACTCACGCAATTTTTCATTGAACAGGTTTTGTATAAAAACGCTGCAAAGGGCTTCTAATTATGTGAAAGGAAAATAAAATTTTATTCGGTTGTCAAAGCTTTATCGAGTAATTGATGAATGTTGTCAAGCGTTTTATGGGCTTCCGATTCTGCTATCACATTGGCGGCAGGTTTAGATTGCTCCGTAGCAAACCAAAGCAACACCATGGAAAGATAATCCTGCAGATCTTTGCCGGCAAAAGCTGTTTTATACTCAACGATTTTTTGATTAATGAGCCGCGCGGTGTTGCGTATGGTTCCTTCGTCCTCCGGCTTGGTTTTTAGCCGGTAACTTCGGTCGGCTATTATTACATTGATAGCGATCAATTCTTCCATAATCATCTCATTCGTTCAGTAAAGCCAAGCATTTTTCAATCTCTCTTAGGTAAGTATCAATGCGTTTTACAAACAATTTTTTCTGTTCCGGATGCCACTGCTGAATACCTGATTTTAATAAAGCAGTCTGCTGATTAAGCTGGCGAATTTGCTCATCCTTCAAAACAAGTTGGTCTTGCGCATTTTTATAATCCAGGCGAAGACGGCTGTTCTCTTTTTGCAACGCAGAATGCTTATCCAGCAAGCGTTTTAGCTTCTGTTGCACGTCGGCTAAGCTGATATGAAAATCATCTGAAGGCAAAAGAATGTTTCTATTTTCTTATTTCGGCTTCAACACCAGTTTGAAGGCTTTGTATAATGCGATTCATAAGGTTATCGATCTCTTTATCGGTAAGCGTTTTTTCTTCATCAGAAAAAGTAAAATTAATAGCCAGAGATTTTTTTCCTCTCCCTAATTTTTCACTTTCGAAAATGTCGAACAAACGTACGTCGGTCAGCTTTGCTATACTTTGTTTTGTGATGTTTGCTTCAATCTCAGCATAGCTTACAGACTGGCTTACAACCATAGCTAAATCTCGTTGAATTGAAGGAAAACGAGGCACTTCTTTATAAATTATTTTCGTTTGCTGTGCAGCTTCCAGTAAGTCTATAAATTGAATATCCGCTATAAAAACCAATTGCCGGATGTCAAACAGTTTGAGCGTTTCTGCATCCGCTTTCATTACTGTTCCCAGCTTTTTTCCTTTGTATAAAAGGGCAAGTTTTTCATCTTCTTTTACAAATAAAGCTCCCGGCAAACCTGCTGTGTTTACTAAGTTTTCTACAATACCTTTTACATTAAACAAATCAAGTTGTTGGCTCTTTTCTTTCCAGTCGTCTTCATGGTTTTTGCCAGTAATATACAAGCACAAATGCTCTGGCTCGCTGTATTCACCGACATTCTTTTTATGATAAGTTTTGCCCCATTCATAAAAGCGAAGATTAATATTTTTCCGGTTGATATTATAAGCAATCGCTTCCAAACCTGTTTCAATCATCGAAGGACGAAGCACGTCTAAATCTGCACTTAGGTTATTTATCATTTTTACTGATCGACTCAATACCTCTTCCGAATAAAACTTACTGTTGGTGATCGAGTTGGTAACAATTTCGTAAAAGCCAAGTCCCGCCAGTTGCTGCGATGTTTTTTCTTTCAAAGCTTCTTTAAAACCTGCCATTTCTTTTGCAGGCGAAAGCATAATGCGCGTTGGAATTTCAATATTATCCAATCCGTCAATTCGTACAATTTCTTCCACTATATCAGCCGGCAAACTGATATCTGTTTTGCTGTAGGGAACAGTAAGTAAAATGTCGTCAGTCGTTTCATCAATAACTTCGAAACCCAAGCTTACCAATACCTGCTTTGCGGTTTGAGGCGAATATTTTTTGCCACTTAATTTTTGCAGATAAGCGTATGATAACCGGACTTCTTTTTTAGGCTGTGGATGCGCATAAATATCAACAACTTCGCTGCTGATATTGCCGCCAGTAAGTTCCTTTATCAATAAAGCAGCACGTTGCAAAACGACTACTGTTCCTGAAACATCCGTTCCTTTTTCAAAACGAGCCGCTGCATCAGTGCGCAGGTTATGCGCAACAGATGTTTTGCGGATGCTGGTTGATTGAAAGCAGGCGCTTTCTAAAAAGATGTTTTTTGTGCTGTCTTTCACGCCACTTGTAAGCCCACCAAACACACCGGCAATGCACATCCCTTCGCTTTCATTACAGATCATCAAATCGTAGCTATGTAGCTTTCTTTCTTTTCCATCGAGTGTTATAAACGGCGTGCCTTCTGGCAAATTTTTTACGACAACATGATTTGTAGTAATCGCATCTGCATCAAAAGCATGTAGCGGCTGACCCGTTTCATGAAGGATGAAATTGGTAATGTCAACAATATTATTAATAGGACGAACACCAATTGCTTTTAGCTTGTTTTGCAACCAAACTGGTGAAGGCTCGATGCTGACATTGCTGATGCTGACACCCGTATATCGTGGACACCCGACTTCATTTTCAACCGTAACAGTTATGGGTAAATTATTGTTGTCTGTGGTAAAAGTTTGTGTAAACGGAAGCCTTGGTTTTATTTCTTTGTTTTGATGATGCGATAAGTAAGCGCACACATCTTTTGCTACACCCAAGTGGCTCATGGCATCCATTCGGTTTGGTGTTAAACCAATCTCATAAATCCAATCTTGATAAGGCTGAAATAGAGTAGTAGCGTACGTTCCAACAATTGTATCATTTGGTAATATCAATATGCCTGCATGGCTTGTTCCAAGCCCGATTTCGTCTTCAGCGCAAATCATTCCTTCGCTTTCTTCACCGCGAATCTTCGCTTTCTTCATGGTGATGGGTTCGCCGTTTGTCGGGTAAATAGTAGTGCCAATGGTTGCGACAATTACTTTCTGCCCTATTGCTACATTGGGCGCTCCGCAAACGATATGAAGCGGTTGTTCGTTACCAACGTTTACAGTAGTAACTTTTAATTTATCGGCATTTGGATGTTGTTCGCAAGTCAAAACTTCGCCGACGACCAACCCTTCTAAATTACCTTTTACAGTATTGTATTCTTCCAGGCTTTCAACTTCCAAACCAATAGAAGTGAGAATATTAGACAGTTCGCCATGTTCTATGGTTTGTGGTAAATAATCGTGCAGCCAGTTATAAGAAATCGTCATTGAAATTTGCGTTTGAAAAGGGTGTAAAGATAATTGTCTGAACTGAGATAGATGCGATGTTTAGGATTTGTAAATCGTGATTATAAATGCAACAGGATTAAAAGATTTAATGAAAATTCATTTGAAATTTTCGCGAAATATTTTAACCATTTAGTTAGATAATAAAAAAGCCCGCACCAAGAGTAGTGCAGGCTGTAGATATAAGTAGTATAACAAGTTATTCGCCTATTACCTCAAATTCAATTTCGGTGCTGTTGCCGTTGCCAAAATCAATAGAAGCTTTATAGGTTCCCAGTTCTTTTACATCGTCTGTAATGTGAATGCGTTTGCGGTCAATCTCGTAACCTTTCTGGTCGCGGATAGCACGCGTTAACTGTAACGAAGTAACAGAGCCAAATATTTTGCCGCTTGTTCCTGTTTTAGCAGTAAGCTTAACAGGCGATTCCTTTAATACGGCAATCACTTTGTTAATTTCGGCAAGCATGGCTGCTTCTTTCTTCGCTTTTACTTTTTGCTTTTCTTCCAGTTGTTTCATGTTGGAAGAATTGGCTTCAACAGCCAGTTTCTTAGGAATAAGATAATTGCGGGCATAACCGTTTCTTACGGTTGCCAATTCATTGGCGCCGCCCAAGTTATCTACATCCTGAACTAATATTACCTGCATGATTTGTTGTTTTAGTTCCCGAATACCCAGTCTTTTAATGACTGTCACCTGCCTCGCAGGATTAGGGAATGGTTACTAATAATTAATTTACTTCAATAAATCGGTTACATAAGGCAGCAGCGCCATCTGGCGGGCTTTCTTAATGGCGTCCGATACTTTGCGCTGATACTTCAACGAGTTGCCGCTTAGCCGGCGAGGTAAAATTTTACCCTGTTCGTTGATGAATTTTTTCAGGAACTCAATGTCTTTGTAATCGATGTACTTAATGCCATACTTCTCAAAGCGGCTGAATTTCTTTTTTGGCTTCTCCTGCTTAATGGCGGTTAGGTACTTAATTTCGTTTGCTTTAGCCATTGGTTACCTCCGCATTTTCAACGTTAGACATTTTGTCTCTCTTCTTTGCGTTGTACTCAACAGCATATTTGTCTAATGCTGTGTACATAAACCGCATAATCTGCTCATCGCGCAGAATCTGGATCTTTAGCTTTTCATTGAAGCTGGATAGCGCACTATACTCAACTACCCAATAAATTCCGGTAGTTTTTTTCTGTATAGGATACGCCAGCGATTTTAAACCCCAGGGGTTGCTGTGCACTATTGTACCACCGTTATCTGTAATGAAATCGGTGTATTTTTTCTGAACGGCTTTAAACTCGTCTTCAGAAAGCACAGGGGTAAAAATCACCATCAATTCATAATTGTTCATTACCCTGTTTTGTTTGATTAATAAATTAAATTTCGGGCGGCGAAGGTAGCTGTTTGGTATTGAATTGAAAAGATTTGAGATTGAATATTTTGATAAAAAACAATATTGTTTTTGTCAATCGCCTTTCATTTCCGTATGGCAAAGCATTTTTCAATGATAGTCATTAATCAATAATTACCGGCAGTTGAGCATTGGTCGGGTGGTTAAAGTAACTAAGACAGCGTAGCAGGCATTACATAAGCTTAGTTAAACAAATCAGTATTTGTAAACAGATAATCAGATATTTGATAAAAAGAGCTACGCAGCAATTTTTATAATCATCAACAGCTTATCTTGAATAACTTTTTCAAACATTACCGGCCTATTTTTTTTCTGTTAGCTGGCGTAATTGCGGGATGCATTTTAGGTATTGTATTCGGTACGCGCATTTCGTTTCTTAAACCTGTGGGAGATATCTTTCTCAACCTGTTATTTACTGCAGTGGTGCCACTGGTTTTTTTTACTATTGCCTCTTCCATTGCGGGCATCGACCGTTCGCAGAAGTTCGGTAAACTAATGGTCATTATGCTGCTGTGCTTTTTGGGTACTGTAGTGCTGGCAGCTCTTACCGGTATGCTTGCTGTTACTTTGTTTCCGGTTGGCGAAATCAGGAGCAATAACTTGTTTTCGGTGCCGCAGCAACAGAGTCTTTCGCTCGGCGACCAGATCACTTCTATGCTTACAGCAGATGATGTGTTTAAACTCTTTTCACGTAAGAACATGCTGGCGCTTATCATTTTTTCCGGGCTTACTGGCTTTGCGGTTTTGCACAGTGGTAGCAGCGGCGAGGTATTTTCCCGCTTTCTGAAAGCAGGCAGCGATGTATTTACCAAAATCCTTCTTCTCATTATGAAAGCTGCACCGCTTGGGCTAGGCGCTTACTTCGCGGTACAAGTGGGCACACTGGGCTCAGAGTTGTTGCAGAGTTATGTGCGGGCGATGGCTGTATTTTATGGAACAAGCGTATTTTATTACATAGCGGGTTTTAGTCTGTATGCATTTCTTGCAGGTGGGGCAAAGGGTGTAAAAATCTATTGGCAGCATAACATTGCTCCGTCTGCTACGGCACTTGGCACCTGTAGCAGCATTGCTACCATACCTGTCAACCTTGAAGCTTCGCAACGCATGGGCATTCCCGGTTATATTGGAAACATAGCCGTTCCGCTGGGGGCAACCTTGCATAAAGATGGTTCAGCTATTTCTTCTATCATCAAAATTGCGGCGGTGTTTGCTTTGTTTCACAAACCGTTTACAGGCTTCGATGTGCTGGGCATTGCACTATTCATTACCGTGTTTGTAAGCCTGGTAGAAGGCGGCATACCGGCAGGCGGTTACTTAGGCGAGCTGCTCGTAATGTCAGTGTATGGCTTTCCCGCAGAGGCATTCCCGGTAGTGATTATCATTGGTACATTAGTAGACCCGGCTGCAACGGTGCTAAATGTGTGCTGCGATACGGCAGCCGCAATGCTGGTAGCGCGTGTAATGGAAGGGAAACACTGGCTGGCAAAGACAGAAATTGACGGAAGATGAGCAAAATATAGGATTAGATAAAAACGCTTGTCCTTCTATAAAACCACATACTCATGTATCTTATCAATCTCAAGTATCGTGGTTTTGCCATCTTCGCTTTCATGATACATGGGCTGAAATTTAGCATTGAAATAAATCTCATCGAAGGTGTAAGAAGTTCGGTCTAATACAGTGTTGCTGTACACATCGTCGAATCCGCGCACCAGCACATATACTTCCAAGTCTACATTTTTCATGTCTTCGGAAGTAAAGCCTTTTAACGGGCTGTTGTCGTCAATCGGGTGCACTACGGTCCAATTCATCATCAAACTATCTACACGATTTCGCTCTAACAAAAGATTAAAAAACTTATAGGTAGGTGCGCCATTTTCTTCTACCTGAAAGCTGCAGTTGACTTTTATTTCCACATCGGTCATAGTATGACCATCTTTATACGGCACCATGCGAAACATGAA
>CAZZZH010000107.1:0-14277 GCA_964658445.1 Ilyomonas sp.
GTACCCGATTGTGATTGGATATGATGGAACGACTGTTTTGCCTTACCCAATTGTGATTGGGTACTAACGCAACGGTTAGCCCGGCGGAGCGTGAATGTGTGGCATAAGCAGTATGTCTTTTTGGCGACCATGTTGTAAAATTAGTATATGTAAATATTCGTTTTTACGCCCTAAAATCTTTTAAGCAAAATCTAATTTCGCTTAATGATTTTTTAATTGTAGTAACAGGGTAGGGAAGAATCAGCTTCACAGATATTGATGATATTGCCGGTACAATAGGGATGAAAAAGATCAGTTACCAAAATGTTGTTTTATCCAGCTCTTCGCGATATGTGCTTTTCTTTTTGTTTGGGTGAATATCTTTACCAATTTATGCAACACATTAAAGCAGTCATCTTCGACCTCGACGGTACCGTAGCCAATACTTTACCCTTGTGCATACAGGCGTTCCGGCTATCAGTAGAGCCGTTGATTAACCGGTCGCTGAGCGATGCCGAGATTGTCTCGAAATTCGGCCCATCGGAAGAAGGAACCATTATGGAGTTAGCGCCGGCGCACTACGACAAAGGCATAGCCGATTATCTCGCTTTTTACCAAAGCTTACACCATATATGCCCCGCGCCGTTTACTGGTATGGAAGAGATATTGATGCGTTTGCAAGAGAAAAATATTCGCACCGCCATGGTAACCGGCAAAGGAAAATACAGCACGGCTATATCGCTGCAGCACTTTGGCTTAACGCATTACTTCGACCCAATTGAAACCGGCTCGCCAAATGGCGCGCGGAAAGCAGAGGGCATTGCCGCGGTAATAGGCAGCTGGAAAGACATTTCGCATAGCGAAATAATTTATGTAGGCGATGCGGTGAGCGACATTGTAGCCAGCCGGAAAGTGGGTATCCCGGTAGTCGCCGCTGCCTGGGCAGAAACTGCAGAAACCGGTAAGCTAAAAGAGCTGCAGCCGGACGAACTGTTTTATACGGTAAATGATTTTGCAGCGTGGTTGTTTGACAGGATATAATTTCTTGTAGGGTAAACGGTGAAAGGAGAGAGGCCGGCAAGGTGCTGCCATCTATCTGTAGCGAAAGGAAAAGATGAGGTTGAAAAAGCCATCCTCAAACGAGAGATCCCGCTTCATCTTTTTACAATGGCGGGCGGCAGAAATCTGTTGCCCAAACGGCTTTAATTTTACCCCGAAACCCCTACATTTGCGCACCCAAAGATGCGGAGGTGGCGAAACTGGTAGACGCACTACTTTGAGGTGGTAGCGCCTGTCATGGGCGTGGGAGTTCGAATCTCCTCTTCCGCACAAAAAAAAGATGAAGCCTGAAGCTTCATCTTTTTTTATGGGTAATGTTTTGGCAGCTTATAACACAGACCTCAGTGGCAGGCTTGTGCATACGGTGCTTATAACAAGTTTTTGCTTTGTAGATACTCCGCAATCTGGATGGCATTGGTGGCGGCACCTTTGCGCAGGTTGTCGCTCACTATCCACATGTTCAGTGTATTGGGCTGCGTTTCATCGCGGCGAAGCCGTCCCACAAACACTTCGTCTCTATCGTGCGCCCACAGCGGCATAGGGTAGATGGCGTTGTCGGTATCATCCTGCACCATCACGCCCGGCGCTTCGGAAAGAAGCTGCCGCACTTCAGCAAGATCGAAGTCGCTGGCAAACTCTACATTCACGCTTTCGCTGTGTCCACCAATAACCGGAATGCGCACCGTGGTCGCCGTAACGCGGATGCGTTCGTCGCCCATTATCTTCTTTGTTTCATTCACCATCTTCATTTCTTCCTTCGTATAGCCGTTGGGCAAAAACACATCGATCTGCGGAATGGCGTTCAGGTCGATGCGGTATTTGTACGCCATGTCTCCCTCTACGCCGTTGCGCTCATTAAAAAGCTGGTCCACCGCTTTTTTGCCCGTACCGGTTACGCTCTGGTACGTGCTAACTATAATGCGCCGGATGGTGTACTGTTGGTGCAGCGGCTGCAAAGCCACTACCATCTGGATGGTAGAACAGTTTGGGTTTGCAATGATCTTATCCTCGGCCGTAAGCACATTGGCGTTCACTTCGGGCACTACCAGCTTTTTGGTGGGGTCCATGCGCCAGGCGCTGCTGTTATCTATCACGGTGATACCGGCTTCGGCAAAGCGCGGCGCCCACTCCAGCGAGGTGCTGCCGCCGGCTGAAAAGATAGCCACCTGTGGCTTTGCGGAAATGGCGTCTGCCATAGACACCACCCGGAAGGGTTTGCCCTTGAACTCAATCTCTTTGCCTACCGAACGCTCTGAAGCGACGGGAATTAGCTCGGTAATGGGAAAATTGCGCTCTTGTAAAACCTGCAACATCTTTGTGCCGACCAGACCGGTGGCGCCGACAACGGCTACTTTCATGGTAATTGTTTTTTGTAGTGTAAAAAAATAAAAAAGCCTTCCTGCGGAGGAAGGCTTTTGCTTATCTTGAATCGTACCGAAGCGCAATCACCTTCCTGTTGCCAGGAACTTTATTGTGCGCTTTGTGGTATGAATATTTGCTGTCATTTGCGAAGCGAAAATAAGGGTGAAATGAGATTGGTGGCAAAATAAATTTTAGATGCGGCAGGCAGCCTGCGTTTTAGGGCTGTACTTGTTGCATTGCAGAAGTAAAGGCTGTAAAAAAATGCAAATGACATTGATTATCTTTTGACATCTGTTGCACATGCTTTAGGTTTGCCACCATCATAAATATACGTATGAAGAATTTTCAGTGGAGGCAGTTGCTTCCCCATGTGATTGCCATCGCCGTGTTTGCGCTGGTCGCCTGCATTTATTGCAGCCCCGCATTGCGTGGCGAAGTGCTGCAGCAGACCGACGTGGTAAGCTGGCGCGGCATGGCGCAGGATGTGTATGATCACCAGGCAAAAGACGGCACCGCACCCCTCTGGAATACGCATGTGTTCAGCGGCATGCCCAACTACCAGATAGCGATGATGTACACGCAGCCGCTGCTATACATTAACAATATCCTGATGCTGTGGTTGCCTAAGCCGGCTAACTTTTTCTTCCTTGCGTGTTTGTGTTTCTATATTCTGTGTGTTGCCTACCGCACTAATTACCTGGTAGCTATACTGGGTTCGCTTGCTTTTGCTTATTCTACCTACGATCCGGTCATTATATCCGTGGGGCACGACACCAAAATGCTCGCCATTGCTTATATGCCGGCTATGATGGCAGGCTTGTATTTATTATACGAACGACGGTATGCCCTTGGCTTAGCCGTCACGGTCTTGTTTGCCAGTCTGGAAGTATTTGCCAACCATGCGCAGATCAATTATTACTGTATACTGGTAGCGGGTTGCCTTACGCTTGCCTACCTGGTAAAATGGATACGGGCGCGCCAATGGAAAACGGCTGCCATTAGTCTTAGCCTGGCGCTTTTCGCCGGCGGTGTAGCGGTTGCCAATTCTGCGTTGATACTGATGACCACTGCAGAGTATTCTAAATACACCATGCGTGGCGGAAAGAGTTTAGATAACAGCGGCGGCACACTAAAAGATGTAAAAACTACGGGTTTGGATGAAGATTATGCGTTTCAATACAGCCAGGGCAAGTTAGAGTTCCTAACCTTCCTAATGCCCAATGTGTATGGCGGAAGCAGCAGTGAAACGTTTGGCGCCGATAGTAAAATTGCCACCAACCTAGCGGAGAAAGGTGTGCCCGAAAGCAATGCGCAGCAGCTTGCGCAATCGCTGCCAAGGTATTGGGGCGGTATTTACCAAACTTCGGGACCCGTTTACTTAGGTGCTATTGTTTGCATCCTGTTCATCATCGGGATGGTGGTAGTGGAGGGGCAACAGAAGTGGTGGATATTCGGTGCTTCGCTATTAGCCGTGCTGATGGCAAGTGGTAAATACCTGCCGGGGTTCAATGAGTTTTTATTTCATTATTTGCCTTTGTACAATAAGTTTCGTGCGCCAACCATTGCCCTTGTTATTCCACAGTTGTTGTTTCCATTGTTAGCCGTGCTGGCTTTGCAAAAGATCTTTTTTACCTATACCAAAGCCGAGTTGCAGGCAAAGCTGAAACCGATATTGTATGCAGTTGGCGGGGTTTTTCTATTTATTGTTTTGGTTTATTTGTCAAGCGATTTTGTAGGTGTCAATGACGACCAGGTAAAGGGAATGTTGGGCCAAGCAACGGGAAATAACCAGGACATGGTCAACGTGATTTACAACAGCATGCTGGCAGAACGAAAAGACCTTTTCGGCAGCGAGATATTGCGTGCTTTGCTGTTTGTTATACTTACCCTGGGTTGTGTCTTTGTGTACCTGAAAACATCGGTAAAGCCAATGATTATCGTGATTGTATTAATCACTGTGAGCACTATCGAACTGATAAAGACAGATACAAAATATTTAACCGACGAGAACTATGTAGAGCCGGATAGCTACGAAGCCAACTTCAACCTAAGCCTGCATGGAAGCCCGAATGATCCAACGGCTTACCAGGAGTTCCAGTCAGACAAAGACCCGCATTTCCGAACCTTTAATTTGGCACCAGACCGATATAACGAATCGATTACGGCCTACCACTACCGCTGTGTAGGCGGCTATAACCCTGCCAAGCTGAGCATCTACCAGGATTTGATTGAGAACCAGATGTCGGAGAAACTGAACCCGGCGGTACTGAATATGCTTGACACCAAATATGTATTGCAGCCCGAAGGACAACAGCCGAATTCGTTTAGTGTGCAACGCAATACCGGCGCCTTAGGCGCTTGTTGGTTTGTGAAAAACATTAAGTATGTAAACGGCGCAGCAGCAGAGATGAATGCGCTGACCAACTTTAACCCGGCAGACACGGCGGTGGTGGAAGACCAATATAAAACTATAGCCGGCAGCAGCGCCGGTGGCAGTGACAGCGCGGGTTTTATTAAGGTAGTAAAATACGATAATGACGATATACAATATGCATCGCAAAGCAATACCGCTGGCTTTGCTGTATTCAGTGAAATCTATTATCCTGAAGGATGGAAAGCCTACATAGATGGCAAGGAAATGCCGTACTGCAAAGTGAACTATGTGTTGCGCGGCATGGTGGTTCCCGCTGGCAAGCACCAGATAGAGTTCAAGTTTCACCCGGCTTCGTACTATACCGGACAGACACTCATCTACGTAGGAAATCTTATCCTGTTTGCCTGCGTCATTGGCGCGGGTGTTTGGTATGTAAGGCAATATTCATTGGCAAAGAAATAAACTCAATTACCGGGTTTGAAAGACGTGAATTTATTGGTTATCGAGCCTTATCAATTTCTTCCGGCGGTGTATGGCGGCAAGAAAGCCATCGAACAATTGTATAGCCATATGGGTACGATGGCTGCCCTTACAATCGTGTCCGTAGAAAGCAACGATGAGTCGTTTGCGAGGAACTATCAGTTGATCAAATTGTTTAGCGATCGTTCTCTGCGTTACGTCAATGTGTTTAATTTTTTCAAACTGAAAAGGTTGATTGCGGAATTGAAGATAACGCACCTTATTATAGAACATCCTTACATGGGATGGATGGGGTTTCTTTTGCAGAGATCTGCCGGTGTTAAATTAGTGGTCCGTTCACAAAACATAGAAGCCATACGCTTCAAGACTTTTGGAAAGTGGTGGTGGAAAGGCATGTGGCTTTATGAAAAATGGGTTCACCGGAAAGCGGATATGAGCTTCTTTATTACAGACGAAGATGAGCAATTTGCAATCGAACATTACCAATTGTCTAAACGTAAATGCAGTGTCATCACATTTGGTATCAACCAGCAGGCACCGCCTTTTCAAACTGCCAAACCGGAAGCCAAGCAAGCGGTGTGTGCAAGACATGGCATTCCTGTTACGAACCGTATTTTGTTATTTAACGGCGACCTGGGTTATTACCCAAATGAAGAGGCTGTCAAAATAATTATTAATGAGATCAGCCCTTTGTTAGCCAAGCAACTCCAGTTTTTATATACCCTTATTATCTGCGGAAAAAACCTTGCTGAAACTTACATTACTCAAATAAAGACTGATAAAAAAGACATCCTTTATCTGGGTTACGTAAACGACATTACAGAATACGTGCTGGCTGCAGATATTTTCATTAATCCGGTTGTAAGCGGTGGCGGCATTAAAACAAAATTGGTGGAAGCCTTAAGTTATAATTGCAATGCCGTTAGTGTAAAAAGTGCTGCAACCGGCATTCCTGCAGACAAGGCAACCAACAAATTGGTTGTGGTTGAAGATTACGACTGGAAAGGCTTTACCGAAGCGATTATCCGCAGCGATCTGACCGTTGATACGTTGCCTGCTTTTTATAATTATTTCTATTGGGGTAATATTGCGGAGAAAGCTTTACAGGCATTGCAAAATGCCTTGCCATAATAAGTCAGCCGTTTTCTCCCAGGAGAAAAATCGGGCTCTTTCAACTCCTTTTGTAATTAGTTCATCCCTTACTATTTTGTCATCGCTGATGATTTGCATTGCCTTTGCAATTTCAGTAATTTTGAATGGATCAACCAACAAAGCAGCATCGCCTGCTACCTCCGGCATTGAGGTAACATTAGAAGTAATGACAGGTATTTGATTGTTCATTGCTTCGATAATGGGAATGCCAAAACCTTCAAAGTAAGGCACGTAACAAAGACAAAGTGCGGACGACAAAACTTGCTGCAAATCATCATCTGGTAATCGTCCTAAGAAATGAACATCTGATTTGTACATCATGTTGTCATGATAAGTGTGAAGTTCGCTCGTGCGATACAATTCTTTGCCGGCGATTAATAACTTACTATCAGAATTCGTATTGCGTTTAAACAATTCAAAAGCTTGTAACAAGCGCAAAATATTTTTTCTCGGATGCAATGTTCCAACAAAAAGAAAGTAATTCTTACCATCGCTGTATTTCATTCTTATATCGGCTTTCTGCACTTCCTGAACAGGGACAAAAAAACTATTAATGCCATTATAAACAACATCAATTTTTGATGGATTTATACCAAAGTTATTAACTAAGTCTTCTTTGCTAAAATTTGAAACAGTGCCAATGCGTGTGGCTTTTATTGCGCTCTTTTGAAGAATGTACTTATAGTAAACTCGGTTAGTCAACTTCATGTCTTTAGGATAATGAATAAAATTCACATCATGAATCACATCGTATTGTTTTCCATGCCAACCCAGACAGCAGATACCATCGGGAGATAAAAATAAATCGGGCTGAATCTTGTTCAGAACTTTTCTGCAGGAAAGTTCAAACCAAACGATATTCAACAGCGCATGTTTAGCAGGGGGGAAGAGGTTATGCGGAACGACATTATTTCCGAATATAAACTCCTCTTTGACACCACTATCAAAAAGGAAATGAAATTCGATATGCGGATTTTTCTCGACGATGAACTTCATTGTATTGTAAGTAAACCAACCAATACCATCCATGGCTTCGCTTCGTAGAAGTCTTGTATTTACAACGATTCTTAGCATAAAAAAAAGGTTGCAAGATGCAACCCTTTTTTTATTGTGTCAATAATTATAAATAATAATGAATAACCAGTTTTGGATGTTTTGTAGGATCAGACCAACGGCTTGAGCAAAAGTCCCTGTCGTTATAATACTGTGTGGTCTGCAAACGAATAAGGAAACCGTTATTTCCTGTGTTGTACATTGTATTTACAAGTGTCGATACATCTACATTAATAAGGTCTAACATTGATTGGTTGGTTGATGGGATTACAACCTGATCTTGCGTAGTCGCGCTTGGTTGGTTTGTATAAGTCACATCTGCACCAACCCATGGAGTTGTTACTCTTTGAATCAACATTGTATTATTAGAGCCATAGTTAGCATCTACTCCATTACCATTCAATGGCGTTGGATTTGAATACAAAGAAAGAGCAGCATTTTGTATAGTCGCGCCGGCAGGAAGACTATCTAAACGGAATTTGAATAAAGACTTGAATGTAGAAGGTACTCCACTGTAAGTCCATTCACCTGCACATAACTCAACCGTACCGTTATTGGTTTGGTCGAAACCGGTATTGTTTCCAAAAATGATGACTTCTTCATCGTTATTAGTTGGCTGAAGTACAAGTTCGTGAAGTGTTTTTTGTTTTAAAAACACTTGCACCGTATCCATCGCCACACCCGTAAAACCTTCATTATCCGTAGCCATCAATTGAAAGATATACGTGCCAGGAACCACAGAGCTGATGTAAGTATGCGGCAGACCCGGTGTAATGATTTCCGGAACGCTGGGACCAGAAACAAGGCTCCACAAATAAGCCACCACGTCTCCATCCTTGTCAGTGGCAGAGCCAATAAGTTGAATGCTGTCCTCGCTGCTGGTGATGGTATCAATCACATGTACATCGGTAACTACATCGGGCGGGAATTTAATAGCAGGGTCTTTCTGGCAACTGTAGATGCATAAAGCAGTTAGTAAAAGGAGTGGGAATAAAGATTTTTTCATTTAGATTTTTAGTTTAAGTAAAAGTAATGGGAGATAAAAGCTTAACCAAATTTTGTAGTAAAATTTTTTTATCAAACGTTCTTATGTTTTATAACGATCGCTGGTTCTGAAAGAGCCAACCCGCATAGCTTTTACATAACTCATCAACATGTACAGCTTTGAGAAAACGCCGCTTTGCAGGCGGAATGTCGGAATTTTCTTTTGTTGTTCAGCCATAGTTTCAATCACGTTTGGCCAAGTCGGCGCAAATGAATACAACATTATCTTGCCGCGGGTTCCGGTATTGCGAAGGATGCGCCACCACGCATCATAAACGATAATATTTCGCAACGGTTCGGTTCCCCATTTCTCCAGCAAAAGCCAGCCCTCGGGCAATTCTACAGATGGAACATTCAGGCAACTGTGCGTAACCTGCGTGTTGCCAATGCCCAGATTGACGAGTACCTGCTTAATATGAGTAAAAGTCTTTTCAGACAACAAAAACTGGATATAATAATCAATATCTACACGCCACTTCATGCGTTCATCATACAGAGCTTTTGCAGATCGACGAACCATCGTTACACTGGGCTGACCAATATAGTTTTCTGACAGTAAAATCATGGGATTGCTGGCGAGCCTTCTTTTTCGTACCAAAGAAAGAGAGGGTTTGCGTAGCACCATACCTTTATCTTCTATATTGTTATAGCCGCTTACAATAAGCGACTTGCTTTTTGCCGTTGCATTCGCAAACGCTTGCAAAGCCCTTGGCGTAGCGAACCAGTCATCATCGTGCATCAGCTTTATCCATTCTCCGCCCGCTTTAGCAATAGCAGAATTCCAGTTGGCTGGTGTGCCCAATGCGGTGTCATTTTTATAATAACGCAGGGTAAACCGATCTTCAAATAAAGCTACCAGTTTTTTCACCGAATCATCGCGGCTGTCGTCTGATACAATCACTTCAAAGTCGGTAAATGTTTGTTCCGAAATGCTTTTCAGCAGCCGCTCTAAGTAGTGCGTACGCTGATAGGCCGGAATGCAAATAGAAATAAAAGGAGAGGAGTGTACCGGCATAAAATGCTGCAAAGCTAAGCCATGTATCTTATCCGGAAGCAGCAAGGGTGCGCAGTCATCTTAGCCACTCAACGGCATAAAAAAAGCGCTGCAACAGCAGCGCTTTTTCTTGTCTTAAAAAATTAGCTTAAGTAACTTCTTAAAAACCAAGCCCACTTTTCATGCTTTTCCATCATACCGGTTACAAAGTCGGCAGTGCCGGCATCTTTTATTTCATCCGTGAGCTTATCTATGTCTTGCCTCAACAAACGGATAATGGTTTCATGGTCATTCAGCAGATTGGTGTGTTGTTCTTTCTGGTGCGTTGGGTAATCTTGTTCCAGCAAATCGGTAATTGCTAAAAAATCCTTTAAACGACCTTCTGAGTAATGCCCCAACTGGCGGATACGTTCTGCCACTTCATCAAAGCCATCTTCCAGCTCTGTGTACAGCCGCTCGTAAAACTCGTGCATAGCCAGGAAGTTGGGTCCTTCTACGTTCCAGTGATAATTTCTTGTTTTCGTATACAATACATATTGGTTAGCCAGCATGCGCTGCAATATGTCGGCGGAGGCTTTCTTTTGCTCTTCGCTCATCCCGATGTTTGCAATCATAAATTTAAATTTGTAAGTAGTTCACTCTTAATCCAATAATGCTGCCAGTTTCAAAAGCTCCTCGCGTTTGTACGCTACATGGGCATCAGTAAAACATTTAGCAAGCTCTTCTAACAGCAGTTGAATGATGCGTTTGTTAGACAGCGGGCGAAAATAAAAAGACGTCGGCGGCACTGAGATTCGCTTAAAGTAAAGCTCTATCTCTTTATGCGAAAACACCTGCCCACTGGTTGCATCTACATAAAACAGGATGTATTTCTGGGGGTTGCTTTTATGCAAAGCTGCATCAAAGTCAGGCTTAAAAAAAGCCAGCACAAAATGCTTGGGAACATTAATGGCCCTCACAGGTATGTCCAGCAAAGCCGCTAACACCAAGTACAGCAGTCCATTGGATAAAGCATTGCCCCGTTTGCTCTGAAGTACCTTGTGCAACAGGAAATCATCCGGGTTGTTGTAGCCGATCTCTATTCCTTTTAAATTGTAGTAATTGTAAACAATGCTGCTCAGCACGTTTGCCTGCTCCAGCGGGGTCAGAAAGCTGTTCAGCTCTAACCATATGTTGCGCCGTATTTTTTCTATTTCCTGCAGTACCGGCGTGGTCTGCAGGTCTGGATATTGAAACTTTGCCACCAGCAGCGCGCCGAAAAGAATGTCATTGTAGGCGCTGCTGTTCCATTGCTGTAGGTCATAGGTCAGATCTTTATAGTGCAGTTTATGTATCAGCATTTCTATGCGCTCCTGCACTTCCTCGCGCATCGTATTCTCCCAGAGCGACTCCAGGTTCGGAATGATGTTCGTTCCATACCCGGCTATGCGTTCCGATACGGTAGAAAATACTTCCTCATCCGGGTCGTCAATCAACGTAAACAAAGCGGTTATCTCTTTCGTCTCAAGCATCAGATTACGCATACAAACTATGTTCTGTTTTTTTAATTTCAGCCCAAAAGTTATACAGTTGTTGTGAATAATACAAACCTTTTTCTTTGTTTTTAATTCTTATTTAGGTAAGTAAAAAACATCGCTCGTAAACGTAGCCGTGGCGATACTTTCTCATGTCTCGTAAACAGACATCAACCTCTTAAAAGAGGCTGCTTGCATCGCACGGTATGTGTTTGCACCCAAATTGAAGTTTCTCCTCATTTCATTTACACCGCCCGCATTCGCAGGGCACCTCAGGCCATACGCTTATTCCTTCTTACCTTCTAGAAATCACCAATTTATTCCTCCATCCGCCTTCGCATTGCTATCCTTAAAATCCGTATTACTTATCCCGTTTCCCTCGCCTTCTTCTCCACCCATTTCATTTACATTTGCACACATTTCGCAACGCAAACAGTATGGAACTTAGCAAGCATTACACACCCTCGGCTACCGAAGATAAATGGTACGAACACTGGCTAAAGAAAGGTTACTTCAACAGTCGCCCCGACCATCGCAAACCTTTTACCGTCGTCATTCCGCCACCCAATGTTACCGGCGTGCTTCACATGGGCCATACGCTCAACGAAACCGTGCAGGACATCCTGGTGCGCACCGCACGCATGAAGGGTTTCAACGCTTGCTGGGTGCCCGGCAGTGACCATGCCTCCATTGCCACCGAAGCGAAAGTAGTCGGCATGCTAAAGGAGCGCGGTATCGATAAGAACGAGCTTACCCGTGAGGCGTTTCTCCAATATGCTTTTGAGTGGAAAGAAAAATACGGCAGTATCATCTATCACCAGATTGCAAAGCTCGGTTGCAGTGTCGACTGGAGCCGCGTCACCTTCACTATGGACAATCATTATTACAAAGCCGTCATGCGGGTGTTTGTAGAAATGTACAACCAGGGTTTGATCTATCGCGGCGTGCGGATGATTCATTGGGATGTGGCGGCCAAAACCGCCCTTAGCGATGAGGAAGTAGAATATAAAAATGTAGAGGGCAAACTCTATTATGTAAAATACAAATTGACAGGCGCAGTCGACGAGTCATCAATAGACATCGATAGCCTTATCATCGCCACCCAGCGCCCCGAAACCATCATGGGCGATGTGGCGGTTTGCATCAATCCGGCCGACGAGCGCTACCGTCACCTGCAGGGTCGCCAAGTTATGGTTCCGTTGGTCAGCCGGCTGGTGCCCGTCATTGCCGACGAATATGTAGATCCTGCCTTTGGCACCGGCATTTTAAAAATTACACCCGCACACGACATTAATGATTACAACATTGGCATAAAACACAAGCTGCCCGTAATCGATACGCTTACTGAAGAAGGAAAGATCAGTGAAGCCGCCGGCGTTTTCGTGGGCTTAGACCGCTACGAAGCCCGCAGGCAGGCTGTAGCGCAATTGCGCGCCGAAGGGTTATTGATAAAAGAAGAAGACTACACCACGCGCCTCGGCTATTCGCAGCGCACCAATGTAGTGGTAGAGCCGCGCATCTCCACCCAATGGTTCGTGAAAATGAAAGAACTGGCGCAGCCCGCACTAGCAGCGGTGTTGGGCGGCGACATTCACATTCATCCTGGCGATAAATTTCTGGCGACTTACAAATATTGGTTAGAGAATGTAAAAGACTGGTGCATCAGCCGCCAGCTTTGGTGGGGTCAGCAAATTCCGGCGTGGTACGATGAAAAAGGCACCATGGTCGTTGCCGAAACTGAGGAAGAAGCAAGGGCATTATATGCGCAGCAAAATGCAACCGCGCCGCAGCAATTTACGCGCGATGCCGACGTACTCGATACCTGGTTTTCGTCCTGGCTTTGGCCCATCGAAGTCTTCCATGGTATTACCGAGCCTGATAATGCGGATATCAATTATTATTATCCCACTTCCGTACTCGTCACAGGTCAGGATATTATTTTCTTCTGGGTAGCGCGTATGATTATGTCAGGTATGCAGTTCAAACACAGTAAGCCATTCAGCGACGTATATTTTACCGGCATGGTACGCGACAAACAAGGCAGGAAAATGAGTAAGCAATTGGGTAATTCACCCGATTTGCTCGATTTAATAGAAAAATACGGCGCCGATGCGGTTCGCTTTGGCATCATGATTTCTTCGCCTGCCGGCAACGATTTGCTCTTCGACGAAGCATCGCTGGAACAAGGCCGCAACTTCAACAATAAGCTTTGGAACGCCCTGAAACTGGTGAACATGTGGAGCGAAAAAAGGAGCGAAGAAGTGGGTGGCGAAAGCGAACGCAACTTTGCCGTGCTTTGGTTCGAGAATCGGCTGCGCAAAGCCCGCGGCGAGGTTGACTACCTGATGGCCAACTTCAAGCTCAGCGAGGCATTGAAGGTTATCTATTCTTTGGTGTGGGACGACTTCTGCAGTTGGTATTTAGAATGGATAAAGCCAGCCATAGGCGAAAGTATTGATGATAATGTGTACCAAAAAACAGTATCTTTCTTCACCACCGCGCTACAGTTGCTTCATCCGTTTATGCCGTTCATTACCGAGGAAATCTATCATTTGGTAGAAGAAAGAGATGATGATTTGTGTGTAAAGCAATGGACAGGAATCATCGAAGCCGACGATGCCGTGTTGCAGCAGGGCATTTTATTGCAGCAATTAATAACCGGCATTCGCGATGCCAAAGTAAAGAATCACCTGAAGCCTCGCGAGGCGATACAGATTTCTGTGCAGACAAAGGAGAGGGGCGTTTACGAAAGTATCGCTTCCCTTTTGCAGAAACAAACCTCGGCAGAAGCCATCCGCTTCGTAGAAGAAGCCGTAGATGGCGCCATCATTCTGCCCGTTGGCAGCGATAAATTGTACCTTCAGTCTGAAACATCGCTCGACACAAACCAGCTTCGCTCAGAGATTCAAAAAGATCTCGACTACCAGCGAAACTTTCTGAATAGCGTTATCCGCAAACTTTCTAACGAGCGCTTCGTTCAGAACGCAAAACCCGAAGTCGTAGCATTGGAAAGAAAAAAGCAAGCCGATGCCGAAGCGCGCATTCAGTCGCTCGAAGAAAGCCTCGCTAACTTATAATATGAGAGTATTTTTTTTATCCATTTTTATTTTTCTTCTCGCGGTTAGTCTGCTCTCTGCAAATGCCGTTCACGCACAGAATTGGGATATTGACTTCATTCGTTCCGTCAATCCCGAAGGGCAGAAGTCGCTCTTCTTCCGGGGGTTGAGCTCATCCGTTTATCCTACCAGTTTTGCCGTTCCGGTAGC